>NZ_NFNY01000037.1 GCF_002179165.1 Campylobacter jejuni
AATTTTTTAAATATTTATTTTTTATTTTTTTCGCAATAATTGTTATCGGTATGATTTTTTTTATAATGCAAGGCCATTATCAACAAAAAGTTAGTTCTTTAAAGGCTTTAGAATATAAAAAAATTTTAGATCAAAAAATTTTGCAAGCACAAATTTTACAAGAAAAAAACAAAATTATAAAAGAAACACAGGATAAAAAAATAGAAGAATTAGATCAAATTCAAGAAAATAATATAAAGATAAATATTGATTCTAAAATAATCAATATTTATGATTTGAAAAAACAATTTTATCAAAACCCAAGCTATAAAAAAGCTTTAGCATTATCTAATTATTATTATAAAAATAAAAATTATAAAAAATCAATTTTTTGGGCTTTAAAAGCTAATGATATGGATAAAACAGCTAAAGAATCTTGGCTGGTATTCATTAAATCCAAGAAAGCTTTAGGAGAAGTAGAGGAAGCAAATAGGGTTTTAAATGCTTATGTAAAATATTTTGGTGTTATTGAACTTGAAAGATAAAAATGATTGATGAAACTTTGTTTGAGCTTTATTTAAATGATGAGATAAATTTAAAACAACTTTGCAATGATTATGAAGTTAAAAGCGAAGATTTTTTAAAAGCTTTAGCATTTTATCAAAAAATGGAATATTTTGATTTTGAAGAAATGGATGAGGAAAAATGTGCAATTTTCCCTTTTTCTTTTCTTTTAAAATTTCAAATTTTACCTATAAAAATCCAAAATGATGTTTTTTGCTTAGCAAGATCTAAACCTTTTTCTATTGAGCTTTTAGAAGAGATAGAAGTTTTTAGTAATAGAAAAAACATAAAGGTGGTTATTGCCGATGAATTTAAGATTGTAAAATGTTTAAACAAGTTACGGATTAAAGAAGAGCTTAAAATTTTAAGTACGAAATTAAGACTTGAATGGCAAGAGAATATAAAACAAGAAAATCAAAGTTACATTAGCCAAATATTTGATTTTATCTTTGATGAAGCATTGAAGTTAAATGCAAGTGATATCCATATAGAAGCAAGATTTGACAATGCTTTAATAAGATTTAGAGTTGATGGAGTTTTGCAAGAATTTTCTTGTATCGATAAAGATATTTACGAAGCTTTGATTTTTTACATTAAGTTTTTATCTCATTTAAATGTCGCAGAATCCAGAAAAGCACAAGATGGTAGTTTTGAAATTTGTTTTGATAATAATAAATATGATTGCAGGATATCTTTTTTACCTTTATTGGATGGTGAAAGTGCGGTGATTAGAATTTTAAAACACGATGGGAAATTTTAGAACTCGAAAAATTAAATTTGGGAAAGATTAATTTTGAAATTTTATCAAAATCTTTGCGTTCTTCTTATGGAATGATTTTACTTACAGGACCAACTGGAAGCGGAAAAAGTACCACTTTGTATGCTTGTTTAAATGAGTTAAAAAGTGTGGAGCGTAAAATCATTTCAGTCGAAGATCCTATAGAGTATAAAATACCTTTGGTGCAACAAATTGTATTAAATACTAAAGCAGGAGTAGAATTTAATAATGTTTTAAGAGCAATTTTAAGACAAGATCCTGATATTATTATGATAGGCGAGATTCGTGATGAAGAAAGTCTTGATATAGCCTTAAAAGCCTCTTTAACAGGACATTTGCTTTTAAGCACTTTGCATACCAATAATGCTATTTCTGCTATCGATAGGCTAATAGATATGAAAGCTAAACCTTATTTAATCGCATCCGCTATCAATTTGATTATAGCACAACGCTTAGTGCGTAAGCTTTGTCCTAAATGCAAACAAAAAAGTGAAAAGTATAATAATGAATTTGAGGGCAATTTTTTCGAGGCTAAGGGTTGTGAATATTGTAATTATAGTGGATTTTTAGGAAGAGAATTGATTATTGAGTGCTTAAGAGTTGATAAAGAAATTTCATCTGCCATAAGAGAAAATCAAAATAAGAATGTTATTTTAGAGCTTGCAAAAACCAAAGGCTTTAAAACGATGTTCGAACAAGGTTTAGAAAAAGCAAGAGATGGTGTAATAACGATCGATGAACTTTTAAGGGTTGTCAATGAAACTTTATGAAATTGAAATTTTAAAAGAGGGAAATAAGCATAAAAAAATAGTAAGAGCAAAAAATTTAAACACAGCACAATCAATAGCCATAGTCAAAAAATGGAAAATTGTAAATATTAAAGAGCTTGATAATATTCATCTTAAAAAATTAAGCAATGATAAAATAATCATTTTTTTTAAAGATTTAGCTTTACTTTGCGAGGTTGGGCTTAGTATCCAAGAAGCATTAAAAGAAATTTCAAAAACATATTCTTATAAAAATACTGATAAAATTTTAGATAATATACTTTTAGGAATGAGCTTAAATATGGCATTTGAAAATGCAAATTTAGGATTAACTAAAGCAGAACTTGCCTTGATTAAAATGGTTGAAAATACAGGAAAATTAAGTGAAGTATTTTTACAAATTGCAAAACTTAGAGAAAAGAGTGTAGAAAACGATAAAAGACTTCAAAAAGCTTTAAGATATCCTTTGCTCGTTTTCTTTAGCATCCTTTCATCTTTCATTTTTTTAATGCTTTTTGTTATTCCAAATTTTAAAGATTTGTTTGAAAATTTAGGAGTGAATTTACCGCTTATTACTAAAATAATGTTGCAAATTTATGATTTTTTATATCATTATGCAATTTTTGCCTCAATTCTTTTTGTATTTATTTTATTTTTTATTGCAATATTTTATAGAAAATTACATTTTTTTGCTTATTTTTGCGATAGTTTGATTTTGAAAATTCCCATTATTGCACCTTTTATAAAATATCATCAAAATTATTATTTTTTTATGATTTTTGCTTTATTACTGCAAAGTGGAATTCCTTTTTCAAAATCTTTCCATTTGGCCATTGATGGAATTAAAAATAAAAAAATGATTTTTTTATATCAAAGGCTTTTCTCTTTCATAGATGGTGGGCTTGAGTTAGGTATTGCTTTTAAGAAAATAGGTATTTTTGACTCTTTGGTGATTTCTATGTTAAATATTGCTATGAAAAGCTCTAAATTGGAGTTTTTGAGTGTAGAGATTTCAAGATATTATGAGAAAAAAATTGAAAATTTTATGGATAAATTTTTAGTTTTACTTGAGCCTTTGATGACTTTATTTGTCGCAATTTTGGTATTGTTTTTAGCACTTGGAGTTTTTTTGCCGATGTGGGAACTTAGCTCTAATGTTAATCTTTAATCTCTAACATTTCTTCTAAATCTTCGCATTCTTTTTTAAGTTTATCCAATATCTCTTGTGCTTTTAAACCTAACATTAAAAGCTCATAAACTTTTGGGCGATCTTTTTTCCATTTGCGTAAAGTTTTAACATTTATATCTAGTTTTCCAGCTATATCTCTTTGAGTCATTAAAATTCCAAAATTTTTGCTAAATTTAGCAATAAAGCCTTTAAAAGAAAACAAGGTAAATTTAGGATTTTTTAATTATAAAAAGGGTAAATTTAGGACTTATTTTTAAATTTAGGGGCAAAAATGCTAAAAAGCGTTGATGAAAAAGGCAATATTATTTATGGAGATTTATCTTTACAAAAGAATTTAAAGCTTGAATTTAAAGGAAGTAATAATATAGTCTTTTTTGCTAGTACTTCTTCTTTTATAAATGTTGTTTTTCATCAAAATAACTCTTTAGTTTTTATAGGGGATAATGCGGGAAGTTCTTGGGCTTGGGGAAATATCGCGGTGGCTAATGATAGTATTTGTTATATCGGAAATAATACCACTTTTCACGGCGTACATATGAATGCTGTGGAGAGTAAAAATATTATCATAGGTGATGATTGTATGTTTTCTTGGGGAATTTGGCTAGATACAACCGATCATCATATGATTTTTAGTGAAAATTATGAGCGTATAAATACTGGCAAAAGTATTTATATGGGCGATCATATTTGGTGTGCGAGAGAACTTGCTATCTTAAAAGCAAGTTTTATAGCAAGTGGAAGTATTTTAGGTGCAAAAAGTGTAAATTGTGGAGTTAAATTTTCAAATTCTATTTATGCGGGAAATCCTTCAAAACTTATAAAAGATAATATTTTTTGGACTAGAGATCATACACCTAATTTAACAAGAAATCAAGTTAGAGAATATCAAAGTATGCAAAAAGAAGATTTTAAATTCAAATTTGAAAAAGAGCTTTTTTTAGATCCAAATTTACTTGAAAACGAACTTGAAAAGCTTGAAAGTGCGGAACAAAAGCTCGAGTTTGTGTATGATTATATTTATAATAACACGCATAAAAATCGTTTTGCATTATCCAAAGATAGCGATAAAAATGAGTGCAAACTCTACAAAGATGAAAGCAAAATGCCTTTTTCAAAGCTTAAATTTGAAATTTCAAAATCAGAAATCAAAAAGCCAGTAGGTGCTGTAAATTTGGTAAAAAATCATCTCTCATACAAGCTAGGTCTTGCGATGATAGAAAACTCAAAAAGTTTAAAAGGATATTTAAAAATGCCTTTTACGCTTATAAAAATTTCTAAAATCCATAAAAATTTAGCTAAAAATAAAGCAAATTTAGAAGATTTTAGCGATTACAAAGAAGCTTTAAAATGCAAAAACCACCTTTCATACAAGCTAGGAAATGCTCTAATTAACGCACATAAAAGTTGGTATAAAGGCGGATATTTGAAACTTTATTTTAAAATAGAAAAAATCAAAAAAGAATTTAAGAAAAATAATCCCAAGCAACCTTGATAATTGTCGCTCCCACCACGACTAAAAACAAAGCTTTTATAAAAGCTCCATTAGTTTTTAATACAAGTTTTGAACCAAGATAAGCACCTAAAATTTGCCCCACACCCATAAGCAAACCCACAGCCCATAAAAGCTCATAACGCCATAAAAAGATAAAAAGTGCAACGATATTGCTAGCAAAATTTAAGATTTTCGTGTTAATGCTTGCATTTTTCATATTAAAACCAAGCAACATCACACAGACAAAAATCCAAAAAGAACCTGTTCCAGGCCCTAAAAATCCATCATAAAATCCCAAAGTAAAACCACAAATTACATAAAAAAGCTTGATATTTTTCATTTTTGCTTCAGTAGCGACTTTGCCTAAATTTGGACGCAAAGCCGTGTATAAAAAAGTCAAGGTTAAGAAAAATAAAATAATAGGTTTTAAATATTCTGAATCAATTAATAAAACGCTATAAGAGCCCAAAGCTGCACCGATTCCTGTGAAAATTACGCCCCAAACAAGGTGTTTAATTGTCGTTGATTTATAATAAGTTATAGCCGCAGTAAAAGAGCCAAAAACACTTTGAAGTTTATTTGTAGCGATGGATAAATGTGGAGAAACGCCACAAGCTAGCAAGGCAGGCAGAGTGATAAGTCCGCCACCGCCCACGATAGAGTCGATAAATCCAGCAAAAATAGCAATAAAAAACAACACAAAATAATAAATCGTATTTAACTCATTAAGTTGTGACAATAAAGTTTGCATTTTTAGCCTTTTTGTGTTTTTTATAATTTTATTTTTTTTAATTTTGCTTATTTTTGTCCTTGTATTTTAGATTTTTTTATTTTAAAATTTGCTTACTTTGTCCCAAGCGATAAATTGCAAAATCGTATTTTATGGGATCATTTGGATCAAATTCTTTTAATTTTTGCGTGAGTTCTAAAACGCTTTTAAAATCATAAATTTTTCGCTTTAAAAGTCCCAAATTTAAGGAGATTTTGTGCGTGTGCGTATCAAGGGGGATGAGTAAATCTTTGGTGTGAATTTTAGTAAAAATTCCAAGATCAAGTGCGTCTTTTCTTACCATCCATCTTAAATACATATTATAGCGTTTTAGCGGTGAAGTGGGGGCATTTTGCCAAATTTTGCCAAAGAAAAAATCATAACCATAACTAGAATATGTGTTTAAAGTCTTAATTTTTTGCATAAATGCTAGAATAGAATCTGTGGTGTTTTGCCTTTTTTCATACTCTTTTGTAAAAAGTTCATTGAGTGAAATTTCGTTTTTAAGCCTTGAAAAAGTGATGAAAATTTGTGTGATATCTTTTTCATTTTGAAAGCGGTATTTTAAGCCTTTTAATTCTTTTTGAATTTGATTTTGGTTTAAATTTAGCAAAGAAAAATCAAGTTTATTTAAAAAATTGACTATATTTTTGGCATTTCCATAAGCAAATAAAGCACAAATCAAAGCTATAAATTCATCATTGTAAATTTTTGCCACTTGCAAAGGATCAGGTGCTTCAAAAAGGGCTTTATCGGTATTTTTTTCTTTAACCAAGCTTTCAAGTTTGGCTTTTAAACTACTTGAATTTTTCATAATTTTTCCTTTTTCATAATTTTATTTAAATTTTAATATTTTAAAGAAAAATTTGAAGAAAAAGCAGAAATTTTTACAAAGCTTAAAATTTTAAATAAAAATATGCTGATTTTAAAGTAAGGTAATAAAATCAAAAGTCGCAGTATAAAATAAAATATCAAATGAAATTATTTTAAAATAAATTAGGGCTTTAAGACTTAAGCCCTAATAAAGTATCTAGCATTTTATCAACCGTTGTTACGATTTTTGCGGCCGCACCATAGCTTGATTGGTATTGTATGAGAGCGGCTAATTCTTCATTGGTATTTACTCCACTTTTGGATTGATATTCGCTATACACAGAATTGTAAAGAGTTTCGTTACTGGCATTTACGATATTGTTGTTTTCCCCATCAGAACCTATTTTACCAGTAAGTTTTCGGTAATATTCTTCCATGGTAAGATTATCAATTGTCCCATCTTCATTATAAAAATTAACTTTATCGTATTGAAGTTGTATGATTTTATTTGCCATATCATTGCCGCTGTCAACCCCATTAAGGCTAGCTCTTACGGTGCTCGGATCGTTTAAAATAGAATCTTTCACTCTAATATCGCTTGCATTAGTTCCGCTAAAAAATCCTCCTATACTAAAAGCACCAGCAAAATTAGTTCCTTTATCTTCTATGGCTATTTTAAATCCTGTTTTTGCATTGATTTGAAATAAACTATCTCCTGTTTTTGGATCATAACTAAAACTTGCATTAATATGATCATCAACATCATTATTTGCATTGTTATCATTATTATCATCTGTATTTGCATTGATTTGACGCATGATATCGTTCATAGTAGTATTGACATCAATGGTGATAGTTTTGGTTAGTTTTTTATCACCTTTTTCATCATAAATAACTATATCAAAGCTTCCAGGTTGTATGGTTCTGTCATAATTCATTAAAGGGATATCGCCTTTTAAGCCTTTTAAATAATCTGAACTAACAGAGCTTTTTGCAGAACTTGCATAAAGATTATTGGTTTCATTAATCATAGTTTTAGAAAAGGTATTTAATGCATCCATGTAGCCTTGAATGATTCCATCGGTATATTTTCCTTCGCTTTTGCTATAATTTCTTCCGCGTAAATCAAGCTGTGCACCAAGTTGTCCGCCATTGATTTTTGATGTAAGATCGCGAACTTTTTCATCAGCGGTTTCATAATAAATACTATAGGATTTATTTTTATCATCATAATCGAGTTTTAAAGGATGAAAATTTACTCCGTCAACTATACTAAAACCTTCTATACTAAGATTATATTGATGTCTTGGATCAGTAATTGTAGTATCTAGGCGATTGTCTTGATGAATTTCATTTTTGCTTGCTACTGCATTGACTAGTTTTGATAAAGTCAATTCAAGCTCATCTCTTCTGTCTCTAAGTTCGTTTGCGTGTTCAGTTGTAAGAGCTTCTTGACCATAAATTTGTTTATTGATATGTGCAATTTCTTCGCCAATTCTATTGATTTCATCGACGGTATTTTTAATATCATCATTGACTTTTTTTTGTATTTTATCTAGAGTCGCGAAAGTGTTATTTACGCTTTCTGTTAAGGTTTGGGAAGCTTTCACAAGGGCTATTTTTGTAGCATTTTCATTTGGATTGGAAGCAAAATCATTCCAAGCTTTATTATAATTTTCTAAATCTTGCAAAATTCCAGTATTTTGTAAATCAGGAAAACGCTCGGCAATTTCTTGTAAAGTTGAAGCCATATATTTGGTATATTCTAGCTGATTAGTAGCTCCTTTTAATTTATAATAAGCATGTTCATCATGTAAACGCACTATACTTTCTATCGCTGTTCCTGTGCCTACTTGCACTCCTCCTGTAGTGACAAAGCCATTGGTAGTTTGTACAACTCTTTGACGCGTATAAAAAGTGGCGTTAGCATTAGAAATATTATTACTGGTGGTTGCAATTTGAACTTCACTTGCTTTTAGTCCTGTAACACCAGTATATAAAGTCCCAAAAATACCCATTATTTATCCTTATACATTGATTTTAAAAATTGACTCAGGAGAGGTCTTTTTATCTCCATAAGCATTATTCGTTCCATCATTGGTATTAAACATTTTATTAACTAAGCCATCGAGAAAATCTTTGACAATAAGAACAAATTTAGCGTATTCTTTATTTTTGGTATGAAGGGTTTGAAGATTTTTTTTAAGCAAATCTAATTTTTGTTTATCTTCCTCATCAAGCAATTCACTAAGTCCTTTGGTGGAGCTATTATTAAGGGTGATTAAAGCAGCATCTAGCTGCTTTTTAGCTGTGGTAAATTCTGCAATCAGTTTATTTTTTTCTTCAACACTAGGTGTAACACTTTCGTGCTTTGCTATTTTGATATTTTCTATATCTTCTTGTGTTAAATTTATCAATCTTTCAAGAATAGAATTAACTTCATCTAAGTGCTTTTTTAGCATTTTATCTCCTTTTTTATTCTCAAAAAAAGGAGATACTTTTTACATTAAAGAATCTGCTATAGCTTGAGCTGTGGCTTTTGTATCAATTTTATAAGTGCCATTTTTTATTTGCTCTGCTATTCTAGAAACTTTATCATTCTCCGTTTTTTGAGTATCATTTGTTTTTGTTTCTTTATCTGTTTTTGTTGTATTTAAAGTGGTATTTGCCACAAAGCTTTGTTGTATAGGATTGATCATTTCTGCCTCCTTAGATCTTGTTTAATAATCCTCTACAAACTATATCGACCAAAAATTAAAAAACTTAACCCCTTTCTTTTAAAAAATCGTATAATAATTTTGAAAATCCCATTCCACCGCTTAAAGCTTTACTTATAGTGTCATTATACATTGATGAATAAATTTCATCACTCGCATCTTTACCAAAAAGCGAATTTTGGCTTTTTAAAGATACATCTAAAACCTGTTTTAGAAAAAAAGCTTCAAAGGCATCAGTTTGTTCTTTCAAAGCTTCATCTTCTTTAGTTTTGGTCACTATATCATTATCATTGACTTTAGCGGTTGCGTTTAGACTTTTAGCTTTGTCAAGTAAAGCACTATTCATACTATAAGTACTTAAAAAATTATCTACTTTCATTAGATGATCTCCAAATCTGCATTAATCGCACCCGCTCTTTTTAAATTTTCCATAATCGCTATGATATCATTAGGTGTTGCTCCAAGTTTGTTAAGCATTCTTGCGATATTTGCTACCGTGCTTTTTGTATTATTAATCCTTAAAGTATTTGAATTTGGATCAACAAAACCGCCATCTTTCATATCGATTTCATTTTGAGCTGCCGCTGCAGTATTGTTTGGATCAATTTTTATAGTGATATCTTTATGAGTGATTAAGACAGGTTCTACTTCTACATCTACTCCAGCGATCACAGTGCCAGTTCTTTCATCAATGATAACCTTACTTTGTGGTTTGTAAGCTATATCTTGCTCTAAAACCCTTGCCATAAAATCAACATTTGAAAGATCTTCAGGTTTTTTAAGTTTGATTGTACGAGAATCAACAGCTTTTGCTACTTCTTCATCAAAAACCGCATTTAAAACCCTTTCTATATCACTAGCGGTTTTAAAATCTGCTACTTTTAAGCTTAGAGTTAAATTTGTATTTTGGCTGAAATTTTGCGGAATTTCTCTTTCCACATTAGCCCCACCCATCACAGTAGCAGCAGTAGAGTGAGATCCTGCACCTCCTGGTCTAGCAGTTAAGCCTCCAGTTGATATAGAACCTTGTGCAATAGCATAAATTTCGCCATCAATTCCGCGTAGCGCTGTAAGTAAAAGTGTCCCGCCTTGTAAAGATTTTGCATCGCCTAAAGATGAAACGGTGATATCTAATTTATCTCCACTTTTGGCAAAAGCAGGAAGTTTGGCTGTTACCATAACTGCTGCAGTATTTTTTGATTTAATATCTGCGGGATCTACTTTGATATTCATACCTTGTAAAAGATTTGATACAGATTGTAGTGTAAATTTAGAACTTGTACCATCGCCACTACCATTAAGCCCTACAACAAGACCATAGCCTATGAGCTGATTGTCTCTTACGCCCACAGTATTTGCTACATCCTTGATTTGCACTGCGAAAATACTTGTCATAAAGAGTAAAAAAATCGTTAAAACTCTCATGGATTCTTCCTTTAATCTATTGTTAAAAACAAAAGAAAGCAAGAAGTGTTCCAGGTTTAAATTTTTAATTATTTTTTATAGAAACTTAAACTAGTAGAGCCAAATTTTTTTTCTTTATTTTTGGTAAAATTTTGTATATTGATAGGAGTTTTTATCGTAGAATTATGCTCTAAGATAATGCAAAATAGAGTATTTAATTTTAAATTTTCTAACAAATGATAAATTTTTTCATAAATTCGGTCAAAACCTTCTCTGATGTCAAAAGGCGGATCAAGATATAAAATGATTTCATTTTTCGAATTTTCTATGAGTTTGGGTAGAAATTCAAAAGTGTTTGCATGGATAATTTCTAAATTTTCATCTATATTTTTAGCATTTTCTAGAGCAATTTTATATGCATTTTTATCTAGCTCTATAGCATAGGCTTTTAAAGCATCATTACTCAAAGCTTCAGCAGCCATTGAAGCACTACCGCCAAAAGCTTCGATGAAAATTTTGTTTCTTAAATTTTGTCTTAAAACATTAAAAACACAAGCTTTAACTATACTTTTAGTACTTCTTGTAGTTTCAAGGCTGGGTAAAAGGAGTTTTTTGCCTTTATATTTTCCGCTTTCTATGTGGGTATAAAGTTTTGTTTTTTTATTTTTTTGAGTTTTTTCTTTTGTGTTTTTAAAATTTAAATTTTGGTTTTTTAAGAATTTTTCTTTTTTATCGTTTTTATTGAAAAAATCCTTAACACTTATAAATTCTTCATTCATCGATTAAGGCTTTGACAAGTTTTTCTTTGAGTTCATTAATGGCAAGATCTATTTTATTTTGATAATCTTTTTTAAATTCATTAGCAATAAAATCAATTCTTTCTTCTAGTGCTTTTCTTTTTTCATCAGCAAGTTTTTGTGCTGTGGCTTTTAACGCACTATCAAATTCACTTAAAGATTGAAATAATAATTCTTTGCTAAAAGGCACACTTAAAAAAGGCGAGTTTTTAGCAATGATAAATAAAGGTTTTTGCGTAGCTATTTTTTCATCGCTTATGATAAAATCACAATCTTTTTTCATCACTAAATGTTCTTTTAAAAAAAGTTCTAAAGCTTTTTCAATGATTAAATCTTTGCATTCTAAAGAGATTTTCATATCAAACTCACTTTGAGCTCATGGTTTTGTAAAGATGGAACTTTAATACCTTGTATCAAAGAAAGAAATTCAAAATGACTCAAAATATAAAAATCATTAAAATCTCTTCCGCTTGTTTGCATTAATTTTTTTGCACAAGTATCAAACATATAAAAATCTTTTTCTTCTTTTACCACCATGAAATCAGCACCGCTATCATAAGCATCTAAGATGATTCTTGCTGCCATTTTGTAGCTAAGTTCAGGGTTTAAATTTAACAAGGAAAAACCATTATTTTTATCACTATTTTCATAAGAAATAAATTTAGCTTTAATCTTTGATTTTAAAGTATCGCAAGGTTTAAAACCATAAAAAGCAATATTAAAGTCTTTAAAATCATATTTTACTTCGCCAAGTTCTGTAATTTCATTATCAAATGCACTGATTTTTGGTAAGTCAAAATCTAAAAATGCTTCATTAATAAGTTTTAAATTTAGGATTTCTTTTTGTAAATTTTTAATCACACTTTCTGAATTTTCATCGTTTGAAAGATGATAGAAAATCCCTTTTTTAGTGTCACAAATTGTTTTTAAGATTTCTAATTTTTTATCAGGATATTTTTCTATCAAATTTGAAGCAAGATAAAATACTGCATCACCCATATATTCAGGTAAAAATTCTAAAATTTCACTTTTGTAATATAAATAATCATACTTTTCATAGAGCTTTTTATCTTCCTCATTGCCAAATTTTGCTAAATATTTATATTTTTCTAAAAAATCGTTTTTGTCAATGATGAGATCTTTTATCACTCTTTTTGTGCTTAAAGGTTCGATAATAAGGCAAAAATCATTTTCCTTTATAAGTTTATTTAAGGGTGTATCAAGGGGTAAAAATTTTTTATTTACCACAATATAGGATTTTTCATCTTTATTAAAATCAAAGTAAATATCATCATCTTGCACTTGTAAAAGCAAATCATAAAGAGTCGCAAAATTCTCATAATTATTATAAATATAAGGCTTATAATAAGCTTCATAGTCTTTATTTTTGTCAAATCTAAAAATTCTAAGTTCTAAATTTTTCATGGTTTTTCCTTTATATGGGTATTATATAAAAAAAATCTAAAATTCACTAGAATTTAAAAGGAAATTTTATAAAATCTTTTTTATGAATAAAGAAGATTTTATAATCAAAGCTTTTTTAAATGAAAAAAATGGTGATGATGGTGCGATCATTGATGATTGGTGTTTTAGTAAAGATTTGTTTTGCGAAAATGTGCATTTTAAAAGAACGTGGATGAATTTGGAGCAAATTGCCACAAAAGCTATGCTTGTCAATATTTCAGATGCTATTGTGATGAATGCAAAGCCAAAATATGCACTTTTAGGACTTGCTTTGCCTAAAAATTTAAGCTATGATGAAATTGAAGTTTTGCAAAAAGGCTTTTTAAAAATTGCTAAAAAATTTGACATAAAAATTATAGGCGGTGATACAATAAGTAACGATAAAATAGATATTAGCATAACCATCATTTCAAAAGTCAATAAAAATGCAGTTTTTAGAAAAGGTTTAAAAAAAGGACATTTACTAGCTTATACGGGAAAATTGGGTCAGAGTTTAAAAGGGCTTGAAATTTTACAAAATGGCGGGAAATTAAGTCCAAACCATCGTTTTATAAAGCCAAAATTAAGAGCGGAATTTTTTTACGAGCTTGCACCTTTTGTAAGTTGTGCTATGGATATTTCAGATGGTTTAAGTAAAGATTTATCAAGGCTTCTAATACAAAATAAATGCGGAATTTCGTGGTTTAAAAAGCTTGATAATTACACACTTTATAGTGGAGAAGAATATGAAATTTTGTTTGGTTTTGATGAGAAAAATTGCGAAATTATAAAACAAATTGCCAAAAAATATCATGTAGAGTTAAATATTTTTGGCAAAGCAGTGAAAGGAAAATATGAATTTAGCGGAAGAGAACACCATTTTTAAACCTTTATATAGTTTAAAACATAGTCCTATTAATACTTATTTTAGTAAAAATAATGATGATTTTGTCGTGCGTGAAAGACCTTTATATGAATTTAGCGGTAAAGGCGAACATCTTATTTTGCATATTAACAAAAAAGATTTAAGTACAAGTGAGGCTTTGCGAATTTTAAGCAAGATATGTGGGGTTAAAATGCGTGATTTGGGTTACGCAGGACTTAAAGATAAGCAAGGAAGTACTTTTCAATATATTTCGATGCCTAAAAAATTTGAAAATGAGCTTACAAATTTTTCGCATCCTAAACTTAAAATTTTAGAAACTTTTACCCATGAAAACAAACTTAGAATTGGCCATTTAAAAGGAAATTCTTTTTTTATCCGTTTGAAAAAGGTTTTACCAAGCGATGCTTTAAAACTCGAACAAGCTTTGATAAATTTAGATAAACAAGGTTTTGCAAATTATTTTGGCTATCAGCGTTTTGGAAAATTTGGAGACAATTATAAAGAAGGGCTTGAAATTTTGCGTGGCAAAAAGATGAAAAATATCAAGATGAAAGAATTTTTAATTTCAGCTTTTCAAAGCGAACTCTTCAATAGATATTTAAGCAAAAGAGTGGAATTATCGCATTTTGCAAATGATTTTAGCGTGGCAGAATTAGCACAAATTTATAAAATCAGTAAAGAAGAAGCAAAACAAATTAAAAATCAAAAGCAATTTTTTAAGCTTTTAAAAGGTGAAGTTTTAGGACACTATCCTTTTGGAAAATGCTTTTTATGTGAAGATTTAGAAAGCGAAATAATGCGTTTTAATCAAAGAAATATCAGTGCTATGGGGCTTTTAATCGGGAATAAGGCTTATGAAACAGGACAAGGTTTGGCTTTAAATTTGGAAAATGAAATTTTTAAAGATGCTTTGGAATTTAAATTCAAAATACAAGGTTCTAGGCGTTTTATGTGGGGATACTTAGAAGAGCTTAATTGGCGATATGATAAAGAAAAAGCACATTTTTGTATGGAATTTTTTCTACAAAAAGGCTCTTATGCTACGGTGGTTTTAGAAGAGATCTTGCATAAAAAATTACTTATATAAGAAATTAATTTTTTACTCTGTTTTCAAAGCAATCAAAACACCTTCTATTATTTTTTTAATATCTCCATCTAAGATGCTATCCACCTGCGAAAAGGCTTCACCACTACGATTATCCTTAACTTGTTGATAAGGAAAAAGCACATAAGATCGTATCTGATGTCCCCAGCCTATCTCGCTTTTTTCGCTTGAATTCGCGCTATCTTGTTGTTTCATAAGTTCAAGCTCATAAAGGCGTGATTTTAACATTTTAAAAGCAGTGGCTTTGTTTTTGTGTTGGCTTCTATCATTTTGGCATTGCACAACTATTCCGGTTGGAAAATGTGTGATTCTAACTGCACTTTCTGTTTTATTAACATGCTGTCCGCCCGCGCCACTAGCGCGATAATAATCAATCCTTATATCTTTTTCTTCGATTTCAATTTCAATATCATCATCAAGTTCAGGGCTTACCATAACACTTGAAAAGCTTGTGTGACGGCGTCCAGCACTATCAAAAGGCGAAGTTCTTACCAAGCGATGAATTCCATTTTCCGCCTTTAAATAACCATAAGCATTATCACCTTTTACTAAAAAACTCACATCTTTAAGTCCTGCTTCTTCGCCCTCTTGAAAGTCTAAAGTTTCTACTTTAAAACCTTCTCTTTCGCAAAATCTTAAATACATTCTATAAAGTATGCTAGCCCAGTCATTGCTTTCTGTTCCGCCTGCTCCAGGATGAATAGATACAATGGCATTTTTACCATCATTTTCGCCACTTAAAAGCATAGAAATTTCAAGGCTTGTGATGGTGTCTTCAAGGCTTGGCGCATCATTAAATAAGGCTTCTAAAGTTTCTGTGTCATTTTCGCCATTAGCCATATCAAAAAGCTCGCTTGCGTCATTTAAGGCATTGAAAGCATTTTCGTATTTTTTGAGCAAGTTGGTAATTTTTGTCTTTTCTTTACCTATGATTCCTGCTTGTTTTACATCACTCCAAAATGATGGAGAATTTTCAAGTTCTTCAATTTTCTTAAGTCTTGATTTAATCTCGTCAGGTTTTATAATAGAGGCTATGTTACCTACTTTGTTTTTAAGTGTTTTTAAAAGTTCACTAAATTCATAATTATCCATGATTTTCTTTCTAGTATATGCAATTTTTATTTTGTAATTTTAGCAAAAAATATAAAATTTTATTTTAATTCCAACTCTTTAATTTTTAAATTTATAATAAAAGTATTTTTATTATAAAGCTTTTTTAGTTTTAATTTATATAAATAATAATGAATTTATTTTTGATTTTAATTTTTTATTTGATTTTAAAAGCTATTTTGTAATAGCTTTTAATTTATTTTCTTTGTTTTTTAATAAGCTTTAAATTATTTTATTTTTTGTTATTTTTAAATTCCATTTCATATTTGCTTAGCTTTTCTATTTTTCCCTAAACTCCCTTTTCAACCTAGGCACATCTTTGAGTAAAAATTTGATATACCCCCCCC
>NZ_NFNY01000143.1 GCF_002179165.1 Campylobacter jejuni
TTTAATCCCCCTTTAAGCTTAATTAGTTATACTTTCATTTCCTTTTTTGTAAAAAGGACTTAAAATCTTTTAAATTATAAAGTTTCACCAAACTATAATTTAGATTTTATAATTCTTAATTTTTAGTTTTTATAAAATCCTTTTATTTTTATTTTAAACTTTTCTTTTAAAAATGATTTTTTGTTTTGTTCTTTAAAATTAATATTGTTATATTTCAAATCTTATTAGTCAATCTTTGAAATCTAAATAAGTGATCGATTGAGCCAGAAAAGATTTAGGCACAAGTAATTGTGTAAAATCTTATCAATTATTATAAAACTTTTTCTTTGAAGAAAAAGATTAAACTTATCTATAAAAGCAATAAGGTTTATCTCTTTTTAATAATCTAATTTGATGTTTATCAATTTAGGTTGGCGGGACAGGCCTTTAGCTTGCTTCTTAGTCAAGGCTTTGCCTTGACGCTAAAGAAGGTTTATTATGGAGAGTTTGATCCTGGCTCAGAGTGAACGCTGGCGGCGTGCCTAATACATGCAAGTCGAACGATGAAGCTTCTAGCTTGCTAGAAGTGGATTAGTGGCGCACGGGTGAGTAAGGTATAGTTAATCTGCCCTACACAAGAGGACAACAGTTGGAAACGACTGCTAATACTCTATACTCCTACTTAACACAAGTTGAGTAGGGAAAGTTTTTCGGTGTAGGATGAGACTATATAGTATCAGCTAGTTGGTGAGGTAATGGCTCACCAAGGCTATGACGCTTAACTGGTCTGAGAGGATGATCAGTCACACTGGAACTGAGACACGGTCCAGACTCCTACGGGAGGCAGCAGTAGGGAATATTGCGCAATGGGCGAAAGCCTGACGCAGCAACGCCGCGTGGAGGATGACACTTTTCGGAGCGTAAACTCCTTTTCTTAGGGAAGAATTCTGACGGTACCTAAGGAATAAGCACCGGCTAACTCCGTGCCAGCAGCCGCGGTAATACGGAGGGTGCAAGCGTTACTCGGAATCACTGGGCGTAAAGGGCGCGTAGGCGGATTATCAAGTCTCTTGTGAAATCTAATGGCTTAACCATTAAACTGCTTGGGAAACTGATAGTCTAGAGTGAGGGAGAGGCAGATGGAATTGGTGGTGTAGGGGTAAAATCCGTAGATATCACCAAGAATACCCATTGCGAAGGCGATCTGCTGGAACTCAACTGACGCTAAGGCGCGAAAGCGTGGGGAGCAAACAGGATTAGATACCCTGGTAGTCCACGCCCTAAACGATGTACACTAGTTGTTGGGGTGCTAGTCATCTCAGTAATGCAGCTAACGCATTAAGTGTACCGCCTGGGGAGTACGGTCGCAAGATTAAAACTCAAAGGAATAGACGGGGACCCGCACAAGCGGTGGAGCATGTGGTTTAATTCGAAGATACGCGAAGAACCTTACCTGGGCTTGATATCCTAAGAACCTTATAGAGATATGAGGGTGCTAGCTTGCTAGAACTTAGAGACAGGTGCTGCACGGCTGTCGTCAGCTCGTGTCGTGAGATGTTGGGTTAAGTCCCGCAACGAGCGCAACCCACGTATTTAGTTGCTAACGGTTCGGCCGAGCACTCTAAATAGACTGCCTTCGTAAGGAGGAGGAAGGTGTGGACGACGTCAAGTCATCATGGCCCTTATGCCCAGGGCGACACACGTGCTACAATGGCATATACAATGAGACGCAATACCGCGAGGTGGAGCAAATCTATAAAATATGTCCCAGTTCGGATTGTTCTCTGCAACTCGAGAGCATGAAGCCGGAATCGCTAGTAATCGTAGATCAGCCATGCTACGGTGAATACGTTCCCGGGTCTTGTACTCACCGCCCGTCACACCATGGGAGTTGATTTCACTCGAAGCCGGAATACTAAACTAGTTACCGTCCACAGTGGAATCAGCGACTGGGGTGAAGTCGTAACAAGGTAACCGTAGGAGAACCTGCGGTTGGATCACCTCCTTTCTAGAGTACAAAGTAATAAGTCTCACAACTATTACTTCATTAAACTCAATTGATTCTTGTTTAGATTTCAAAGATTGATGAAAAAGCTAATTGTTTATGGGGAATTAGCTCAGCTGGGAGAGCGCCTGCTTTGCACGCAGGAGGTCAGCGGTTCGATCCCGCTATTCTCCACCATTATTAAGGGCCTATAGCTCAGCTGGTTAGAGTGCACCCCTGATAAGGGTGAGGTCACAAGTTCAAGTCTTGTTAGGCCCACCATCAATATAAGTCAATCTTAAAAGAGAAAGACTAAATAAGTAAAGAGTTTTTATAGTTAAAATATTTTAATCTTATATATAATGAAATGGTTAAGTAATTTAGTATGAATTTGGATATTTTATTTATATAGCTTTTATAAGATTTGAAGTAAAGCTTTAAAATCTAAAGCAAGTATATAAATTATTTATATTACACTAGATTGGATTTTTATAGTTTGAGTTTTATAAGATTTTTTATAATAGTCTTTATAAGAAGTTTTTATAACTTTTAAAATTATAAAAATCATAAGATTATATTTAGCGTATTAAATTATAATTTCATTCTTTTATATACTTTCTTTAGGTTTTAAGCCTAAATGTTCTTTATAATTATTATTGTTAAGAGTCACAAGCAAGTTTTAATAAAAACAATTTTACAGGACTTGTTAAAGGATGAAACTAGACTGTCTTTTCTTTAGTTTGACTATATATTATTTTAGCTTGTCTTTTTAAACTTTTTAAATTTAAAAAGAATAGTTTATGATTAATTAAAGTCTTGATTAAAGATAAGTTTCAAACTCACGACTTAGTTTAGTATTAATTATATATTAGTATCTATATTAAGTGTTTGAATGCTTTCCGTCTTAAGATAGTAAGGTCTTATCATAAAAACTTTAACAAGGAAGTGATGCGTTTTAGAATCAAAAAGGTAGAAGTTAGATTATAAATCTAGCTTTTATGCAAGTAAAACTTTTTTAGTTTAAATGAGCAAGTAAAATTTTAATTTAAACTGATATTTTTTAGTTTAAAGAGAAATTAGCTTATTTCGTTTTTAACTCTAATATTTATTAGGTTTGGCGGGGTAGGCCTTTAGCTTGCTTCTTAGTCAAGGCTTTGCCTTGACGCTAAAGAAGGTTAAAAAAGGTAAGCTACTAAGAGCGAATGGTGGATGCCTTGACTGGTAAAGGCGATGAAGGACGTACTAGACTGCGATAAGCTACGGGGAGCTGTCAAGAAGCTTTGATCCGTAGATTTCCGAATGGGGCAACCCAATGTATAGAGATATACATTACCTATATAGGAGCGAACGAGGGGAATTGAAACATCTTAGTACCCTCAGGAAAAGAAATCAATAGAGATTGCGTCAGTAGCGGCGAGCGAAAGCGCAAGAGGGCAAACCCAGTGCTTGCACTGGGGGTTGTAGGACTGCAATGTGCAATAAGTGAGGTTAGCAGAACATTCTGGAAAGTATAGCCATAGAGGGTGATAGTCCCGTATGCGAAAACCAAACTTTAGCTAGCAGTATCCTGAGTAGGGCGGGACACGAGAAATCCTGTCTGAAGCTGGGTCGACCACGATCCAACCCTAAATACTAATACCAGATCGATAGTGCACAAGTACCGTGAGGGAAAGGTGAAAAGAACTGAGGTGATCAGAGTGAAATAGAACCTGAAACCATTTGCTTACAATCATTCAGAGCCCTATGTAGCAATACAGGGTGATGGACTGCCTTTTGCATAATGAGCCTGCGAGTTGTGGTGTCTGGCAAGGTTAAGCACACGCGAAGCCGTAGCGAAAGCGAGTCTGAATAGGGCGCTTAGTCAGATGCTGCAGACCCGAAACGAAGTGATCTATCCATGAGCAAGTTGAAGCTAGTGTAAGAACTAGTGGAGGACTGAACCCATAGGCGTTGAAAAGCCCCGGGATGACTTGTGGATAGGGGTGAAAGGCCAATCAAACTTCGTGATAGCTGGTTCTCTCCGAAATATATTTAGGTATAGCGTTGTGTCGTAATATAAGGGGGTAGAGCACTGAATGGGCTAGGGCATACACCAATGTACCAAACCCTATCAAACTCCGAATACCTTATATGTAATCACAGCAGTCAGGCGGCGAGTGATAAAATCCGTCGTCAAGAGGGAAACAACCCAGACTACCAGCTAAGGTCCCTAAATCTTACTTAAGTGGAAAACGATGTGAAGTTACTTAAACAACCAGGAGGTTGGCTTAGAAGCAGCCATCCTTTAAAGAAAGCGTAATAGCTCACTGGTCTAGTGATTTTGCGCGGAAAATATAACGGGGCTAAAGTAAGTACCGAAGCTGTAGGCTTGCACACAACTTAGATTATTTAAGTTTGGAATATAGAAAAACTAAGTTATGTTTTTACTGATTTTTATAGAGTAAAGATAGAAGTAAAACTTAGTAAAATCAGTAAAAATATTCTTAGGCTAAAGCTAAGTAGTTTAAGTTGTGTGTAAGCGGTAGGAGAGCGTTCTATTTGCGTCGAAGGTATACCGGTAAGGAGTGCTGGAGCGAATAGAAGTGAGCATGCAGGCATGAGTAGCGATAATTAATGTGAGAATCATTAACGCCGTAAACCCAAGGTTTCCTACGCGATGCTCGTCATCGTAGGGTTAGTCGGGTCCTAAGCCGAGTCCGAAAGGGGTAGGCGATGGCAAATTGGTTAATATTCCAATACCAACATTAGTGTGCGATGGAAGGACGCTTAGGGCTAAGCGTTGCTAGCGGATGGAAGTGCTAGTCGAAGGTTGTAGGAGCTTATACAGGAAAATCCGTATAAGAATACTCCGAGAACTGATAGGCTTTTTGAAGTCTTCGGATGGATAAGAGTATATGCTGATGCCGTCGAGCCAAGAAAAGTTTCTAAGTTTAGCTAATGTTGCCCGTACCGTAAACCGACACAGGTGGGTGGGATGAGTATTCTAAGGCGCGTGGAAGAACTCTCTTTAAGGAACTCTGCAAAATAGCACCGTATCTTCGGTATAAGGTGTGGTTCGCTTCGTACTAGGATTTACTCCGAAAGCGAAGAAACTTACAACAAAGAGTCCCTCCCGACTGTTTACCAAAAACACAGCACTCTGCTAACTCGTAAGAGGATGTATAGGGTGTGACGCCTGCCCGGTGCTCGAAGGTTAATTGATGGGGTTAGCATTAGCGAAGCTCTTGATCGAAGCCCGAGTAAACGGCGGCCGTAACTATAACGGTCCTAAGGTAGCGAAATTCCTTGTCGGTTAAATACCGACCTGCATGAATGGCGTAACGAGATGGGAGCTGTCTCAAAGAGGGATCCAGTGAAATTGTAGTGGAGGTGAAAATTCCTCCTACCCGCGGCAAGACGGAAAGACCCCGTGGACCTTTACTACAGCTTGACACTGCTATCTGGATAAGAATGTGCAGGATAGGTGGGAGGCTTTGAGTATATGACGCCAGTTGTATATGAGCCATTGTTGAGATACCACTCTTTCTTATTTGGGTAGCTAACCAGCTTGAGTCATCCTCAAGTG
The DNA here is from genome assembly GCF_002179165.1 of Campylobacter jejuni. GTDB lineage: Bacteria > Campylobacterota > Campylobacteria > Campylobacterales > Campylobacteraceae > Campylobacter_D > Campylobacter_D jejuni_B. The sequence continues at coordinate 5,529 of NZ_NFNY01000143.1, forward strand.
GGACAATGTCTGGTGGGTAGTTTGACTGGGGCGGTCGCCTCCCAAATAATAACGGAGGCTTACAAAGGTTGGCTCAGAACGGTTGGAAATCGTTCGTAGAGTATAAAGGTATAAGCCAGCTTAACTGCAAGACATACAAGTCAAGCAGAGACGAAAGTCGGTCTTAGTGATCCGGTGGTTCTGTGTGGAAGGGCCATCGCTCAAAGGATAAAAGGTACCCCGGGGATAACAGGCTGATCTCCCCCAAGAGCTCACATCGACGGGGAGGTTTGGCACCTCGATGTCGGCTCATCGCATCCTGGGGCTGGAGCAGGTCCCAAGGGTATGGCTGTTCGCCATTTAAAGCGGTACGCGAGCTGGGTTCAGAACGTCGTGAGACAGTTCGGTCCCTATCTGCCGTGGGCGTAAGAAGATTGAAGAGATTTGACCCTAGTACGAGAGGACCGGGTTGAACAAACCACTGGTGTAGCTGTTGTTCTGCCAAGAGCATCGCAGCGTAGCTAAGTTTGGAAAGGATAAACGCTGAAAGCATCTAAGCGTGAAGCCAACTCTAAGATGAATCTTCTCTAAGCTCTCTAGAAGACTACTAGTTTGATAGGCTGGGTGTGTAATGGATGAAAGTCCTTTAGCTGACCAGTACTAATAGAGCGTTTGGCTTATCTTATTTAAGCATCACTTCCTTGTTAAGGTTTTTATGTTAAAGCTTATTAACTATATTATCAAATAAAATGATTAATTATAATGATTATTTATTTGTTTATAGTAATGAGTTATAAAGTTTATTAAAAATCTTATAGGTAAAAGTTTATTTATTAGAACTTGCTCTTAACATTGTTTTTTAAGTATTCTAAATAAAACAATAAAGTATTTAGTAATAAAATATCTAAATACAAGAATAAGATGAAAGCTAAAATAAAAATAGTTTTTATTTTTATAATTTAGATTTGGTTGTTTTTAGATTTTAAAAGAATATTTAAATAACAATGTCCGTGATTATACAGATGTGGAAACGCCTTGCTCCATCCCGAACCAAGAAGCTAAGCACATCGTGGGTGATGATACTACGCCTTACTGGCAGGGGGAAAGTAGCTCATTGCGGACTTGTTAATTCTT
>NZ_NFNY01000073.1 GCF_002179165.1 Campylobacter jejuni
GAGTTCCAAGTAGGATCAAGCTCAAACCAATCAATTAAAGCAACTATCGGTGCTACACAATCAAGCAAAATCGGTGTTACTAGATTTGAAACAGGTTCTCAAAGTGTAAGTTCAGGTGTTGTAGGTCTTACTATTAAAAATTTCGATGGTATTAAAGACTTTAAATTCCAAGATGTAGTTATTTCTACTTCAGTAGGAACAGGACTTGGTGCCTTAGCAGAAGAAATCAATAGAAATGCAGACAAAACTGGTGTTCGTGCCACCTTTGATGTAACAACTACAGGTGCTTATGCTATGAAAGCTGGAACTACTTCACAAGATTTCTCAATTAATGGAGTAATTATTGGTAAAGTAGATTATAATGACAATGATGAAAATGGTGCTTTAATTTCAGCTATCAATGCAGTTAAAGACACAACAGGAGTTCAAGCTTCTAAAGATGAGAATGGTAAATTGGTTCTAAACTCTGCTGATGGTAGAGGTATTAAGATTGGCGGTAGCATTGGTGCTGGTGCAGGGATTTTACAAACAGAAAACTACGGAAGATTATCTTTAGTTAAAAACGATGGCCGTGATATTAACATAAGCGGAACAAATCTTTCTGCTGTAGGTATGGGTGCAAGCGATATGATTTCTCAAGCTTCTGTATCTTTAAGAGAATCAAAAGGACAAATTGATGCAAATATAGCTGATGCTATGGGCTTTAACTCTTATAATGGTGGTGGAGCTAAGCAAATAATTATTGCTTCAAGTCTTGCAGCTTATATGTCTCAAGCAGGAAGTGGATTCTCTGCAGGTTCAGGCTTTTCTGTAGGCAGTGGTAAGAATATGTCAGTTGCTTTAAGTGCTGCAGTTCAAATCATTTCAGGTGCTGCTAGTATAAGTGCGGTTTATGTGGTTTCTGCAGGTTCAGGATTCTCTTCAGGTTCATGAAATTCACAATTTGCAGCTTTAAGAACAAGTACTGTAAGTGCTCACAACGCTACTGCAGGTGTAACCACACTTAAAGGTGCAATGGCGGTTATGGATATAGCTGAAACTGCTATTACAAACCTAGACTAAATCAGAGCAGATATCGGTTCTGTTCAAAATCAAGTTACATCAACTATCAATAACATTACTGTAACTCAAGTAAATGTTAAATCAGCTGAATCTCAAATCAGAGATGTGGATTTTGCAAGTGAAAGTGCAAACTATTCTAAAGCTAATATCTTAGCTCAAAGTGGTTCTTATGCAATGGCACAAGCCAATTCATCTCAGCAAAATGTTTTAAGATTGCTTCAATAGTAATTTAACTACTTAACTTAAGCAAAATTTGCTGCAATGTTTATACAAATCCAAGCTTAGCTAGTTTTGGCTAAGCTTTTTTTATTTCTCCAGTTTTTTAATTTTTAATTGCTGACTTTTTCTTGTTTTAATTTTGTTGGTTTGTACCGAGTTTTTTCTTTGTAAATTTTAAAATTTTGATTTTTTTATTTAGAATATTTTTTTAAAACCTTTATTCTTAAAAGCATTTTATAAAAATAATTTGTTTTATAATAAATAAGTTTGGATTTGATGTAATGGTTTTGTTTAAGTGGTTAATTTCTCTTAGCGGGAAAGGAATTACTATGATAGATAAGATTTTAAATATTATTTTAAAACTACTAAAAATAGTAAGAGAGTTGCTTGAACTAATCAAACAACTCTAAAAAATTTATAGAATAGCCTTGCTTAACCTATACTTAAACAATATCCACGTCAAGAGAGCAAGACTCTTGGTTGCTTTGTTTGATTATAAATTAAATTGTAAAATAATATGATATTTGTTTGTAGCAAGAAAACATAAAGTGATGGTGCGCTCGAAGGAATTCGAATCCCTGACCTTTTGAACCGCAATCAAATGCTCTATCCAGCTGAGCTACGAGCGCAAATTAATGTTTTAAAAGATAAAATTATATAAATATATTTCTTAAAATTAGGTTATTTATGGGATTTTTTTGATATTTTATCATCAAAGTCTAATTCTTTATTTTTCATATATCTATAGAAAACAAGTCCAAAAATGAGTATAAAACAGATGAGAGTAAAAATATACCAAGTTGCGTTTTTATCATTGCTTAAAAATAAACCCTCGGTATTCATTCCAAAAAAACCTACGATAAGATTTAAGGGTAAAAAAATTGCCGAAAGCACGCTTAAAAAATAAATGCTTTTATTCATTCTTTCGTTCTTGATGGCATTTACAAGCAAATAAAGCTCATTAAGCCTGCTTAGGTTTTCTCTACAATTTTTTAATAATATATTGATATTCAAAAGTAAAGGTTTTAAAATCTTTTTGTAATGATTTTGCTCGCTGATAAATAAATTTAAGGCTTCATCAAGCAAATTCAGAGTTTTAATATTTTTGTTAATTTTCTGTTTTAAGATAAATATCTTTTTGAAGAAATTCTTGATTAAATTCCCTTTTAAAAGCACATTTTCTTTGTATTCTAAAATGCTTTCAAAATGTGTATTATTAGCTTTACATTCTTCAAGAATGGATTTTAAAAGAGTTATAAAATCTTCTAAATTGCAAGGTGCAAATTTATCATCTTCAAGTTTATAAATTTGATTTTCTTCAAAACCAAATATATGATTTTTGAATCTGTTTAAAATGAAAATTTTTTGCCCCAAAAAATCAGTGTAAAGAGTATTTAAATTTTTATTCGCCAAAAATTTGGCTAAATTTTCATCATATATCATTTTTAGAGCCTTTTAGTATAAAATTCTTTTTTAAATTTAGAAAATTCTCCTTTTTTAATAGCACTGCGTATTTTGCTGACTAAATCAAGATAATAATGCAGATTATGCAGACTAGCAAGGCGAAAAAAGGTAAGCTCTTTAGCCTTAAAAAGATGATTTAAATATCCGCGTGAAAATTGGCGACAAGTGTAACAAGAGCAAGTATTATCAATAGCTTCATGATCATTAATAAATTCAGCTTTTTTGATATTAAATTTACCAAAGCTTGTAAAAAGCGTCCCATTTCTTGCATTTCTTGTTGGCATAACACAATCAAACATATCAATACCCCGTTCTATATTTTCCACTAAATCTTCAGGTGTTCCAACACCCATTAAATATCTAGGGCGATTCTCATCTAAAAAAGGATTTAAATTTTCCACTGTTTCATACATCAAAGCATTTTCTTCTCCAACACTTAAACCCCCAATTGCAAGGCCATCAAATTCCATTTCGTTTAAATTTAGAGCACAACGCTTTCTTTCTTCATAGTCAGTCCCACCTTGTATGATTCCAAAGATATTTTGTTTTAAGCCTATGCCTTGACTTTGCTTAAATTTGTGATAATTTATAGCTTCTTTTGCCCATTCTATTGTGCGATCAACTGAAATTTTAACTCTTTCTTTACTTGCAGGAAGGGCAACTAAATCATCTAAAATCATCATAATGTCAGAATTAAAATCATATTGAGTATCCAAAACACTTTGCGGGGTAAATAAATGTTTGCTTCCATCAATATGGCTTTTAAATTCTATCCCTTCTTTAAAATGCTTAGAATTTGCAGAAAGTGAAAAGGCTTGAAAGCCTCCGCTGTCGGTTAGAAAACTTCTATCAAATTTGCTAAAACCATGCAATCCACCAAATTCTTTTACGATTTTTGAACCCGGTCTTAAATACATATGATAGGTATTAGCAAGGATTATTTTTGCATCAAGTTCATTTTTTAAATCAAGTGCATCAAGGCTTTTTACCGCACCGATTGTGCCAACGGGCATAAAAATCGGAGTTTCAAAAGTGCTATGCGCGGTTGTAATTTCGCAAACTCTAGCCATACCATCTTTATGCTTTAATTTAAATTCCATTTGTTATAATTTCCTTTTTGGAGTGTAAAATGAATCATATTTTAATAATAATTGATGGTATTTTAGCAAAGCATTTCTTAGAAAGGCTTTGTTTTGAAAAGGGTTTGGGTTATTTTTTTACTGTTGTTTGTCAAAACAATGAAAGTATGAAATTTAATATAAATAGTGAGTATATGGAATTTCATTATTTTGATCCTACCAGTACAGCACGTCTTGAGAGTGTAATGAATAGATCTTTTAAGCAAGCTTTTATTTATATGCAAGATGAATTTGAGAGTAAAAAAACTTATGAAGCTTTGCGTTCATTTGATGCTAATTTAGAAATTGAAATAATGGATTTTTGGGGTTTAAGTATCAATGATTCTTATGTAAATTTAGCAGATGCAAGAATGGCTTTGAGTCGTAGGTTGATGGATTTTTTGCCCGATATTGCTTTAACGGCACACTCAGTAGGTCTTGGCGTGGGTGAAATTATGGAGATAAAAATTCCAGCAGGATCTATTTTTGCTTATAGGCATATTAGTTCAATTCAACAAAAAAGATGGCGTATTGTATTAATTTATAGGAATTCTAAAATTTATTTTGTTAAACCTTCTTTTGTTTTGGAGCCAAATGATAGCATTTTAATTGTAGGTGATCCTATAGTTTTACAAAGTGTTTTTCATAATATCAGAGGTAAAGCCGGACAATTTCCTGTGCCTTTTGGAAATAATATTTTTACTCTTATTGATATGAAAAATATGGATGAGAAGACACAAGAAAGATTATTGAATACTACTTTGCAACTTACTCAAAAAAGCAATGCAAAAAAATTTTTTATAAGAATTATTAATCCTAAATTAGGATCTTTATATGAGAAAATTAAAGAACTTGCAGAAGAAAAAGAAGGTGTGTTTTTTGATTATTTTAATACAGATTTTAAAAATTTAAACTCTTTTTTGGAAAACAATGATATAGGTATTTTTGTCATTGATAATAAGTATTTTGAAAAAGAAAAAAAGAGACTTTTTGAGCTTAAGATTCCTATTTTAAAAATAGGACAAAAGGATTTTGGCGAAATAAAAGAATCGGTCATTTTAAGTGCGGATGAAACTGAGCTTGAAAACAATGCTAATGTGATTACCGATTTTAGCAAGCAGCTTGATTTTAATGTGACTTTGTATTATTATAACCCAAATTTGCAAAATACTGCCGATATGGAAGAGTATTTTAGAAGCTTGTCTAAGCTTTATGATAAAAATATTCAAATTATAAGCAAAAATGATGAAAATCCTATTTTATCTTTATCTTATCGCGCGGATTTGTTGCAATTTGTTAGCTTTGAAAAAGGGCTTTTGGACGGAAGCTTCAGTAAAAGTTTGAGTGTGAATTTAAATAGGCATTATTCTAAAATGAGACAAAATTATCAGCTTTTTATACCGGTTGAATAAATAAAATAAGAGAATAATCAGTCCTGATTTGTTACAATGAATTTAAGATTAAAATAAAAAGTGAGAAAATGCAAGTACAAGTAAATTTAAAAGAAAATACATATCAAGTTTATATTAATGAGCTTTCAAATTTGGAATTTGATACTAAGGTTTTTATACTTTCAAATCCTAAAATTTCAGGACTCCATCTAAAAACTTTGCTGGATAAAATTAAGGCAAGAGAAATATTTATTGCTACAATAAAAGATGGAGAAGAATATAAAAATTTAGCCACCATTGAAGAAATTTTAAATCAAATGTTTAATTCTAAGCTTGACAGAAAAAGTTTGCTTATAAGTTTTGGTGGCGGAGTGATTAGTGATATGGGTGGATTTGCTGCAAGTATTTATCAAAGGGGAATTGATTTTATAAATATTCCTACGACGCTTTTAGCTTGTGTGGATGCTGCAGTAGGTGGAAAAACCGGTATTAATAACTCTTTTGGTAAAAATCTTATCGGCACTTTTTATCAACCAAAAGCAGTATATTGTGAAAGTATATTTTTAAAGACTTTAGGGAAAAGAGAACTCGCAGCAGGAATGGCTGAATTTATTAAAATGGCAATAATTTTTGATGAAAATTTGCTTGATTTTATAGAAAATATCGACGAAAAATGCTTTTTAAATGCAAATTTAGAAGATGAAATCTTAGCCAAAATCATAGCAAAAAGTGTGGAACTTAAGGCGAGAATAGTAGAAAATGATGAAAAAGAAAATGGAACTAGAATGCTTTTAAACTATGGGCATACTTTTGCACATGTTATAGAAAATTTCACAAATTATAAAAGCTATTTACATGGCGAAGCAGTAGCTATAGGAATGAATATGGCAAATCATTTGGCTTTAAATTTGGGGCTTTTAAGTGAAAAAGAGTGCCAAAGAGTGGAGAATATTTTAAAAAAATTTGATCTACCAACGCATTATAAAATCGTAAATATCAATGAATTTTATGAAGCCTTTTTTAGAGATAAAAAAAGTTTAAATCAAAGTCTAAATTTTATTCTTGTAAGTTCTTTAGGTAAGGGATTGATTAAAAATGATATCGATAAAGAGTTGATTTTAAAAAGTTTGAAAGAATTTCAATGAAAAAAATTATTATTTTATTTTTTTTAATAGCTTTTGCTTTTGGCGATATGAATCGCACAATTGTTAATAATATTAATGCTAAAATTAACAATTTAGATGCAATTATAAGTGCGAGTATTTGGGATATACGCTATGAAAATTTTATTAAATATCAAGAAATAAATGATGAGCTTATTTTATTGAATTTAGAATTTAAAAAAACAACAAATTTGCACTATCAAGAAGAACTTAAACGAAAAATAGCAACTTTAGAAGAGCAACTTAACTTGCTTAAAGAATATAAAGATTTAAATTTTGTACAAAACCTTAGTGCCCCAGAAACAATAGAATCTTTACCAAAACTTACAAATCCTTTGGCCATTATTGGAGCTTTTTCTCATATTAAAAAATTAAAAGGTGAAAAAGAAGAATATACGTTTAAAATCAATGATTTTAAAAATTTAGTTGATAAAATTAGAATCAAAAATTTAGAATTAAAAGAATTTGCTAAATTTGAACCCAGTATTAAAAATATAGAGGCTTTAAAAGCTTCAAATAGAAAATTAGAAGAATTTGAGCAAGCTTTAAATTTCGCAAGTGTGTCTTATTCGGTTTATGAGAAAAAAATTGACGAAGAGATAGCAAGAGTTAGCGCTGAGATTAAAGTGCAAACCTTAAGGGCTATTAATATAATTATAGCTATTGTTGTTGTTATAGCTATCGCTTTTGCTTTAAAATTTGTAGCTAAAAAATATATTAAAGATAATGAAAGGTATTACACAGCAACCAAAATTATTAATTTTATTAATATCAGTCTTATTTTTCTTATTTTACTTTTTGCATATATAGATAATATTAGCTATGTTGTAACTGTGCTTGGCTTTGCTTCCGCGGGTTTTGCTATTGCTATGAAAGATATGTTTATGTCTATGCTTGGGTGGTGCGTGATAGTTTTTGGCGGAAGCCTTAGAGTGGGTGATCGTGTGAAAGTTTTTCAAAATGATACGAGCTATGTGGGGGATATTATAGATATTTCTTTTTTGCGTATTACAATGTATGAAGAACTTACACTTGAAACCTATAGTAAAAATCGTAGAGCAGGGCGTATAATTTTTGTGCCTAATAATTATGTTTTTACAAATCTTATTTCAAATTATACCCATCATGGTATGAAAACGATTTTAGATGGTATCGATATCAGTGTGACTTTTGATTCTAATATAGAAAAAGCTCAAGCTATAGTTGAAGAAGTTGTGAATCGTTTGGCAAAAGGCTATACAGAATTAGCTAAAAAAACAATGAAAAGATTGCAAAATGAATATAGTATTAAAAATCCTAAAGTTGAACCAAGATTTTTTGTATTTTTTGAACATTGGGGAATGAGAATTTCAGCTTGGTATATGACAAATTCTTATGCAGCTTTAGTGCTTAGAAGTGCAATCAGTAAAGAAATCATTAAAGAATTTAATAAACATACAGATATTAAAATTGCATACCCTAGCCAAAATTTATATTTAGGTAATTTAAATCAAACATCCCATAATGATATGCATTTTTATACAAAGGATAAAGATTGAAAGAAAAAGTTTTTTTTAAAACCTTTGGATGTCGCACAAATATTTACGATACGGAACTTTTAAAAAGCTATGTGAAAGATTATGAAATTACTAATGATGAAGAAAAAGCACAAATTATTGTTGTAAATTCTTGCACAGTGACAAATGGAGCTGATAGTGGGATAAAATCTTATGTCAATTCCATGCAAAAAAAAGGTATTAAGGTTATACTTACAGGTTGTGGAGCAGTCAGCAAGGGTAAAGAACTTTTAGATAAAAAGCAAATTTTTGGAGTGCTTGGAGCCTCAAATAAGGATAAAATCAATGAGTTTTTGGGGGCAAAAACTAGTTTTTATGAGCTTGGAAATTTAAATTTTATCGACAAGGATATAGTGTGTGAGTATGAAAACCATACTAAGGCTTTTGTAAAAATTCAAGAAGGTTGTGATTTTGCTTGTTCTTATTGTATTATTCCTAGTGTGCGGGGTAAGTCAAGAAGTGTGGATGAGAAAGCTTTACTAAAACAAGTGGAAATTTTAGGAGCCAATGGTTATAGTGAAGTGGTTTTAACTGGAACAAATATAGGCTCTTACGGACTTAAAAATGGCACAACCTTAGGAAAACTTTTGCAAAAATTAGGTCAAATTTCGGGTATAAAACGCATAAGACTTGGTAGTTTAGAGCCTGCACAAATTGATGAGAGTTTTTTAGAAATTTTAGATGAAACTTGGATGGAAAGACACTTGCACATCGCTTTACAGCATACAAGTGAAAAAATGCTTCGCATAATGAGAAGAAGATCGCATACAGATAATGATTTAAAACTTTTTGAAAAAATAGCTTCTAAGGGTTGTGCTTTAGGAACTGATTTTATTGTAGGGCATCCAGGGGAAAGTGAAGAATTGTGGCAAGAAGCTTTAGGGCATTTTAAAGAATTTCCACTTACTCATATCCATGCTTTTATTTTTAGCCCTAGAAATAATACACATTCAGCCACAATGAAAGATGTTATAAATGGTGCAGTTGCCAAAGAAAGACTCAATATATTAAAAGCCATTGTGGATCAAAATAATTATCATTTTAGAAAAGAAAATAAAATTCCACTTGAAATTTTGGTGGAAAATGAAAAAGAAGGTTTTTTTGAGGGCTATGATCAATTTTTTAATAAAATTAAAATTCAAAGTCAAAAAGATATAGCAAAAGAATGGATAAAATTAGAAAAATACGAAGTGCAAGAAAAATGTAATTTTGCAATTTTAAAAGGCTAAATAATGAAAAATAAAAAAATCATACTCGTTTCTTTTATTGTTTTATGTTTGCTTATGGGGGTTTTATATTTTAAAAATGAGCCAAAATATATAGATGAAAATCTTTATCAAAGCTTATTAAGTCAAAATTTAATTCAAAAAGCTGTTATTGATAATGATGAAATTTGGCTTAAAGCTGAGGGTGAAAACTATGTAATTGTAAAAGATGGCATAGATATTAAGATGCTTTTGTCAAAAGTTCCAGTGGAAATAAAAAAAGATAATACTTTATGGGTATTTTTCATTTTGCTTGTATTTATTATCACCATTTTATTGAGTTTTAGCTATTTTACGCGTAAAAGAGAGATTGCTAAATATCCTATATCAAACAAAAGTCAAACACAAAATGCTACTGCAAATTTTGAAAGTTCCAATATAAAACCAGTCATTTCTAATATCACTTTTAATGATGTAGCGGGTGTTGATGAGGTAAAAATAGAGCTTAGCGAACTCGTGGATTTTTTGCAAAATCCTAAAAAATATAAAGAATTTGGTGTGAAAATGCCAAAGGGTGTTTTAATGGTGGGTCCTCCAGGAGTAGGCAAAACTTTGATTGCAAAGGCGGTTGCAGGAGAAGCAGGGGTACCGTTTTTTTATCAAAGCGGATCGAGTTTTGTTGAAATTTATGTGGGAATGGGCGCTAAAAGAGTAAGAGAGCTTTTTTCTAAGGCTAAAATGATGGCACCAAGTATTGTTTTTATTGATGAGATTGATGCTGTAGGAAAAGCAAGAGGTGAAATGTCAAATGTAGAAAGAGATAGCACTTTAAATCAGCTTTTAACTCAAATGGATGGTTTTGAGGATAATAGTGGAGTTATAGTGATCGCTGCAACAAATAAAATTGAGCTTATGGATCCTGCTTTGCTTCGTTCCGGGCGTTTTGATAGGCGAATTTTCTTATCTTTACCAGATTTTAAAGATAGGCTTAAAATTTTAGAAATTTATATGAAAGATAAAAACAATAATGCGAATTTAAGTAAAATTGCTAAAGCAAGTGTAGGTTTTAGTGGAGCAGGGCTTGAAACTTTAGTGAATGAAGCGGCTATTAATGCTTTAAGAAGGAATAGCTCATTGGTGGAAGAAAGTGATTTTTACGCGGTGCTTAATAAAGTACTTTTAGGCAAGAAAAAAATTTTAAGTTTTAATGATGAAGAGAAAGCCATCCAAGCAACTTATCAAGCTGCAAAGGCTTTGAGTGCGTATTATTTTGATATAGGATTTGAAAAAATCACTCTCATAGAAGATCGTTTTAAAGAATATGAGCATAATATCAGATCAAAATCAGAGCTTATTAATCGTATAAAGGTTTATTTAGCAGGTTCTAGGGCGATGATTTTGATTTATAATGAAAGTTATACGAATTCGCACAATGACTTTTTAAAGATTAAAGAATTGCTTGAATATATGATAAGTTTTGATATGCTTGAAGAACCAAATTTAAATGATTATAAAAAAGAATTAGATGAGTTTTTAAATCCTTTAAAAAGTAAAATTTCTAAACTTGCTAAAATTTTACTTGAAAAAGAAAAAATAGAATACAATGATGTTAAGGAAGTGATTCAAATTTAAGAAAAATGAAAATTATATTTTTATCAATATTGATAATAAAAATATGTAAGAATTTTTATTCAGGGTATCTTTTATGGACTTATTGTCAAAACCGCTAAAAAATACAAGTGATGAAAATTTCATTTTACTTTGGAAAAGCAAGAGAAAATTTTACTTCCTTGCTATTTTGCAATATATTATCTATCTTGCATTAGGTCTTTTTCTGTGTTGGTTTTGTTGGTTTGTTTTGCTTAAAGAATCTTTGTGGTATGGTTTTTTTGCCTTTGGGAGTCTTTATTATGTTTTTGAATTACATAGGGCATTGAATTTTAAATCCATAATTCTAACAGAGCAGGGATTAATATTAAAAATGCGGTGGTTTGATACAGAAATTTTCTATCCTTATGGAAGTTTTACGATGGGTTATGACATTGCCTATGGGATAAGATTTTTTGAAAGAATAGAAATACAAAATATAAAACACATAAGAAAAGAATTTATTTTTCCTTGCGGTGTGGATTCTTTTGGTAGTTTTGAAAACAATCATACATTTAAAGAATTATGCACCAAATATACACAAAAAGCTTTAGAGACTATGAATTTAGAAGAAAAAGTAAATCTTTATAAGCTTTATAGGGCAAATATAAAAATATTTTTTAATCAAGAAATAGATCACAATGTTTTTATTATTGATTTCTCCCCTTATATACAAGAGATTAAAACTTATTTAAAGGATAAAAATGAGCCAAACAAACAATAACACAGAAATCAAAGAACAAGACACTCAAGACGAAATCATTTGGGAGGGAAAAAAGCATATACCTTCGTTTTTGCTTTATTGGATAACATATATTGTGCTTTTATGTTTTATGCTTTATTTGCTTCCTAGGGCATTTGACAATACTAAGGATTTTAAATGGTTTATGGTTTTTATTATGTTTCTTTTAGGCATATATATATTTGCACGAGAGATCTATAAAATGGCAAATATTAAAAGAATTTATATCACAAAAGAAAAACTTGTGATTGAGTATTATATCAAAAATGATTTAATTTTTCCTTTAGGAACTTTTTTTGTGTATTATCGTCACGTGTCATTTGCACTTACTCCAGGAGATATAGTGATATACACCTTCGGAGATAAGGTCAAAGAATACCTTGAACCTGGTTTATTCAGTGATGGCGATGATCCAACAAAAGGTTGTTTTGAAAGAATTAATGCCATTATAAAGCCCCATGTAATGCTTTATTTGTTAAGCTTAAGTGATGAAGAATTTGAAAAAATCATTTCACATGTAAGCGGTTATAACGAAATTAATACTACTTTCCTTAAAGAAGCAATGGAACTCAGAAAAGAGAAAAGGGGGATGAATGAAAAATAAGAAATAATCTGATTTTCAACAATAAATACCGCATTAAACCTAATATAATAAAATAAATATATATTTACTTTAAAAGTTTAAACAAAAAGGAAAAAAATGTTTGCAGGAGCTGCGATGATTTTTGCAGTATTTATTGTTATGGCGTATTTTATATGTTTGATTATGATAAATGGGCTTATTATTGCTATTTTTGCTTTAACTCAAGATTTTATCAGAAAAAATTTCAATCAATATTTTTCCTCATTTTGTTTGGCAAGTTTTTTAGGCTTTACTTTGGCGGATATTTTGGGAAATTGGGTTTGGGCAGAAATTTTTAAATATCAGTTTGCAGAATTAGCCTTGCTTTATACTTTAGCGGCTTTGCTTTTTGTTAGTCCTAGTTTTATTGTTTTGAGTTTATTGATTCGTGTAAGAAATCCTTATACATTGCATTCGCCTTGCTCTAAAGAAAAAGTTTTTAAATTTGGCTTTTTGTTTTTTAGCATTTATACTTTGGCGATTTTTTGTATTCCTATTTATTTTAAAATTTTTTAATCATCAAATTCTTTGTGTAAAATCGTGCCATTAAAATCAATGCGAATTTTCATTCCATTATTTAGCTTGACTTTGTAATGATTGATTTTTCTTTCAATTTCTCTGGCTTTTGTGTTTGGAAATTCATTTTTTATAATGCTAGCTAAATTTTGTGGCAAAAAGTTTAAATCAAAAGGATTGGCTTTATTTTCTATTTCTTTCCAAGTTCCATCAATCTCAAATTCGAGCTCTGTGCCATCGCTTAGATAAACCTCATATGAGTTTTTATCTTTTTGAACTATACCTATACCTGCTTTGAAATTTTGTTGCAAAAAAGCCTTAGAAATCTCGGGTAAATCGTTAGGGGATATTATAATATCAGCATTTAAAAAGCTGAATAGGCATATTGCAATACTAAAAATTTTTATTTTCAAGGCTTTTCCTATTTGTTATTTTCTATCAAATTTTAGTGAATTTATGTGAATTTTATGTGAATTTTAAGACAATAACAATAAAACTTTTAAAAGGTTATATTTGATCGTAATTTTATTAATTCTTTTAAACATTTTAATTTACTTTATTATTTCTGATAGTTATCGCAATTTTCTTGGATTAAATATTTTGTTTTTTAAAGGGGCTTATTGGCAAATTTTAAGTTCTATGTTTATACATGGAAATTTAACCCACCTTATTTTAAATATGATTGTTTTATTTCAATTTGGTCGTATTTTAGAAAATTATCTCGGATATTTGCGTTTTGCTTTGCTTTATTTTGTTGGTGGCTTAATGTGTTCGCTTTTAAGTGCTTTGTATGTGTATTTTTCTTTTTATTATTTAAATGAAAATGTGATTCTTGTAGGAGCTAGTGGAGCTATCTGTGTTTTAATGGGATATTATGCCTATCTTGATAAAAGCAGTGCCAAAGGACTTGTAGTTGCGATTTTGCTTATGAGTTTTGCTCCATTGCTTATGGGGGTAAATGTTGCGTGGTATGGACATATTTTTGGATTTATTTGTGGATATTTTTTGGCAAAAATTAGGAGAAAAATTTGAAAAAAATATATATAATAAGACATGCAAAAGCTGTTAAAGATGAAAACATACAAGACTTTGAGAGAAGGCTTAGTGAAAGTGGCAAGGAAGACTTAAAAAGACTTTTTCAAAAACTCCAAGCTTATGAGATAAAGCCTGATTTTATCTTATCTAGTCCTTCTAAAAGAACCGCTAAAACCACAAAAAAAATTGCAAATTTTTATAATCTTGATAAGAAAAAGATTCAATTTTTAGATGAGCTATATTTAGGAAATGTAGTAAAAATATATAATATTTTACGAACCATTGATAATCAGCATAACGAGATTATTTTAGTTGGTCATAATCCTATCTTAATAGAGCTTTGCGAACTTTTGGGTTTTCTATGTCTCACCTCTTTTCCTACTTCATCAATGCTATGTTTGGAATTTGATATAGAAGATTTTAAAAACTTAAAAGAACATAGTGGAAAATTAGTATTTTTTGAGCATGTAAGAAAATTAAAAAAAGAGAAAGAATTGGGTTAGATTTTATTTCCAACCCTCAATATAGTTTTTAAGCTTTCTGCCCACTTTTGGATGCTTTAGTTTTTTAATAGCAGAGCTTTCAATTTGTCTTACTCTTTCGCGAGTAACATTTAATTCTTTGCCTATCTCCTCTAAAGTTCTATCGCTTTCATCGTCCATAAGTCCAAAACGCATACGAATCACGGCTTTTTCTCTATCGTTTAACTGATCTAATACTTCATCTATTTGTTCTTTTAAATCATCTTTTAGAATATGATCCATAGGCGAGAGTGAATTTCTATCTTCAACAAAATCTCCAAATTTTCCATCATCTTCACTTCCAATAGGAGCCTCAAGCGAAATAGGCTCTTTAGTGATTTTAATCACTTGTTTGACTTTATCCACGCTTAAGCCCACTTCTTTAGCTATAACGCTGACATCAGGTTCTTTTCCATCTTTTTGCAGGTGCTCGCGTATAATTTTATTGATCTGATTGATGGTTTCTATCATATGGATAGGAATTCTAATCGTCCTTGCTTGATCGGCAATCGCTCTTGAGATTGCTTGTCTTATCCACCAAGTTGCGTAAGTTGAAAATTTATAGCCTCTTTTGTATTCAAATTTATCAACCGCTTTCATAAGACCAATATTTCCTTCTTGAATAAGATCTAAAAATGGCAAACCACGATTTGTATAGCGTTTAGCAATGCTCACAACAAGACGTAAATTTGATTTAGCCATTCTAGCCTTAGCCTCGTCGGAGATTTTTTTACCGCGTTTGATTTGTTCTAAAATTTCTTTTAAATGTTCTTTTTCTAGATCAAAACTTTTTTTGCTTGCTTCTTTAGTTTGGAAAAGCTTTTTAATTTCCATATAGGTACTTACCATTGTAGTTTCAAGAGCTTTTTCGGTGATTTCTTCTTTGCTTAACTTGGTAATATCTTTTAATATATCAGCATGACGACTTTTTAATTCTTCAGAAAACATTGGCAAGCGATATTCTAAGCGTTTAAGTTCTTTGTCAAATTCTTCATCACTTTTTAGAGCTGTTTCCATTGATTTTACAATTTCACTGATGAGTTTAGAGGTTGGGCCTAGATCCATTAATTTTTCTTTTAAAATATTTTTTTTGAAAGCAATTCCAAGCTTATCTAAAAGTTCATCGCCGCTTTCTTTATCTTTAGAAACTTTTAGCCAATCCTTTTTTGCTTTCTCTAAAGCTTTAAATTTTTCTATAACTTTTAGAGTTCTCTCATCTTCTTTTTTGCTTGTCTTTTTTGACGCTTCTTCATCTGAATTTTCTAATTCTTCATCATTTTCCTCTTCATCAAGTTCAAGATCGTCAAGTTTATCATCGCCTTTTTCTTCATCATCAAAGCTTTTAAAAAGTTCTTTTACCCTTCTTTCTCTATTAATTAGTGGTTCACGGTAATCTAAAATAAAGTCAATTAAATAAGGAACAGAACAAAAAGCATCAATGATAATATCTTCGCCAAGCTCAATTTTTTTAGAAATTTCTACTTCTTCATCTTTATTTAAAAGAGCAATTTGTCCCATTTCTCTTAAATACATACGCACAGGCGAATCTGATCTACTCCATTCTAGCAAATCATTTTCATTAGCCAAATCAAATTCATTTTCAAGACTAGTATCTTGTAATTTTTGTTTTTCTTCTTGCAATCTTTTTGCATCTTCAATATTCTTCATTTGAGCAATTTCAGCAGCTGAAAATAGTTGCACTTTATGTTTTTTCATTAAAGTTTGAATTTTTTTTGCTGTTGTGCTGCTAGGTTGTTTGCTAAGATATTTTACTAATTTTTCGTAGGTAATGTAATCTTGTGCATTTTCTTTAAACAATTCTTCAAGTTCAACATCTTGGCTTTTGGCGTTCATTTTATTTTTCCTTATTTTTATATAAGCTTTGGATTTTATCTAAATTTTGCTTAACTTTTGTATAAATTATTCATGGCAAGGCTTGAATGCCTTTTCAAATTTTTCCAAAGCTCTATTAAAATTATAATCTTTTCTTTTTAAAGTGTAAAAATTTCGGTTTAGGTTAATATTTTTTAGTTTCACTTCATAAAGTTTTGAATTCTTTAGTTCTTTTTCTATGCTTTTTTTAGAAAAAACAGAAATGGCATTTTTTTGAAGAACTAATTCTTTAATGGCTGCCATTCTGTCAAGCTCCAGAAAAATTTCAAGTTTTTTTGATGTATTGCCAATTTCATTAAGGAATTTATCTCTAAGTCCTGATCCTACCTCCCTTAAAATCCATTTTTCATTTAATAATTCATCAATATAAAATTCTCTCTGGCTTAGTTTTTTATCTCTGCTAGCTACAATGAGTTCATCTTTTTGCCAAAATTGCATTTTTAGTCCTTCAAAATCTATTAATGCAGAATTTAACTCGGCTTCAATAATGGCAAATTCTATATCTCCATTCTTTAATAAATTTAAACATTCTTTTGAATTTTGAGTTTGAGAATGCACTTTTACATTTACAAATTCGGATTTAAAATCAAATAAAATAGGTGCAAGAAAATGCTCTGCTATGCTTTGTGTTGCAGCAATTTTAATTTCGCCTAAAAGAGTATTTTCATCATTTAAATTTTCTAAACTTTTATAGTAGTCTTGCACAAGTTTTAGCCAAATTTTACCCAAATGCAAAGCCTTAGGTGTAGGTAAAAGTTTTTTTCCCAATCTTTCAAATAGCACTCCGCCCAAATTTTGCTCTAAATTCTTAATGATAATAGAAACGCTAGGCTGTGTAATAGAAAAATTATTAGCTGTATTTGTAGGGCTTTGAGTGTTTAAAAGGTCTAAAAAAATTTCCATATCTTTGATTTTCATAAAACTAAGCCTTTATTTTTGTATTAAAAAAATTTATTATAAAAATTAAAATAATATATTTTTATTATAATATAA
>NZ_NFNY01000089.1 GCF_002179165.1 Campylobacter jejuni
TTAAAAAAGAATGGCTAGAAATGAAAGCTAAAAGCGATGCAATGGGAGAAAAATATAAAGCAGAAATTGCAAATTCAAAAACTATTTTTTCTGATGAAAATACAGATAATAAAGAAAAAGAAAATAAATTCAAAGCCATAAAAGGTGAAAGCCAAAACAAAAAAACTTATCAAAATAAAGACACAAACGAGCTTTTAAAAAAGCTTTTAGAGAATAAATTTAATCTTTCTAAAGAATTAGAAATTCTTTTTAGTGTTAAAATAGATGATGAAGATATAAACAATAATGA
The DNA here is from genome assembly GCF_002179165.1 of Campylobacter jejuni. GTDB lineage: Bacteria > Campylobacterota > Campylobacteria > Campylobacterales > Campylobacteraceae > Campylobacter_D > Campylobacter_D jejuni_B. The sequence continues at coordinate 290 of NZ_NFNY01000089.1, forward strand.
TTTTGCTAAAATCTTTTCAAATACAAATTCACACAATATCAAAAGTGTGGATTTAAAGGCTTAAGAAAAATTTTCGCCACCAAATTTAAGTAAGGCAGATCCCCAAGTAAAACCACCACCGAAAGCATCAAGTAAAATTAAATCTCCTTTTTTAAGACGATTTTCCTCATAAGCATCATTCATTGCCATAGGAATAGAGGCGGCTGAGGTATTGCCATATTTATGCACGCTAATAACGCATTTTTCATCGCTTAAATTTAGTCTTTCTTGCACGGCTTTAATGATACGCAAATTAGCTTGATGTGGGATAAAAAGATCGATTTGTTCCGATGAAATTTTATTTTTAGCCAAAATTTCAACAACATCGTTACTAAGCGTTTGCACGGCTATTTTAAAGACCTCATTGCCTTTCATTTTCATTGTTAATTTTGAAGCTTCTTTTGATTCTTGTGAGCGTTCTGTCATTAGCAAATCGCCGTAGTTTCCATCACTTGCAGTATGCACATCAATGATAGGATTGTTTTCGTCAAGACTTACCACTCCAGCACCTGCACCATCGCCAAAAAGTATGCAAATACTCCTATCGGTATAATCCATAATAGAGCTAGTTTTTTCAGCTCCTATGATTAAAACATTTTTTTTTAATCCACTTTCTACAAGAGCTTTAGCTTGTTCTAAAAGATAAATAAAACCTGAGCAAGCTGCTGAAATATCAAAAGCACTCACTCCATTAAGTCCTAAATTTGCTGCAATTTTGCAAGCGGTTGATGGCATAGTAAAATAATCAGGGCTTAAAGTGGCAACAAGCACTGCATCGATATCTTGTGGTTTTAAATTCGCTCTTTCTATAGCTTTTATAGCGGCTTTAGTACCTAAATCACTTGTGCTTTCATCTTTGCCAGCAATGCGTCTTTCTTTTATGCCTGTGCGTCTTGTTATCCATTCATCTGTGGTATCTATAATTTTTTCAAGATCATGATTGTTTAAAATTTGTTCAGGTGTATAAGAAGCTATACTTTTTAAACTTGCTTTAGACATTGTATTTCTCGAGTTCTTTTTCTATGGTTTGATTGATATTTGATTCACTAAAATGAATAGCTTGAAAAATAGCATTTTTAATGGCTCTAGCATCACTTTTTCCATGACTTATAATCACACAACCATTAATACCCAGTAATGGTGCACCGCCATATTCTTGCCAGTCTATATGTTTTTTGAGTTTTTTAAATGAAGATTTCATTAATAAAGCACCTAATTTTGAAAGAAAAGATTGTTTGATTTCATTCTTTAAAATTTGAAAGATTGCAGTTGCAACGCCCTCACAGGCTTTTAAAATCACATTTCCATTAAATCCATCACAAACTAATATATCTATTTCGCCATTAAATATATCTCTACCTTCAGCATTTCCGATAAAATTTGGAATTCGCTTCATTAGTAGGTGGGCTTCTTTGGTAAGCTCATTACCCTTGCATTCTTCTTCTCCATTGGATAATAGAGCAAGACGAGGTTTTGAAAGATTCATAATTTCTTTTGCATAGATATCACCCATTATGCCAAACTGAAATAGATTTTCAGCTTTACAATCTGTATTGGCACCAACATCTAAAAATAAGGTTTTGCTTGTGATATTTGGCATTAAAGTTGCAATTGCAGGTCTTAAAACTCCTTTGAGTCTACCTAATCTTAAAGTAGCTAAAGACATACTTGCACCACTATGTCCTGCTGAAACGACAGCTTTTGCTTGCCCATTTTTAACCAAATCAATAGCTTTATAAATTGTGGTTTCTTTTCTTTTTAAAGCATCTGTAGCATTTTCATTCATAGAAAAAATTTCATTAGCATTTTCGTATTGAATAAATTGCTCTAAATTTTTAGGTATTAAAGGTTTTAAAATATTGGGATCTCCCACTAAGATAGCATTAAAAGACTTTTCTTTTAAAGCCTCAATAACGCCTTCTATAATGGGCTTTTCTCCAAAATCTCCGCCCATTGCATCTATAGCAATGTTAATCATTGATTTTAGTATTCCTTAGTATTTGGATTTGCACGATGAGGCATTTTGTAGCTTCCATCTTTGTCTTTTATAGGCATAGGAAGACTTACTTTATAGTGAGTTCTGCGTTTTGCTGCACGAGTTTTGCTCACTCTTCTCTTAGGTACTGCCATTTTATCTCCTTTGTTAAATTTTTAGTTTTTATCTTTGCAATTATTACAATAAAAATAATCGCTTAGATAAGCTTCAAGTTCGCTAACAGCAACTTCAATCAAGTCAATTTGACCATCAAAAAATTCGATAGTATTGCTTAATTCATTTGTATTGTCTTTAAAAATACCATCACTAGCGAAAAGTTCTAAATTTTCTTTTATTTCAAGCTCAAGCTCTTCGCCACAGCTATCACAAGGTCTATAAACAAAACCTTGCATTATAGCATTTATTTTAACAAGTTTAGGATTTATTTTTGCTAAATTCCCTTCAAAAATAACATTTTCAAGGTTCAATTTAAAAGGATAATTAGTGCTATTAATCCTAGAAAAAGCTATTTTCATTAGCAAATTTCATTTGGTTTAAAGAAAAACTCAATTTCAATTTTTGCGTTTTCTAAGCTATCGCTACCATGAACAGCATTGGCATCAATACTTTGTGCAAAATCTGCTCTAATTGTTCCAGGTTTTGCTTCTTTTGGATTTGTTGCACCCATTAGATCTCTATTTTTAAGAACAGCACCTTCGCCTTCTAAAACAGAAATAACAACAGGACCGCTAACCATAAATTCAACTAAATCTTTAAAAAAAGGTCTTTCTTTATGAACAGCATAAAAACCTTCGGCTTGTTCTTTTGTAAGTTGCACTTTTTTCATAGCTGCAATTCTTAGTTCATTGCTTTCAAAACGATCTAAAATTTTACCTATAACACCTTTTTTTACGGCATCAGGCTTAATAATCGATAAGGTTTTTTCCATCGATTGCTCCTATGTAAATAATTTTTATTAAAGCTTAAAATTATACTTGAATTTGTTTAAAAAAAGTTAAAAGAAAGCTAGTTGGAACTAGCTTTTATTGTGGAATTAAGCAAAAACAGGAGTATCTCCGCTTCTCATATCGCTACCGATATTATCACGGCTTGGTTGTCCAGCGACAACTTCACTCCATACTATACAACCATCAGTTGGACAAGCACTTGCACAAGCGGGTTGATCATTGTGTCCTACACATTCAACACATTTGTTTGAATAAACATAATATCTATCTTCTCCATCAGGATTGTTTGCATCATCAACGATAGCACTTACAGGGCATTCATCAATGCAAGAACCACAAGCAATACAGGTATCTGTAATTTTTACAGCCATTTTTTCTCCTTTTATATTTTAATTGTTTCAAGGATATTGTAGCATAGTATTCTTAAAAAAAATAGAATTTTGATAATCAAAAAAATAAAATTTTGATAATAAATATTAAAATAATATTTCAACTAAAATTCTATAATATTTAATATTTTTTTGATTTTTGAGAAAAGCTAAATTTTTCAATTTATTTAGAGTAAAATTTTAAAAATATTTAAAGATTTAAATGATATAATTTTCTTACTAATAAAATTTATCATTTAGGAGAAAACATGATAGTTACAAAAAAAGCTTTAGATTTTACTGCTCCAGCAGTATTGGGAAATAATGAAATCGTTGATGATTTTAATCTTTATAAAAATATTGGTCCAAAAGGTGCGGTAGTATTTTTTTATCCAAAAGATTTTACTTTTGTTTGTCCTTCAGAAATTATTGCTTTTGATAAAAGATATCAAGAATTTAAAAATCGTGGTATCGAAGTGATTGGAATTTCAGGAGATAATGAATTCTCACATTTTGCATGGAAAAACACTCCAGTAAATCAAGGTGGTATTGGACAAGTTAAATTCCCACTTGTAGCGGATTTGACTAAACAAATTGCCAGAAATTTTGATGTGCTTTATGCTGAGGCAGTTGCACTTCGTGGTTCTTTCTTGCTTGATGCTGATGGAACAGTTCGTCATGCGGTTATCAACGACTTGCCACTTGGAAGAAATATTGATGAAATGATTAGAATGGTAGATACTATGCTTTTCACTAATGAGCATGGTGAAGTTTGCCCTGCAGGTTGGAATAAAGGCGATGCTGGTATGAAAGCTAATCCTAAAGGCGTGGCTGATTATCTTAATCAAAACGAAAGTAAATTATAATTCTATTGTAAAGCCCATTTTTGGGCTTTAAATACTCTTCAAAATATTAATTTTCAATATTCTTTAATTAAATCTTTTATTTTTTATAATTTTGTCAATTTTCTATTTATTTTTTAGAAAAAATAAGCTAAAATGAAAAATTAAGTATTGAGGCTTTTTTTCATAGCTTGTAAGAGCGATGGATTTAGTAGAGTTAAAAAACGATGGTTTTGACTAAATTTTTTGATTTTGTCAATAAAGAAATACAATTTGATTTGCAAAGTTCAAAGTTGGCTCCATATGAAAATTATATTTTTATCCAAAATGATAAAAAGATTATAAAGTTATTTATATTTATCGTAATAAAGACTTTAAGGCTAGAATGTGGTGTAGTGTAGTTGATGTCTTTAGATTTTATGACGGATAAATTTGAATTTGTGGGAAACTTTTCTACATTTTGCTTTTTAAAACTTTCTATTTTTAATATTATCTTCTCTTGTTTTTAAATTTTCATTATATGGTTTTAGTGTTTTCAATGCTATTTTTAATAATATTTAAATCATTTTTGATATTAAAATACTCATAGTTTTTATATTTTTTAAATTCAGCATCGGATTTTTTTAAGATTTTTGTATAATTACTCATATCATTTATATTTTTTCAAGGTTAAAGATATTTTCTTTTTTTATTGTTAAAGAATTTAGCAAGGATTTGTTTTATTTCAATGATATTTTTAACTATTTTTTCTAAATTTTTATCATTTTTCAAGATAGTGTTTTAATCCTTGCTAAAATTTCATAATCATTTTTAAATTCTTTTATAAGATAAAAATTTTATTTTCTATTTTTGAAATATTATT
>NZ_NFNY01000149.1 GCF_002179165.1 Campylobacter jejuni
CATCCTGCAAAAACTCATCATTATCAATACTGATATTAAAATTTTCTATATTTTGATAAACTTGTTCTAAGAATTCTAAAGGTAAGGCTATGTTTTTACTTAAGATATTATCTAATGCATCTTTTAAAACCCTAGCATCATTTAAGAAAGTTGTAGCTAATATTTTATCTTGTTTTAACTTGTCTTTAAATTTTAAAAGCAGCTTATCACTTCTATTTTTGGTTAAACTTTTTGGAAGTTCAAATTTAGGTTTATCTTCTTTTAGGAATTTGTCAATACATTCTTTAAATGGAAGTTCTGTTGTGAAATTTATCCTTGCTCCGCCTTCTGTGGCATTATAAAAATTTATATTTGCATTACAAGCAAAAAGGTATTCTAATTTTACCCTATAATCATTCCAAGTATAATGAGTTAATACTTCGCCTTTTCCACCATAGGCTAAAACTTTTAATTTAGTATATCGATGTTCTGAATCAAAATTTTCCCCAAAAGAAAAACCTTGTGAATGTGAATTTCCTTTTTCATCAAAGGCTAAATCTTGTCCTATCATAATGATATTTTTAAATCCTAAAGAAATAGCTAAAGTGTAAGAAAAATGGCTTACATGAGTTCCTGTATCGATATAACCAAAGTCGTTTAGGTTGAAGCG
>NZ_NFNY01000126.1 GCF_002179165.1 Campylobacter jejuni
GGGGGGGGGCAATTCTTAGTTCTAAAATAAGTTTTGATGAATTTAGAAATTTAAATAAAAGCTTAAATTTAAAAGCTTGTGATTTTAGGTTAAAATACGAAAAATACCGCAAGGATTATTATTCTTTAAATCAAAAAGATAAAGATTTTTTTGAAAAATTACAAAATTTACTTTTAGACAATACTTTCTTTTTTAGTGCGGATTTTAATCCCTATATAGAAGAAAAATTATCCAATTTAAATCAAATTTGCCAAGAACGCAAAGAAAAAATGCAAATTTATCAAAATTTGCTTAAGTCTTCTTTGATTATCCATCCTGTTTTAAGCAAAGATGCCATACCTTGGCGTTACACTTTTAGGTATTTAGGCGATAGGGATAAATTGCTTAAAAAATTAAGAGAAAAAGGCATTGATTGTAGTTCTTGGTATTTGCCTTCAAATTTGATTTTTACTAAGCAAAGAAAGGAAAATTCCGAACTTTTAAGCAAACAACTGATTAATTTATGGCTTGATGAAAAAACAACTAAGGAAAAAATTCAAAAAGATATTAAAATAATTTTAAATTTGCTATAATTTTGTTTATTTTTTTATTAAAGGTAAAGAATAAATGACAAGAGAAAAATGGCACGAACTGCATTCGCAAAAAAGACATCAACCACGTTATCCTGCTGTGGATTTAGTCAGTTTTGTTTTTAGAAATTTTAAGCAAAATGATAAAATTTTAGATTTGGGTTGTGGTGCAGGAAGACATATGAAATTTCTAGCCGAAAATGGTTTTGAGGCCTATGGGGTTGATTATTCAGAAAATGGCATTAAAGCCACTAAGGAATTGCTTCAAAACCATAATTTAAAAGTCGATTTAAAAATTTCAAGCGTAGATGAAATTCCTTATGAAGATGAAAAATTTGACGGCTTAGTTTGCTATGGTGTGCTTTATTATAATCCCAAAGAAATCATCGAAAAAGCGGCCAAAGAAATGCACAGGATTTTAAAAAAAGGTGCAAAAGCTTATGTGGTGATTAGAAGTACACAAGATTATCGTTATGAAAATAGTGAGAAAATTTCAAAATATGAAGTGATAATCAATGAAAAAGATGAGAAAAAAGCAGCTTTTAAAGAAAATGGTATGAAAATGTATTTTTTTGACAAAGATGAAATTCAAAGAGTTTTTAGGGATTTTCAAACCATAGAAATCAACCGCTTAAGAACAAGCTATGAAAATGATAACTTTGCGGATGATAATTTTTTAGTGATTTTGACAAAATAGGGTGTTTTATGGATTTGGATGAAAAACTTAAAAAAAGCCAAAGGCTAGAAAAAAAGCGAAGTTATTATATTATAGAATATTTTTATCGCGTTTTAATCATTCAAAGATATATTCTTTTACCTTTGGCAAAAACTTCTATAAAGCCAAACCATATTACAATTATGGCGGGCATTTTTGCTTTTCTTTCTTTTGTAATGATTTTTTATCATAGCATTATTTTAGCGGGAATTTTATATTTACTTTATGATTTTTTAGATCATATTGATGGAATGCTTGCAAGATATAAAAACTTAAGCAGTAAATGGGGACATTTTTTAGATGTTTTTGTAGATACTTTAGCTTTCAATGGCGTTTTTATAATGGTATATTTTAGCTTTGATGTGTCCATTTATTGTGTGATTTTTGTCTTGTGCGCTATGAATTTACATGGACTTATTTGTTCTTTTTATATCGTTGAGAGATTAAAGCTTTTGAAAAATATCCAAAGATTTGGTATAAAGAAATTTTTTCTTGATAGAGGATTTATTTTAGGCATTGATGCAAGTTTATTCAGTGTTTTAGTCGCTTTATCGCTTTTTAGTGGTTATTTTGAATTCTTTTTTTATTTAATTGGCGGAATTTATGTATTTGATGTAATTTATCGTGCCATAGAACTTAAAAAAAATGAAAGACTTAATAATGATTAACGATACAAAATATTGGGCTAAGTATTATGCAACGCACCAAAACCCTTTTAATTCGTCTTTATTTGCTTCTTTTTGTTTAAATTATTTTAAAAAAAATGCTTGTATTTTAGAGCTTGGATGTGGCAATGGCAGGGATGCGGTATTTTTTTCCAAAAAAGGTTTTAAAGTCAAGGCACTTGATCTTTGCAAGGAAGAAATTGATTTTTTAAATCATCATTATAAAAATGAAAATTTAGAATTTCAGTGTTGCGATTTTTGTGATTTTGTGGATACCTATAAATACGACGCAATTTATTCGCGTTTTACCTTGCATAGCGTGAGTAAAAAAAGTCAAGATAATCTTTTTTTAAATTTAAATAAGCTTTTAAATGATAATGCAATTTTATGTATAGAAGTGCGTGGCAAGAAAAATTCACTTTTTGGCAAAGGAGAAAGTGTAGAAAAAGACGCTTTTATTTATGAAAATCATTATCGTCGTTTTTTGGATTTTGAAGATTTGAAAAAAGATTTGGAAAATTTAGGTTTTGAACTTCTTTATGCTAAAGAAGATATTAATTTTGCACCTTTTAAAGAAGAAAATGATTTTTTTATTCGCTTGATAGCGAAATTTCATCTTGTTTGATATAGCGGTCTATATTCTCACTTAAATCAAGTTTTAGATAATAATATCCTTTAACATCCATTAAGGATGAAGAATAGGTAAAACTCTCATTTTCTTTGATAAAAAGTTGTTCTTTTACAATAAGATTTGGTTTTTTGGTTTTGATAAATTGATAAAATTCATAATCTTTTTTAGTGTAAATCATCTTTACGAGACAAAAATTTTCAGCCTTTTTATTTTCCAAGGCAAATTCTTGTTTTAAAGAACTTTTTAAAAGCAAGGATAAATAATCAATTCCGTAAGAATATTTGATTAAAACATCACGCCAACCACCCATTCTACTAGCAATTTCTATGATATTAAGCTCATACCCCCCCCC
>NZ_NFNY01000076.1 GCF_002179165.1 Campylobacter jejuni
AATTTTTCGTATAAAAATTAATATATCACAAATAATTATATAATAATAGCTTAATATTTATCCTAAAACATATGAATTTTTATTAAAGTTTTGGATTAATATTTTTTTAATAACATTAGCTAAAATGCCGATAAAAAGCTATTTTATTATTTAATATAATTTTAAAAAAAGAATTTTCGAGATTTTTATCAAGAAATAAAATTTTAAAACTTTTTTGTAATACATTTGGATTGTTATAGGAAAATTTTTTGATATATTTTATTAATTTTTGGTTAGCTTTGTAAGAATAAATTTTTTATTCTATTTTAGTGCGATAAGAAATGGCTTTGTGTAAAGAAATATGATCTACATTTTCTAAATTTACACCGCTTGGGATTCCTTGTGCGATTTTACTGAATTTTAAATTTAAATCTTTTAATCTTTCTTCAACAAAAAAGATCATTGCATCAGAATTTAAACTATGTGTAAAAGCAAAAATGAGTTCTTTTGAATGAAGTTGCAATATCATTTGACGCAAATTGCTTAATTTTTCATCGTTTAAATCATCTAAGACAAAATAAAGTCCGTTATAGCTTTTGCTTTCTTCTAAAATTAAGACATCTTTTGGGCTTTGCACTACACATAAAATATCTTTATCTCTTTCTTCATCAATGCAAATTTCACAAAGTTCATTTTCGCTTAGAGAACCGCATTGTTTGCAAGGTTTTATAAAACGCAATGCATTTTCGATATTATGTGCTAATTTCATACTTTCTAAAGGATTATTGGTGCAAATATGATAAGCAAGGCGAATGGCTGTTTTTTTGCCGATAGTGGGCAATTTACTAAAACTTTCAACCAATTCATTAAATTTTTCTATGCCCTTAATGCTCATTTATTGTCTTCCCCCCCCCATTTGTTTTGGGTTTGAAAGAGATTTTAAAACAATGTTTGTGATCTTCATAACAATAAGCAATATTAAAATTATGAAGCTTGCAAACTTCAAAAACGATATAAAGTCCCAAGCCCATTCCCTTAACTTGATTATGTTTTTCGCGTGTAAAAGCTTCAAAATAATGTTCTATAGGTTCGCTTAGGGCATCTCCTAAATTTTTAATACTAAAGCATTCTTTGCAACAATGAAGTTCACAGGTGCCATCTTTTGAATATTTTAATGCATTGTCAATCAAATTCTTTAAAATTAAAGGAAAAATTTCCATATCAACATCAATAAATGGATTATTTTTTAAGTCAAGTTTTACTACTTTATTAAAATCATCTCGCATAAGATAAGTTTTTGCTTTTTCTAGTATATCTGCAAAGCGGTTAGGCTCAAAGTGTAGATTATAATTTTTTGAAAAAAGATTTTCAATTTTTGCAAATTCGTTGATTAAAGAGTCCATATGCAAAAATATATCAATCAATCTTTCTTTTTGCTTATTTTCTTTTATCATTTCAGAAATAATTCTACCTTTTCCAATAGGTGTTTTAAGTTCGTGCATAATGGTGCGTAAAAATAATTGTCTTGATTCTACAAGCTCTTGATTTTTTTTAAATGCTTTGTGAAATTCAAAAGCAATTTTTCCGATTTCGTCTTCTTGGTAATTGCTAAAATCGACTTTTTCTCCATTGGCAACTTTGACTACTTGAATTCTTAATTTTTTAAGAGGCTCTATGGATCTTAAAACAGACAAATACATAAAAATGATCAAAAAAGAAAAAAAGAAAAATCCTATAAGCAAAAGATTATAAATTCTATTGCCGGTATTTTCTTCATATAAGCCGTCAAAATCTTGACACTGAACATCTAAATAAAGATTGTTGTGGTATTCTAAAGAAGAAAGAGTGCAAGTTTTTTGAATGTTTTCACCCTGAAATAAAATTTTTGCACTAGATCTTATGTTTTTAACAAGATAAGGATTTTGTATGGCAACAAATCCACTATTATTAAGATAAACTCCTAGGTCAATGCTCATTATTTCATTTTGGGATAATATATTATTTATAAGATTTTTTTGTCTGAAATTACCTTCATTGTTTTCTGTGTTACCTTCCACTTTTAAAAGCACAACGAAAAGAACACAGACTAAAAAGAAAGTTACAACAAATAAAATAATGAGTTTGGTATAAATAGAATAATTTTTTATCATCCTATCAGTTTATATCCTATACCTCTAACCGAAAAAATATGTTTTGGAGCTTTGGAGCTATCTCCGATTTTTGATCTTAAACGACCAATAATTACATCTAAACTTTTTGAATCTTTATCTTTAAGATTTTTACAGCGACCCACGAGCTGTTCTCTTGAAATGCTATATCCGTGCTGTTCAATAAGGTATTCTAAAATTTCATATTCTGCTGGAGTGAGTGTTAAAATCTTGCCTTGATAAGTGATTTCATGTCTTCTCTCATCGATTTTAAAGGCGGAATTGATATGTTCATTATTTGAACTTTCCACTCTTTTTGCACGACGAATAAGACTCATAATTCTTGCATACATTTCTTTTGGGTCATAAGGTTTTGGTAGATAATCATCCGCACCAATTTGCAACCCTACAACTTTGTCGCTTAAGTCTCCTCTGGCAGATGAAATGATGATAGGAATATTGCTTTTTTGTCTGATTTCTCTACAAACTTCAAGTCCGTCTATGCCAGGTAGGGTTAAATCAAGAATCAAACAATCATAGTTTTGAATTCCTGTGTTTAAGGCCTCTTTTGGATTTTCAAAATTTGTAATTTTTATATTAAATTGTGTTAAATACTCTGACAATAATTGTGAAAAATCAGGATCATCTTCTATCATTAATACATTGATCATTTTATCTCCCTTTTTTATTTTTAAAACCTAAGCTAAGATTTAATTAAAATATTTACATAATTTTATTTAAAATTTGATAAATTATTGATTTTATTTTTGCTAAAATTATAATTTTTATTTCTTAAAAAGCTATGATTAATATTTTATTTAAAGGGAATTTATGGAGTTAAATTATTATGAAATTTTAGAAATCACGCAAAGTGCAGATAAGGATACCATTAAAAAAGCATATAGGAAAATGGCTTTAAAATATCATCCTGATCGAAATCAAGGTGATAAAGAAGCTGAAGATAAATTTAAGCTTGTCAATGAAGCTTATGAAGTTTTGAGTAATGATGAAAAACGCGCTATATATGATAGATATGGAAAAGATGGTTTAAAAGGTGGATTTGGAAGCAATAGCGGCTTTGGTGATTTTGGCGATTTGGGAGATATTTTTTCCAGTTTCTTTGGGGGTGGTTTTGGTGGTTCATCAAGACAAAGAAGAAATTTTAATGAGGAAAAAATTTCTCCAGAGCTTTTGATTAATTTAAAATTAAGCTTTAAAGAAGCGGTTTTTGGTTGTAAAAAAAATATAGAATTCTCGTATAAATGCTCTTGTAAAAGTTGTAACGGGACAGGTGCAAAAGAGGGCAAATTTAAAACTTGTCCAAAATGTAAAGGCAAAGGGCAAGTGGGAATTTCTCAAGGATTTATCACTTTTGCACAAACTTGCCCTGAATGTCAAGGTAGCGGAGAAAGTGCAAGTGAAAAATGTAGTGATTGTAAGGGAGTGGGATATAATGAAATTAAAGATGACGCGTTAATCACTATTCCTGAAGGTGTTGATACAGGAATGAGACTCCGCGTTGGAGGCAAAGGAAATATTTTAAAAAATGGAAATAGGGGTGATTTATATGTGAAAATCATTGCTAATGAAGATAGCACTTTTATAAGAGATGAAGATGATATTTATATAGAATTTCCTGTATTTTTTACGCAAGCTGTGTTAGGACAAAGTGTAAAAGTCCCTACAATACGCGGCGAAGCGATTTTAAATTTACCAAAGGGTGCAAAGGATGGGCAAAGATTTGTCTTGGAAAGAGAAGGCGTGAAAGATGTCAATAGTTCTCACATAGGAAATCAAATCGTGCAAATCGCTATTAAATTTCCTAATTCTTTAACCGATGAACAAAAGGAGCTTTTGGAGAAATTGAGCGAAAGTTTTGGCATTAAAGATGGAATGCATCAAGAGCAAAAAGGTTTATTTGAAAAAATAGCTAATTGGTTTAAGTCTTAATTTTTTTAAGACTTATTTCAAGTATAAATTTATAAAATACTAATAGTTTTTGTCTATTTAATATATTTTAAAATTCAAATATAAAACCAAATAAGATAAGTTTTAAGTTCTTTAACTATAATAAAAAATCTTTTAAGTTGCTAAACTTTCTCGGTGTTAGAAAGGAGGCAAAAAATGTTTGAAAGAATTCTAAATATTTTAATTCTAGTTATTCAGCTAGTTTTAGAACTTATGAAATTCTTTAACTAGCCTTTATTTTTTTAACTCTGAATAAATTATAAAGTAAGTCTGCTTAGTATAAACTTAGAAGATGAAATTTAATGCCGAGGTTTGCAGACTTGCTTGGCTAGTGAGAGTTTGATTTTTTATACAAATTTTCTTATTAGAATTTTCTTAACACAAATCTTTAAAATTAAATGAATAATGCTAAATAGGTATTTATTTAAAACCAAAAAGATAAAAATATAATTTTATAAAACCAAATCAGATAAATTTTAAGTTCTTTAACTATAATAAAAAATCTTTTAAGTTGCTAAACTTTCTTGGTGTTGGAAAGGAGGCGAAAATGTTTGAAAGAATTCTAAATATTTTAATTCTAGTTATTCAGCTAGTTTTAGAACTTATGAAATTCTTCAACTAGCCACTTTTAAAACCGATTTAATTTAATTATAAAGTAAGTCTGCTTAGCATAAACTTAGAAGATGAAATTTAACGCCGAGATTTGCAGACTTGCTTGGCTGAATTTTGGTATATTAATAATAGATTTAATAAAAAAAGTGAAATTTGAAATTTAGTGATTGTGAATTAAAATTTTAAATTTTATAAAATTTAAGAATTTGATTTGAAATTATAATTTTTTTCTTTTTATCCAAAGGGGGACAAGGATATCTACTTTCGAAGCGTTCCCCTTATCTCCCTTTTAATCCCCTAAACCCCTAGCACGAAAAATCTATTTAAAATAATAAAAGAAAATTAAAAAAATGAAACAAGAAAAGAAATGAAAAATAAGAAAAAAAGAATAAAAAGGTATAAAAAAAGGCAGAGTAAAACTCTGCCTAGATTAACTTTGAAAGTTTCTTAGAATTTGTAAAGAGCTTGAAGTCTTACAGTATCATGGCTTTTGCTATCATGTCCTTCATCAACATTTACATAAGAATAGAATGCTGAGAAGTCAAGTTTTGGAGAATATTTATAATCTATTCTTGCAACCGCCTCAAGCTTATCCCCTCCACCTATATGAGCAACAGATTCTGTTTTGGTTCCACCGTAAACGAAATCAGCACCTACACGAACTGTTTCATTGAAAGTATAACCTGCTGTGATATAACCAAAAATATTTCTACCAGTATCGCCATTTAGTCTTGATCCAGTAGTATAGAAAATTTCTTCACCTGCTAGTAAAGAGCCAAGATTTCCTTGATCTTCAATTACAGTTGTTGTTGTTTTATCTTTTTTACCATAGTATAAACCACCAAGACTTGCATCCCAGCCATTTACTTCAATAGAACCTTTTAAAGCAAAGAAATTTCCATTATCATTGCCTAATTGCTCAAGATGATTGTCTATTGCATTTCCTAAATAAGCACCTTCGATAGTCCAATTTATACCATCAAAAATAGTTGTGCTATAAGATGCATCTAAAGCATAGAAAAATGCAACATCTGTCCAATATGCCAACCATAATTGAGAATTAAATTGTCCGCCTAATGCATCATAAGAACCAATGGCTGCAGCACCATAAAGATTGCCCATATCTGCATCAATAATATTTGTTAAATCTGCTCCTTGTTCAGCAGCCATAAAACTATCTACAGCAAAAGCAGCCAAGGTTAAACCATCAATGCTGTTGTTCACTACTTTAACACCTGTTCCTACTAAACCATCAATAGCATTGTCTGTCCAAATAGTATTAAGTTGTTGCTTACCAGCAATTACGCTTGTAGCTACATCTTCATTTGTATAGGTTAAATATAATTGACGAACAAAAAGACCTTTTTCATCATTTTTTATATTATTAACACCATATCCACCATCAGCAGCATTATAATCAAATTGAACGAAAGCTTTGAAATTATCCGCTATAGCAGCACTAAAATTAATTTGTGCTCTATATTTATGATCTTGTTTGCTATTATTTAGATTTGCATTTAATGGGAAATTTTTATCGAAATTGCCCGTATCATATCTGTATCTTAATACACCTGATACATCAACATCTTTGATTGCTTCTTCTACTGGAGTAGCATTAGCTACTGAGAAAGCACCTGCAGCAAGAGCTGCCACTAAACTAAGTTTAACTAGTTTCATGAGAATTCTCCTTATCAAAATTAAAATAAAACGATGTAATTATAGCATAGAAAATGGAAGTTAAACTTAAATACTGCTTAAAATGAGAAAATTTTTGAAATTTGAGAAAGAAAAACATTGAATAAAAGCCTAGCTAAAAGGGGTTTAGCTAGGCTGTGTAATTTTAAGGAGTTTTTCTTATGAATGTTGCTTCGTTTAGAAGTATAAAGCTCAAAAGTAAATAATTTGTAATTTGTAATTTGTAATTTGTAATTTGTAATTTGTAATTTGTAATTTGTAATTTGTAATTTGTAATTTGTAA
>NZ_NFNY01000039.1 GCF_002179165.1 Campylobacter jejuni
ATTATATAAAAATGATATTTTAAATTTATAATTAAATTTTTATAATTTTTTGGTATTTAATATACTTCCATAAAACTGAGTATGATTTTTTTATAATAAATAAATTTAGATTTGATATAATCTTTTTATTTAAGTGGTTAATTTCTCTTGGTGGGAAAGGTGCTACTAATGATAGAAAGAATTTTAAAATTGATTTTGATATTGTTAGAAATAGCAAATGAGTTGCTTGAGCTAATCAAACAACTCTAAATTTTTAATCACGAATATTTTAGAATAGCCTTGCTTAACCTATACTTAAACATTATTTATACCAAGAGAGCAAGGCTCTTGGCTTTTTTTCAAATATCAAATTTCATTGGAATTTATTGAGAAAATCTTAAGAATTTCTATTAAATCTATGCTTAGTTTAAGTTTAATACAAAAAATACTTAAATTGAAAGAAATGCAATCTCGGGCTTTTAAAGCTTTAAAATCGTGATTTTTTCGCCTTTTACAAACTCTGTTCTTTCTTCTTTACTGATGAGTAAAAATTCGCTATTGATTAAAGGAAGTATCATTCCTGAACCGAATTTGTTATCATTGTAAGGATGAAAAACTCCATTTTCTAAATTGCCTAAAATAAGATTATTTCTACCGCTTTTTACTTTCAAATCACTTCCCATAAGAGCATGAATTTTTAAAGGATTTTCTAAATTTCCGCTCAATAAATTAATAATTTTTTTAGCAAAAATAAAGGCTGAAAGATAAGCCGCCATAGGATTTCCTGGTAAAATAAGCACTAAAGTTTTGTTTTTTTGATAAAGTTTAGTTGGTCTTGCAGGGCGTGCTTTTAAGCCTTTAAAAAGTGGTGTAAAACCTAGTTCGCTTAAAGCTTTTTCCATAAAATCAGCCTCTCCTACACTTGCACCGCCTGAAGTGATTAAAAGATCAAAATTGGTATTTTTTAAGGCTTCTTTTGTGGTATTAAAATCATCTTTAATAATGCCAAGATAGCTTGTATTATAATTTTTAAACATAGCAAGCAAAGGCAAGGCATTAGCATTATAAATACTTTCTTCATCACAAACTTGCCAGGGTTCTTTTAGTTCATTTCCACTTGAAAAAATTCCAATGCGAATTTTTCTTGCAACTTCGATTTTATAAAGACCTTGTGAGGCGAGTAGGGCGATGTGTCTGGCATTGATTTTGGTGCCTTTTTTAAGCAAAAGCTCGTCTTTTTTTAATTCTTCTCCTTTGTAGCGGTAAGCATTGTGCTTGTTTGGTGGCTTTTTAATAATGAGTTTATCATTTTCTATATACTCATCTTCTATCATCAAAATTGTATCGGCATTTTTGGGTATTTTTGCCCCCGTCATTATTTTAAAGCACTCATTTTTGTTGATTTCATAAGTATTTTTATCTCCAGCCAAAATACTTCCTTTAATACTTAAAGGCTTATTTAAGTCAGCATAATTAAAAGCATAGCCATCAAGAGCAGCATTATCAAAACTGGGTAAATTTTTTCTCGCGTAAAGATCATGGGCTAAAATTCTATTTTTAGCTTTTTCAAGGCTGATGAGTTCATTTTGTTCTAGGGGTAAAATTTGCTTTTCTAATTCTTGTAGAGCTTGTGAGATATTTTTCATTATTAAGCCTTTTTTGTATTTTTTAGATAATGATATTTTACAATAAAAATATAATAAAATAATTCTAAAGTCTTCAAACCCTGCTATAATGAAGACTTTTTTGCTTTAAGGACAAACTAAGCAGGGTTTTTTTAAAATTACGATTGAAAAATTAAAAATTAGTTTGTTCTTATCTTAGTTTTTGATGGCTAAGATAAGGATGATTAAAGTAATCATAAAAATAATGACTTCGTTCATCTTAACCTCCTTTCAACTTTAAAAATTTAAAGCCTTCAAGTAAGGTTATCCTTAAAACAAAAAGATTATATATAAAAATATTTTAGAAAATAGTAAATTTCCATTTAGTTCAATGGAAATTTGTGCAAATAAGATTATTCTTCAAGTCTTGTGATTTTAGCACCTAGAGTTTTAAATTTTTCTTCTAGTTTTTCATATCCTCTATCAAGATGATAAATTCTATGCACAAAGCTTGTGCCTTTGGCTGCAAGTGCTGCTAAGATTAAAGCCGAAGAAGCACGCAAATCCGTAGCCATCACATCAGCAGCATTTAGTTCTTTACCACCTACGATGGTTGCAATATGTCCGTTTAGTTTGATATCTGCTCCCATTCTTAAAAGCTCACTTACATGCATAAAGCGATTTTCAAAAAGCCTTTCATCAATGATACTTGTGCCATTTGCTTTTAAGGCTAAAGCCATAAATTGTGCTTGCATATCGGTTGGAAAACCTGGATATTCGCTTGTTAGAATTTCAACCGGCTTTATTTCTTTAGCAGGAAATAAAGTAATATTGTCATTATCCACTAGGGTTTCAAAGCCCATTTGATGAAGTTTTGCTAAAACCGCTCCTAAATGTTCAGCATTAGCTTTTTTTAGTGTGATTTTTGAATTTGTAATAGCTCCAGCACACAGATAAGTTCCTGCTTCTATTCTATCAGGAATTACGCTAAATTCTTTAAATTCTAAAAGTTCTTTATCAGTGCCATAAATTTCAAGCTCATCAGTGCCTATACCTTTTATATCAAGTCCGGCACTTGCTAAAACTTCGCAAAGTTGCACGACTTCAGGCTCTTTTGCGACATTTAAAAGTTTGGTTTTTCCTTTGGCTAAGGCTGCTGCCATGATGATGTTTTCACTACCAGTAACCGTGATTTTATCAAATAAAATTTCAGCTCCTTTTAAAGCACCACTTGCTACAACATAGCCTTGTTTGATTTCTATATTTGCACCCATTTTTTCTAAAGCACTTAAATGCAAATCAATAGGCCTTTGTCCTATAGCACAACCACCTGGTAGAGAAACTTCGCATTTTTCAAACCTTGCCAGTAAAGGTCCTAAAGTAAGGATAGAAGCACGCATTTTTCGCACTATATCATAAATAGCTGTGGTTTTATTAAGTGTTGTAGTGTCTAAAAATGCGGTATTTTTTTCAAATTTGGTTTTCGCACCCAAATTTTCGAGTAAAGAAATGAGAGTTTTAATATCTGCAACATCTGGGACATTATTTATTTTAACTTCATTTTTAGCAAGTATGCTAGAGGCAATTAAGGGTAGGGCGGCGTTTTTTGCTCCGCTTATGATCACTTCGCCTTGAAGTTTTTGTTCTCCTTTTATTTCTAAATAAGTCATATGGTTTAAACCTTATTTTTAAATTTTTAAAGCTTAATTATACATTTTTTAAACTTTGTAAAAGTTTATTGATCTTGATTTTGCAATTCCTGAATTTGCGTTTGTATCACATCCGCTTGAGATTTCAGCGCATCGATTTGTTTTTGAAACGCCGTTTTCATTTGCTCATTTGCATTTGCCATTTTTTGAGTAAGTTCTGCAATTTTAGCCAAAATTTCAGCTAATTTTGCTATTAAAGCTTCCAAAGCAGGATTTGTACCGCCACTACCTTGAATGGAATTTTGCTCTTCGCGACTTTTTATCTTTTTTTGGCTCACTTTGATTTCGTATTCTTTTTCGCTTTTAGGATTTATTTCGCTTAAGCTTCTTGTTTCATCTGAAATTTGAAAACTTACCGTATTGCCACTGCTGATATTACTCGCTAGATTGTTGTTTTTACTCGTTTGCGTTTGATAAACGCTAAAATTTTTTGTCAAAGTATCGATTTTCATTTTTTTATATCGTTCTCTTGTGTTAAAACTTTATATTTTTAGTATAATGTTTGTTTATTTTTTAAAAGGTTACAAAATGGGCGTATTTTTGGTTTTACTTGGCGGAATTTTTTGGGCTATAAGCGGAGTTTTAGCTGAATATTTATTTAAAAACGATTATGCAGTGGATTGGGTGAGTTTTTATAGATTATTATTTACAGGAATTTTACTTTTAATTATAAGTTTAAAACGCAAAAATTTCATACTTTTTAAAAGCAAAAACGAAATTTTTTCGCTTTTAATTTTTGCTATTTTTGGACTTTTGATGACACAATATGGCTATTTTAAAGGCATTTCTTATACCGATGCAGGCACAGCTACCATGATACAATACTCAGCACCTATTATCATCATGCTTTTTGTGTGTTTTAGAGATAAAAAATTTCCAAAATGGTTTGAAATTACGGCTTTAATTTTAATCATTTTAGGCATTTTTTTACTCGCAAGTGGTGGAGATGTGTCAAATTTACATCTTAATTTTTGGGGCGTTTTTTGGGCTATTATAGGGGCTTTTGGCGTGGCATTTTACTCGCTAAGTGCAAGAGAAATTATCGCAAAATATGGACTTTTCTTTGTTATGGGAATGGCTTCTTTATTTGCTTCTTTTGTGCTTTTGGGGGTTTTAGAGGCAAAAGGCGGTCTCGTGCATTATGATTTTTCACTTAAAGCTTTTTTGGCGATGAGCGGTATTGTGCTAATTGGCACGATTGGGGCATTTTGCCTTTATTTAAAAGGAGTTGAGTTAATTGGAGCGATGAGAGCTAGCATGATAGCTTGTATCGAACCTGTAGCAGCAGCTTTTATGAGCTTTTTGTTCTTAGGGACAAGTTATACTTTTTTAGATCTTTTTGCTTTTGCTTTAATTATCATAAGTATTATTTTAAACGCGAAAAAATAAAATCATTTTTTCGTGGAAAAATGATTTTTTTCTACCAATCTTGAAAGTTGTTTGGCTAAAAATTCCACGCTTTTTTCATTTTTACTTAATCTTTTTATATTTTCTCTAAATTCGTATAATCTTTTTTCTTGAGAGAAATCTTCATTTTGTTTTGAAATTTTTTGCGGAGTTTTTTTAAAAAACATTTAAACACCTTATTTTTATTTTTAAAATCATACTATAAAATTAAATACTTTTTTCATAATTTAATCAAAAATTTAAATTTATTTTAAAAATTGCATTATTTGTTTTAATAATTTTGCAAAAAATGTTTATAAAAGTAATAAAAAATCATTTTTTATAATTTTTTTGTCAATTTTACACAAAATTTATTTTTTTTTTTTTT
>NZ_NFNY01000058.1 GCF_002179165.1 Campylobacter jejuni
GGCGAACTTTTATGCTATGGAAGAGCTGATAATCAAATTAAATACATGGGACATAGAATAGAACTTGGCGAGATAGAAAGTGTGATAAATTCTCACCCTAACATAAGAAACTCTGCTTGTATTTTTAAAGACAAAATCATTTGTTTTTATGAAAGTGATGAAGAGCTTAACCTAAAAAGCTTTTGCAAAGAAAAACTCATCTCTTATATGATACCGAGTGAGTTTATAAGGCTTGATAAGTTTAAACTGAATAATAATGGGAAGATTGATAGGAAGGTTTTGAGTGATAGAAATTGAGTGTTTTTTAAAACAAAATCATTTCTTATTAAGCAATTGTTACGATAGCTTACAAAATTTTGCCAATTTAGCAAAAGAAAGAACTTTTCATATACAAAAGATTGAAGATAATTTTTTGTTTTTCAATAAGAATATTTTGTATTTTTTTATCAATAATGATGAAATTATTTTCAATATAAAAAAATCTTTGATAAAAATTGTAGAAAAAAATGAGATAAATTTTAAAAAATATGAAAAATTTCTTACAAATAATGGCTTTTGCTTGGATAAAATTTTTAAACAAATGAATTTAAAAAATCAAAATTTAAATATTATGAATTTTGATTTTATACACAATGCCGAGCAAAAAGACATCGATGAAATTTATAGCTTTTTTGAAAAATATTTTTCTTATGAATTCACTTATTTTTTTAACAAAAATGAGCTTTTACAAAAACTTCATGAAATTTTAATCTATAAAGAAAATGAAACAATACGCGGTGCTTGTATGTTTTCTAAAAGCTTTAATGCTGCGTATTTAGACTACATAGCAGTGGATAAAAATTTAAAATACAAAAATATCGCCTTTGGACTTTTAAATCATTTTTTTAAAGCCAATTTAGATAAAGCATTTTTTAAACTTTTTGTAAATATCACAAATGAAAAAGCGATAAATTTTTATCAAAGAAATAATTTTTCATTTAACAAAATAGAACTTAGATTTTATAGGAATTAAAATGTATTTCACAAATTTTTTCGTTTTAGGTATGGGGAAAGTAGAAAAAATGTGCCAAAAAATAGCACAAAAATTTTTTCATCATGAAGTTTGTTTGCTAGATTATAATCAAATCAATGATGAATTTTTTAAAAATATTAAAAATTCTCTTATCATCAGTGCTAATAATTTTTATATTTTCAAAAAAAGAATGTATAAAAAACAATACCATTATAAATTATCATAATTCCTTACTACCTAAACACAAAGGAGCCAATGCACACATATGGGCAATTTGGGAAAATTTAAAGATTTTTAAGGGCTTATGAATAACTCAAAATATAAAAATCATCAAAAACAATCAAATAAAAGAATTAAAATTTTATCTCATTGATAAAAAGAACATTTTAAAACAAAAGAGGATGAAAGTATTATCATAACTTGATTTTATTATCAAAATAAGTCATAATTAGTTTTCGATTTTAAACACAAGGAAAAATATGCAAACCGTAAAACAATTTTTTATGAATATCGAAAGAACGGATATTGATGAAAGTATGAATAATCTTGTAAGCGAAGATTATATCGATAGTATTGATATTATGGCTTTGGTAGCTGAAATTGAAAAATACTATAAAAAGCCTTTAAAAGCTGAATTTATCACGCCTGAAAATTTTGAAAGCTTTGAAAATATCAAAAAAATGCTTGATATTGCTATGAAAGATTAAATGTAAGGTTTTAAGATAAAAATCTTAAAACCATAAATCATTTATTCTTAACAAAATAATTAATAAAATTACTCTATAAAATGCTTTTTATAAAGCTCCATACTAGCAAATAATCTTATTTTATGAAAAATTTATTTTTTATCACAACTTTTATTTATTTAAAATCTTTACAAAACACAATAAGATTATCAATAATCACTAACCCTATAAGAAAATATCGATTTTATTTAAAAACCGATTAATCCTCATTTTCTTTTAAAGATTTAATAATTCTATTTTTAGAAACTATAATTTGTGCGAAAAAATCAGCTATAGCGTCCCAATCTTCTTCGGTAGTATTTTTTAAAGTATAATTTTCTTCATATTCATCCCAATTTATAGGCATAAAAAGCGTTTTTTTATGCGGAAAATACTTAGCCCTTACCCACTCTAAACTGGACGCGAAATAATCCACATAAGCTTTAGCGATGTCTTTTTGTACTGCAAATTTAAGCCTTTTATCTTTAGTGCCTTCAAATTTTCTCCTTACCATAAAAAGCAAAGAATTTAAATTATCTTGCTCCAAGTCTTTCTTATTAAGCCTTGACATAAGCTCCATTCCCAAAAGATTAAAACTTTCATTTTTGGTTTGTTTTAAGATAAAACTCTCATCCCATTCTAGATCCAAATGATAAACAAAATCTTTAAGCAAAGTCCCACCCACATAATCTTCTCTTAAAAGTCTTACGATTAAATTTTCTTCGCCAAAAACCTCAGCATGAGCCTTGCAAATCCACTCATAATCAAAAATATATTTTCTAGGATGATCTTGTGGTGCAAAATCAGCAGAATAATAACCCATATTGTTTTTATGATCTTGTGAGCAATGTGAATTTAAATACCCCAAAGTATCTCTAAAATATACAATAATATAAATTTTAGTAAAGCCCAATTCTTGCATAATTTTGCCTAAAATTTCTATATGTTTTTTAGTGGAAAAATCCCAAACTATACCTTCAGCTGAAAAAATAAATTTCTTATCCTTATGTAACGCGCTTTCTGCTTTAAAATTTTCTATGGTTCTAAGTAATCTTTCGTTTTTAATATGGCTTAAAACACCCTTCTCCATTTGCAAAATATCTTCTTTTTGCACAAGCTCTAAAACCATATCCACTAAAGCCCAATGCCTATTTGCCACCCTAAGACTTTTTGGATAAATATAGCCTTTTTCTAAAAGCTTTTCTTCATTTTGCATTAAAAAGCCTTGTTTTTCTTGATTGCCTGTATTGGTAGTGCCTATATGTAAATATGCAGTCATTTTCTATCCTTTCTTTGCAAAAAATTATACCCCATTTGTGCTTAAATTTTAAGCATTGATGAGTTACAATTTATCTATATAAACACTAAAAAGAAGCAAAAATGAATTTAAAATTAAACTCACACAATATCAAGGCTATTAGCATAGTTTTACCCAAAAATCCCCACACCTTAGAAGAAGAATTACAAGAATGCAACTTAAACCAGAAAAAATACGAACTTTTAAGGCAAAATACCGGCATAAATCATCATTTCATAAGCCCTAGCAATATCTATGCAAGCGATTTAGCAAGCAAAGCACTAGAAAAGCTTTTTAGAGAAAATTTGCTTTTCAAAGATGAGCTTGATGCACTTTTAGTTTATAGTTTTTCGCCAGATTTTCTAGCCCCTGCACTTTCAAGTTTAATCCATAAAAATCTTGATTTAAGTGAAAAAACTCTGTGTTTTGATAATATTGCTTTTTGTCCAGGGTTTTTACAAGGCCTAATGCAAGCTTTTTCTTTACTAGATAATGAAAATATCAAAAAAGTAGCTTTAATTTGTGTAAGCGTAAAAAGTAAAAAAATACCCAAAAAGGATAAAATCACCTATCTTAGCAATAGTGATAGTGCCAGTGCTATTTTGCTTGAAAAATCTAATACAAAAGAAAAAGCTTTTTTCTCACAAAAAATCTTTTCTAAATTAGCCGCAGAAGAAACTTTTCCTCTAAAATGTTTTAAAGATGCAAATGATTTTATCGATATGGATAAAAATCTCACATTTTCTCACTTAAATGAAAATTTTCCTCAATTTTTTAATGATTTTTTTGATAATTTTAAACTTGATAAAGACAAAATAGATGAATTTTTCTTTGGAAGTGCAAATTATTTTATCAAAAATAAATTGCTAGAACTTTTAAATTTTAAAGAGATTAAAAACGATGAAACTTTAAAAAATTATGGTGATGTTACTATAAATAAATTAGCTCTTGATTTAGCAAATTATGGGGGGGGGGACTCAATAAAACAAGTTTTTATGGCTAGTTTTGGCACAGGAATTACCTTTAATGCCATGAGTTTAAAAATTGATTTTAGTAAAATTAAAAATTTTATCGAAATTATTGATTTTAATGCTTAATACAAAATGCGTTAAATTTCTAAGTTTCAAGCGTGGATTTTGTTTAAGTATAAGTATAGGTTAAGCAAGGCTTTCTTATTAATTTGGTGTTTGAAAATTTTAGAGCTTATTGATTATTTCAATAAGCTCTTTTGCTATTCTAAATAGTTTTAAAATCATATTTAAAAGTCTATCTGTCATAGCAATTCCTTTCCCACCAAGAGAAATTAACCACTTAAACGATTTTATTACACAATAATATTTTACTTTTTAAAAGTCTTAATTTAAAAAAAATTAACCAAAACTATTGATTTTAAGACTTAAATTATCGTTTATTTTTATTTTTCCACAAAAAGTTAAAAATCGCAAAATTCAAATTGATTTCAAACAATTTCAAGCTCAAATTTATCATCTTTATCTTTGAAGATAAATTGTTTGTCTTTGCAAGGATAAGTGATAGAATTTTCACTCATATCAAATTTTCTTCCTTGCGTTTTTTCAAGCATTAAAGGAAGCTCTTTTCTAAACAAAGCCCTATCAGTCATTCTAAGTCCATGCTCAAGACTTTTTATAAACCTACCATCAATATCATTTTCATCTTTAACCAAACGCAAATTTGCATCAAATCCTAACTCCTCATAGCACTTATAAAGCTCGATTTTATTTTGCACTGGTGCGCCCATATCCTGCATACTATGATAGCTTACAAAAATGGTATTTTTATTTGCATTTGCCTCAATTTTAAGATGATTTGAATTTAAAACCGCTCTGATTAGATAATTTTCATCGCCAAAATAAAAAGGAGAATTTGCATTTCTTGTCCAATATTTTTGCACAAAACAATAAATTCTATGATTATCTCCTTCGAAAACAAATTCTCCTTGATCCATATCTCTTCCTAAAATATGCGCCAAAAATGGCAGACAAACCCCAGAATTATCAATCACTCCATCCACATACCAAGGAGCAATTTTTGCTAAAAGCAAGGAAAGATAACCCCCGTATGACCCCCCCCCATAAATTTTTGGAAGATTTTTAAAATGGGGGAATTTTTTCATAATATCTTTTAAAACATTAATATGATCAATTGCCGCCATAATGCCATAATTTTGATAATCTCCATTTGGCGGAATCAAATCACAATTAAATTCAGCCTTTAACAAAGGATTAATTTGCTTAGCATTTTTTAATTTTTCAATTTCTTTATCAATAAATACAATGGCTTCTAAAAAATTCTCCTCATCCGTCTTAAGATATGAAAAACCTAAATCATTTAAAACACTATCAACACGCTTTAAATCTTCATCATTTGGCACGATTTTAGGATTATAAGCTTCATCAATACTTTTTCTAGCACAAAAACAATGATAAAATACATCCACAACAACCACATCAAAATTTTTTGCTAAATATTCCCTATCAAAATCCAAAAAAGAAATATTCGCATTAGCACCAAAACCGCCCACGATAAAAACTATAGCCTTCATCTCTTTTTCATCATCAAAACTAATTCTATATTCTAGCTTCGATTTTCTTTTTATCTTTAATTCCACATCATCACAAGAAGAAATTTCATAAATTTTATTGATTAACATCTATTACCTTTTTATTTTAAAGACAATTATACTTGATTTTTGGTAAAATAAACTCTAAACATAAAAGGAAAAAAATGAAAAACCTTTGCATAATCCCAGCTCGTGGTGGCTCTAAAAGAATCCCAAAAAAAAATATCATTGATTTTTTAGGAAAACCACTCATCGCTTATAGTATAGAAAGTGCTTTGGGTTCTGGCATTTTTGATGAGGTGATTATTTCAAGTAATGATGAAGAAATCATCAAAGTAGCGTGCGAATTTGGTGCCAAAGCTCCTTTTGTGCGTGATGAAAAATTAAGCGATGATTATACTGCTAGCACGGAAGTGATTAAAAATGCTATTGAGCTTTTAACTCAAAAGGGCGA
This sequence comes from Campylobacter jejuni, assembly GCF_002179165.1. GTDB lineage: Bacteria > Campylobacterota > Campylobacteria > Campylobacterales > Campylobacteraceae > Campylobacter_D > Campylobacter_D jejuni_B. The sequence goes on from NZ_NFNY01000058.1 coordinate 6,070, forward strand.
AATTTATGACAATGTCTGCTGTCTTTACGCCACTGCTCCATTAATTAGCAGTGAAATTTTAAAAAAAGCTTTTGAGAAATTTTTAGAAAATGAAAGCAAATTTTTATTCAGTGCGACCGAGTTTGATTATCCTATACAAAGGGCTTTTCATTTAGATGAAAAAAATCAAGTTTATATGTTTGATGAGAGTTTTTACAAAAGTCGTTCGCAGGATTTAATCAAAGCTTATCATGATGCTGGGGCTTTTTATTTTGGGAAAAGCAAGGCGTGGCTTGAAACCCATTTTATGTTTAAACCCCACTCTAGCGTGTATTTATTGCCGCGAAATTTGGTTTGTGATATTGATACTTTAGAAGATTTAGAATTTGCAAAAATACTTTATAAATTAAACTACACCCATTAAAAATACCTAATTTTGATATTTTTAAGCAATTTTATTGATTTTAATACATAAATTTATATTAATTGTTTATAATTTCATTTACAAAATATTAAAAGAAATAAAAAATTTATAAAAAATGGGGAGATTCGCAAATGAAGCAAAATTGTAATTTGTGCTTTCTTATATGGGGGGGGGTATGGAGATATCTGAAAAATGATAGCCATTATGCAGCCTACTTTTTTACCCTGGATAGGATATTTTAAAATGATAGCAAGTGTTGAAAAATTTATTTTTTTAGATAATGTTCAATTTGAAAGGCATTCTTGGCAAAGTAGAAATAAAATAAAGCTTGAAAATAAAGAATTTTTATTAACTTTATCTTGCCAAAAAGCCCCGCTTAAAACAATGATCAAAGATATTAAGCTTGACAAAAATCAAAAATGGAAAAACAAATTGCTTAAAACACTGATTCAAGCTTACTCAAAAAGCATTAATTTTGAAAAATATTTTCCTTATATAGAAAAAACTATAAAAGAAAGTTCAAATTTGGCCGATTTAAATACAAATTTAATTGCGTATTTTTGCAAAGAACTAGGCATAAAAACGCCTTTATTTCGCACTTCAGAGCTTAATATTGATTTAAGAAAAAAAGAAAAAGGGCTTGTTGATATATGCAATTATTTCAATGACAATCTTTACCTTAGTACGCAAGGCTCCAAAGATTATTTAGAAAAAGATGAAGCAAAAAAATTATTTGAAAATGAGAAAATTATTGTAAAATACTTTACTTTTAATCATCCTATTTATAAACAATTAGAAAAAAATTTTATCGACCATTTAAGCATAGTGGATTTTTTATTCAATGAAAAAAATGTCGCTAAAAAATTTTTAGAATTTACAAGGATTTAAATTGCAATGAAAGTTCTTTTTAGAAGCGATAGCTCTAGTAAAATAGGCTTTGGACACATCAAACGCGATCTTGTTTTGGCTAAGGAATACGATGATGTAAGCTTTGCGTGCTTAGCATTAGAAGGCTCTTTGATCGATGAAATTCCTTATCCTGTATATGAACTTAAAAGCGAAAGTATTTACGAGCTTATCAATCTTATCAAAGAACAAAAATTCGAGCTTTTAATCATCGATCATTACGGCATTAACGCAGATGATGAAAAACTTATAAAACTAGAAACTGGAGTTAAAATTCTAAGTTTTGATGATGAGACAAATGCACATCATTGTGATATTTTACTCAATGTTAATGCTTACTCAAAAGCAAGTGATTATGAGGGTTTAGTACCTTTTCGTTGCGAAGTAAGATGCGGTTTTTCTTATGCTTTAATTAGAGATGAATTTTACGAAGAAAGCAAGATAAAAAGAGAGAAAATTTGGGATTATTTCATTTGTTTAGGCGGAACGGATATAAAAAACCTTTCCATGCAAATCGCTTCTGATTTGCCTAAAAATAAAAAAATTGCCATCGCCACAAGTTCATCAAACCCGAATTTAAAAAAATTAGAAAAATTTGCTCAAGATCACGAAAATATAAAGCTTTTCATCGATGAAAATATAGCAAAACTCATGAATGAAAGTGCGAAACTTATCATAAGCGCGAGTTCTTTGGTCAATGAAGCTTTGATTTTAAAAGCAAATTTTAAAGCCATTTGTTATGTAAAAAATCAAAAACCAACAGCCGATTGGCTCGTGCAAAAAGGCTATGAAGTGGAGTATAAATTTTGATACGCTTAAAAGATTTTATTCATTTAAACGAAGAGGAAATTTTGCTTATTTGGCAACTAAGAAATGATGAAAAAATAAGCCAATTTATGAAAACAAAAGCTTTTACTTTAGAAGAACATAAAAATTTCATTTTGAAGCTAAAAAATGATGAAAGTAAGAAATATTTTTTGGTTTTTAAAGACGATGAAATCATAGGTGTGATTGACTTTATAAACATCACGCAAGATTCTTGCGAATTTGGACTTTACGCAAAACCCAATTTAAAAGGTGTGGGTCAAATTTTAATGCAAGAAATTAAAAAATACGCCTTTGATACACTAAAAATAAAAGAATTAAAAGCCTGTGTTTTTAAGCAAAATGAAAGGGCTTTAAGCCTATATTTAAAAAATAATTTTTATATTAAAAAAGAGGATGAAAATATGTTTTATGTCGAATACATAGGGGGGGGGTAGAGCTTAAATTCTATACTGAAATTCCTATTATAAAAAGGCTTGCGGTATGAAAATCATCATTGCAAGTCTTAAAACTTGGAACAATAAAAATTTTAAAAAACTTACAAAGAAATTTCCACATTTTAAATTTTTCTTAATCACAAAAAAAGAATATTTAACTTTCAAAGCCATACAGAAAATCAATCCAAAATATATCTTTTTCCCGCATTGGTCTTTTATTATCCCAAAAGAAATTTATGAAAATTATGAATGTGTTGTTTTTCATATGAGCGACTTGCCTTTTGGTAGGGGCGGTTCTCCTTTGCAAAATTTGATTTTACAAGGTATTAAAAAAACCAAAATTTCTGCCCTTTGCGTAAATGAAAACATTGATAGTGGCGATATTTATTTTAAATATGATTTAGATATTTCCAAAAAAAGTGCCCAAAAAATTTATAAAAAAGCTTCAAAAATTATCTTTTTTAAAATGATACCTCAATTTTTAAAAACCAAACCAAAAGCCTTTAAGCAAAATGGAAAAGTGACTATTTTTAAAAGAAGAATGCCCAAACAAAGCAATTTAAATTCTTTAGAAAATCCAAATTTAGAAAAAATTTTTGATTTTATAAGAATGCTTGATGCACCAAGCTATCCTAAGGCTTTTTTAAATTTGCAAAATTTCACAATAGAATTTAAAGAAGTAAAAAATAAAAAAAAATCACCTAAAAGGAGAATTTAAAATCTATGAAAAAAATCCTAATCATAGCCGCACATCCTGATGATGAAGTTTTAGGTTGTTTTGGAACGATTTCAAAACTAATCGAACAAGGCAATGAGGCTTATACTTTGATACTTGGCGAAGGTAAAACAAGTCGTGTTTTTAACAGAAATGAAATTGATAATAAAGAATTTGAAATTTTAGAAGATGAAGCTTTAAAAGCAAATCAAAGTATAGGAATTAAAGAGCTTTTTAGAGAAAAATTTCCCGATAATCGTTTTGATAATGTGCCTTTGCTAGACATTATTAAAAGCATAGAAAAAATTAAAAATAAGATAAAACCTGATATGATTTTTACTCATTTTCATAATGATTTAAATATCGATCATCAAATCACTTTCAAAGCTGTTTTAACCGCTACCCGTCCTCTAAGCTACGAAAGTGTAAAAGAAATTTATAGCTTTGAGGTGCTTTCATCAACAGAATGGAATTTTCCTACACTTTTTTCGCCTAATGTTTTTATCGATATTGACCAAAATTTAGAACAAAAACTTAAGGCTATGAGTTTTTATAAAAGCAAACTTTGTGAATTCCCACATCCAAGAAGCTTAGAGGGTATTAAACTTCAAGCTAAAATGCAAGGCTTAAGAGTTGGTTTAAAAAACGCCGAAGCTTTTAAATTAATAAGAGCTATAAAATGATAATTTATAAAAATTTTACGCATTTAAATGATGATGAAATAAAGCTTATTTGGCAGTGGAGAAACGATGAAAATGTCGCCAAATTTATGAAAAATAAAAAAATTTTACTCGAAGAACATTATAGTTTTGTTAGCAAACTCAGTAAATTAAATGATAAAAAATACTTTTTACTCTTTAAAGAAAATACTACAATAGGTGTAATTTATTTTATCAATATCACGCAAGATTCTTGCGAATTTGGACTTTATGCAAAGCCAAATTTAAAAGGCGTGGGACAAATTTTAATGCAAGAAATTAAAAAATACGCCTTTGATACATTAAAAGTAAAAGAATTAAAAGCCTGTGTTTTTAAGCAAAATGAAAAGGCTTTAAAACTTTACAAAAATAATGACTTTATCATCACAAAAGAAAATAATGATTTTTTCTATCTTAATTTAATCTTACTGCAAAACCCTCTTTAGCAAGTTCCATTTTTATATCTTTTGGCGTGTATTGCGAAAAATGGAAAATATAAGCACCGCTTAGTGCATCTGCTCCTAAATTTAAAGCTTCTTTTGCATCGCTTGGTTTGCCAAGTCCGCCATTGATAATAAGTGGGATTTTAAGCTTATTTTGAAACATTTTTAAAAGCTCCAAATCATAGCCTTTTGCTTTTCCTTCAAAATCAACCGAAGTTAAAAGAAGTTCTCCGGCACCTTGTTTTTCGTATTCTAAAGCAAGCTCTAAAGGACTTAAATCCAACAAATTTCCTTTATTATAAATGCAAAACTTCTCTCCTTTTCTTTTCACATCAATAGAACAAACAATGCACTGACTTCCAAAACGATTTGCTGCTTTGGCTATAAAATTTGGATCAATCAAGGCTTTAGAATTGATTGAAATCTTATCCGCACCCAAATTTAAAATCTTTTGTATGTCTTCAAGACTTTGTATGCCACCGCCTATAGTTAAAGGCATAAAACATTCTTTTGCTAAATCTTCTATGCTTTCAAAGTCGATTTCACCGCTTTTTGAAGCGTCAATATCTAAGATGATGAGCTCATCAACATTTCTCGCATTATAAATTCTCATCGTTGAAGTAAGATGTCCTATAGTGCGAAAATCCTTAAATTCTATACTTTTAACAAGCTGTGAATTTTTAAGCAAAACGCAAGGAATAATTCTGGTTTTTAACATTTAAGCCTTTACAAAATTTTCTAAAAGTTTTAAGCCCAAATTCTGGCTTTTTTCAGGATGAAACTGCACGCCAAAGATATTGTCTTTTTGCACGCTCGATACAAATTTATAGCCGTATTCTGTCTTTGCACTAGCAAATTCATCTTTACAATTTACATGGTAAGAATGCACGAAATAAAAATCACTTTTATTTTCTATACCTTCATACAAAGGACTTTGCTTTAAAATTTCAAGCTCATTCCAACCCATATGTGGAATTTTCAAGCCCAAATTTTCTTTAAATTTCACCACTTCACCTTCGATAAAACCAAGCCCATTACAAACTCCGCCTTCAAAACCCTTTTCTAAAAAAAGTTGCATTCCTAAACAAATCCCTAAAATCGGCTTTTTTTGCACCAAAACTTGTTCTTGCAATTCTTCCACAAAACCTAATTTTTCCAAATTTAACATCGCTTCTTTAAAAGACCCTACTCCTGGTAAAAGAAACTTGTCTGCTTTTTTTAAATCTTTACTATCCTGTGCTACAAAGCTTTTTGCACCGATTTTTTCAAAGGCTTTTAAAACAGAATTTAAATTCCCCGCCTTATAATCAATCACCGCTATCATTTTAAAATATACTCTTCTTTTCTTATCAAAGAACCATCCAAGTCCCTTAAAAATTTGCCATTTTCATCGCGTTTAAAAATCTTTTTATTGGTAAAAGAATCCACTATTTTTTGAAATTCTTCTTCACTGATACCGCTAAATTTAAGATACTTGTCAATAGCCTTTATAGGAGGCTTACCATCGTATTTTTGTACCAAACGCACACCTTCTTCGCGACTAATATAACCCAAACGAATATCAAGACAAGCATTATCTGTTGCCCTACCAAAGCCGTATTTGCAGTATTTTAGATAATCATGCACATGATTTGAATAACAATCTAAATTTTCAAAATTCTCATAAGTAGTTTCCACAGGACGTTTAGCAGTCTTAAAGCCGTGTTTTTTTGAAATTTTAAGCACTTCTTTATAATCCCATTTAAAATAATACCCCAAAAACAATCCCGTAACCCCTACCCTGCTTAATTCTTCATCGCTTGGATAGGTATAAAAATATACATCTTTTTCTTTTATACCATCAACGCCTATCATATCGCTGATTCTATTCCCTAAAAGTCCGCCAAATTCTTCAAGCCATTCTCTGCCTAAAGTGTTTTTATCCTTACTGCTTGCTGGTCCGCCGTATTCAATCTGCGGACTTTCGCCCCAAATAATCAAAGGCACACCAAAATTTACCGCAATGCGTGGAACAGAAGTAAAAATACCCAAATGGTTTTGCCACTCGTTATCTCCTGTCCTTAAAAAGGCCTCTTTGGCAAGTTTTTTATAAATAATAGGATTTCTTTTGATATGGATTAAATCTACGCCTAATTTATTTAGATTTTCTAAATTTTTTCGCCCTATTTTAGTCGGCACACTTGGCTCAAAACATACACACAAAGGATTAAGTCCAAGCTCAAGCATTTTAATCACTTGAAAAGTAGAGTCTTTGCCTCCACTCACACCAATAACGCAATCATAAACTGGATGTTTTTTATATTTTTTTACAAGATCTAAAAATTCTTTTTCTCTTTCTTGCCAATTAATTTCTTTGTTTTTTACTTCTTGTGATCGACAAGCATCACAAACCCCATCTTCATCAAAATGCAAATCAGGTTTAGTGTCTGGCATCACACATTTTTTACAAAATTTCATTATAAACTCTTTCTTTGATAAATTTTCTTTATGTATTCAAATCGGTCAAAATCAGAATTTCTAAAGATTTTTTTCAATTTTTGCTATAATATCTAAATAAAATTAAGGAAACAAATGAGAAATAAACATTTTTTTATAATCGGTGGGGGTAATCTACAAGCGGACTTAATTAAACTTGT
>NZ_NFNY01000059.1 GCF_002179165.1 Campylobacter jejuni
TCTAAAATTTCTCACCCTCATTAAAACACTATTTTATCATTGCTTATATTTTTTAAACAATGATAATTTCATATTTTTATAAATTTGACTTAAAATTTAAAAAGTAATAAAATAATCTTACATTAAATTTTATATTATTAACAAAGAATGCTGTTATTAATGAAAAATTAGGTTCTTGGTATAGAGTGCATTCAAGTCCTGTTTTAAATAATTACAAAGTTATTAAAGAGATTAGTTCAAATTATAAAGAATTTTTAGAGAATTATCTAGGTGGATGGAATATAAGACAATAAGGATATACAATGATAAATAGTATAAACTCGAATTTAAATTACAATTATACAAATTCAAATTCTAATCATAAACAAGAAAATAAAGACATTGTCTTTAAAACCAACAAACACGGAGTGTCTTTTATAACGGGAGAAGGTGCTTTGCCTTATCGTGGCAAAAAATTTGAGTATAATCCTAAAATTTTTGGACTTGATGAAAGCGTTGGCGTAAAAGAGATGAAAGATTTTAATACTTTTATGAAAGAAAATCAGCTTAAAGATCCAAATAAAATTGAAAAATCTCCATTTAAAAATATCATTCCAGAACGCAAAAAATGGGATCCAATAGATCAAGATATAAAACTGCTAATATTCACTTCTTATGCTATAATGTATCATTTAGGCTCTGATATAGTAAAAAAAGCGGGAGATTTCAGAGATGAATTTAATAAACTTTTGAAAGAAGATTTAAGCTTAGATGAGTTTAAAAATAAATATATGGATTTTAAAAAAAGACACGATGAATTTGTAAAAGAATATGAAATAGCTATGGGTGATAAAATGTTAATTCATGATGATATTGCTGATAGCACTGCTACACAAGAGAATTTCAAACCCATACAAGGAAAAAGTAAAAACACACAAACTTATAAAGATGATAATATAAAAACTGAACTTTTAAAAAAACTTTTAGAAAATAAGTTTAATTTAGGAAAAGAATTAGAAATTCTTTTTGGTGTTAAAATAGATGATAAAGATGTAAATAATAATGATTTTACTAAAATCTTTTCAAAACTCAATTTACATAATATCAAAAGCGTAGATTTGAAGGCTTAGAAAATTCTATAAAAATCTATCTTTCTTAGATAACTATAAATTATTTTAACTAAATTAAATCTTATTTCTACCTTTTATATTGGTAGAAATGATTTTTATCCATCTTGCAAAAGGAAATCAAAATAATAAATAATATAAATTCTTATCCATATTATACAAATATAACCACTTACTCATTAAGAAATAAACAATTTACATAAATGGGAAAAATAAAATAAAGCAAAATTTAGTAAAATCGCCGAGCAAAAAAAGAAATGCAAGAAGTATAAAAGCTTAGAAAAAATTTGATTTTGTTTATTATTTTAAGAAAAAATGATAAAATTTGAAAAAATTTGAAAAGGCAATTAAAATGATAAATATAAAATTAATAGAACACATTTTTAAAGCAGCGTCGATCAGTCGATGGAATGATTATCCTAGAATGGCAAATTTAGTCGAGCTTGATAAACAAGCACACAAATTCATCATTGCTTATTTTATTGCAAAAATGGAGAAAGATGTCGATATGAGAATGATTATCGAGGGCGGAATTTTTGAGTTTTTAAGCCGCGTTATAGTCACTGATATACGCCCTGATGTTTATCACGAAATCGTGCGTCAAAAAAAAGATGAAGTTAATGCTTGGGTTTTAAGCAAAATCGAACCCATGATAGAAGATATAGAAAATGGAGCTTTTTTAAAGCGTTTTGAAGAATATTTAAATGGCAAATGCTATACTAAAGAAAGGCTTATTTTAAAAGCGGCATCATATTTTGCAACAAAATGGGAATTTAACATAATCTATCAAACTTCAGCTTTTTTAAATGATATTGAAGAAATTAAAAATAAAGTCGATGAAGAATTGGAAGATTATTACGAATTAATTGGTGCTAGAAAAATCGCTTTAAATCAAAAAATTGCCAAAATCATTGATTTAAGCGGAAGACTTCGCTTCCAAAAGCGTTGGGCACAAACTCCACGCATACCCGAAACAGCTGTTTTAGGACATATGCTTGTGGTGGCGATTTTGGGATATTTTTACTCACTAAAAATCAAAGCTTGTGATAAAAGATTAGAAAACAATTTTTATTGTGCTTTATTTCACGATCTGCCTGAATCCTTAACGCGTGATATTATAAGCCCTGTAAAATACGGCATTGATGGACTTCACACTATTATCAATGATTATGAAATGAAACTGATAAATGATAAAATTTTGCCCTTTGTACCTGAAAATTTAAGGGCTGAATTTTCTTATATTTTAGGCATTAGAGAAGGAAGAAATGATGAGCCAAATTTTGTTAAAAATGAATTTGAAAATCGCACTTATAAAAACGCCAAAATCGAGCTTTGTAGCGGAAGTTTAAGTTCTTTTAATGAAAATGAATTTGGTGCGATTGATGGCAAAGCCTTAAAATACTGCGATAAAATCGCCGCTTTTATTGAAGCAGGACTTAGCATAAGCTATGGAGTAAAATCCAAAGAGCTTGAAAGCGGATTTGAAGGAATGTTCGAATTTTTCAAAGAAAGTCCTACGATTGATGGTGTGAATTTCCTTGAAATTTGTAATGATTTTAGGGAATATTTTAAGATTTAAATCAAACTCCATTTCTGCTTTTATATTAAAAAAGGTAGAAATGATTTTTATTCATCTTAAAAACTTTATTTGCAAAAATATTTCTAAAATTTCTCACCCTCATTAAAACACTATTTTATCATTGCTTATATTTTGCAAGTAATGATAATTTCATATTTTTATAAA
>NZ_NFNY01000035.1 GCF_002179165.1 Campylobacter jejuni
TAATTCAATAAAGAAAGTAAATTTTGTCTATAAATAAAAAAGTTTGAAAATTACAGTTTTCAATACAAAAATAAAAATTTTATATATTTTTACCTTTTATCATATCTTTATACATAATATATAAGCTTAATTTAATATTTTTTATATAGGGTTTTTTGATTTATATTTAAAGATTTAAATTTGCCAAAAAAGCTTTTTTTTACTAAGTTAATACTAAAATACCTTTTTTGATTAAAAGTGAAAATTTTAAAGTTTTAGGAAAAGTTTTTATGAAATATCCTTTAGATTGTGAAGAAAATTTTGAAAAATCTTTTTTGTTTTGGCTTTGTAAATATGTGAAATTTAAACTCAATTCTCTTTCAAACAAAGAGCTTAAAAATCCAAAAGCCTTAGCGGAAGTTAATTTTACACTCACAAAAGGCGTTAAAAATATAGAAGAACTCGATGCTTTAGTTAAAAAAGCTAGAAATGCAGGACTTAGTGGCGTAAATACCTATTTTAATCCTTTAAAAAAAGTGTTTAAATATTTAAATTTTTACAAACTTTATTCTTTAAAACAAATTGATGAAGAGCTTATAGTAGAAGTTTTAGCAAGTATCACAGGGGCATTATCTGATGCAAGCAAGAAAAATTATCGCATTGCTGTAATTAATTTTTTTGATTTTTTGGATAAGCAAAATGAAGAAGAAGAAAAAGCACATATTTTTGATATAAGCCTTAAAAATTGGGCAGGAATTGCAGGCACTAAAGGCGTAAAATTGCCTGAATTTATGAGTGAAGATGAAGTGAAAAATTTCTTAGAGGCTATTGATAAAATCAATTTTAAAAACAACACTATTCGCAATCGTTTAATTATAAAAATCATTATTTTTACAGGAATACGCGTAAGCGAAGCTATCAATATAAAACTAAAAGATATTAGCGAAGAAAACGATCTTTATATCATAAGAATTCGTGCCAAAGGTAACAAATACCGCGTCGTGATGATAAAAAAAGAATTGATCGAGCATTTATTAAAAGATGTTAGAGTTAATTACTTAAGCGAAGATGGTTTGCTTTTTGTCAATCGCAATGGCAAGGCCTTGACACAAGCTTACATCAGTCGCATTGTAGAACAAATTTTATTTCGTGCAGGAATCCGCAAACAAAAAAACGGCGCACATATGCTACGCCACACTTTTGCCACCCTACTTTATAAAAAACAAAAAGATCTAGTTTTGGTGCAAGAAGCCCTAGGACACGCGAGCTTAAACACTTCAAGAATTTATACGCATTTTGATAATGACAAACTCAAACTTGCCGCACAAGTCGCAAAGGAATTAAGTGAGCGTGAGTAAGAATTTCGCTATTTTTGACAATCATTTTTATTATGATTTAAAATGTATTTTAAAAGCAAAAAACCATAAAGAAAGCAAAAAATGCTTTAAAATTTTACAAAAACACAAAAACAAATTCTTTTTTATTTGTGTGATTGATTATGAATTTTATAAGTATTTAGAAGATAAAAATTACAAAAGTAAAGAAGAATACTTGAAATTTTTTGTTTACAGAAAAAGAAAGCCTTTTAAACCTTTAGAAATAGATGATGAAAGTTTTTTACCTTCACTTAAGAATACTTTAAATTTCAAAGAATATGAAAAAAAATTCGCCCTAGTTAAAAAAGCCATTGCCAAGGGACAAAGTTATCAGATTAACCTTACTCAAAGTTTTGATTTTGAAAGCAAACTTGATAGTTTTTCTTTATTTAATCTTTTATCAAAAAGACAAAATACCGAATTTAAAGCTTTTATTAAAGATGGGGAAAAAGAAATTCTTTCCTTTTCCCCAGAATTGTTTTTCAAAACACATAAAAGAAATATCATCGCAAAACCTATGAAAGGCACTATCAAAAGAGATGAAAATCCTAAAAAAGATGAAGAAAATAAACTTTTTTTAAAAAACGACACTAAAAATTTAAGCGAAAATGTAATGATAGCTGATCTTTTAAGAAACGATCTTTCAAAGCTCATCAAAAAAGAAAGTATGAAAACAAGACTTTTTAAAATCCAAAGTCACCCTACTTTACACCAAATGACTTCCACTATAAAAGGCAAGCTCAAAAAAAATATAAATTATTATAAAATCTTTAAAGCCCTATTTCCAAGCGGTTCTATCACAGGCGCTCCAAAGATTGAAAGCATAAAGCTTATAAAAGATTTAGAAAAAAGACAAAGAGGGGTTTATTGCGGTGCCATAGGGCTCGTGCATAAAAAAAAGAGCAAATTTAGCGTAGCCATTCGCACCATAGAAAAAGAAAAAGTTTATAAATACAGCGTTGGAAGTGGCTTAGTGTGGGATTCTAAATTAAATGAAGAATTTGAAGAATTAAAGCTAAAGGCCAGTTTTTTAATGCCAAAGGATTTTTATCTTTTTGAAACAATGTATTATAAAAACGGCTTTATTTTATTCTTTAAAGAACATCTTCAAAGGCTTTTAAATTCGGGTCTAAAGCTTGGATTTAACACGCAAAAACTCAATCACAAATTTAATTTTATTTTAAATAAAAACATTAATTTTAACGAATTTCAAAACTTAAGCCTTGAAAAATTAAATAAAAAACTTTTTCATGAAAAACATAATTTATTTTATAAATTTAAATTAAATGCTCCAAAAGAAGCCATCATAAAAATCATTTTAGAAAAAAATGGAAATTTTAAGATTTCAAACACCAATCTTACAAATCAAACAAATGATTTACTTTTTTTAAGCGATGTGAGTTTAAATTCTTGCAATGATTTTTTATATTATAAGAGTTCATTAAGAAAAATTTATGATGAAAAATCTTTTTTATGGAAAGAAAATCAATGTTTTGATATAGCTTTTTTTAACCAAAAAGATGAATTATGCGAAGGCTCAAGAAGCAATATCGTCATAAAAAAAGATGATATTTTTTACACCCCTACTTTACAAAGCGGACTTTTAAATGGAATTTATAGGCAGTTTTTATTGGATTTAAAACTTATTAAAGAAAAAACACTTTTCAAACAAGATTTACTCAATGCTGATGAAATTTATTGTATTAACTCCGTGCGTGGATTAAAAAAGGTAAAACTCATATGAAAAAAATCCTTTTTATAGACAATTACGATTCTTTTAGCTATACCATAATCTTTTATCTTAAAGAACTTGGCTTTAAATGCAAAGTGATTAAAAATGATGAATTTAAAAAAGCAAAAGATTTAGCCAAATTTAACTTTTCACATTTAATCATCTCTCCAGGTCCAAATTCTCCTAGCGAATCAAAGCTTAGCTTAAAAGCCATTAAATACTTTAAAAAAGATAAAAAAATATTGGGAATTTGTTTAGGTCATCAGTGCATAGGCGAGGTTTTTGGCGGAAAAATTTCTAAAATGCCCCACCCTATGCATGGTAAAATTTCAAGACTTCATCTAAACAAAAATGCCAAAAAAACCTTACTTTTTAAAGGTATAAAAAATAAAAGTAAAATTTGTTTATATCATTCCTTACACATCAGCAAAATGCCAAAAAATTGTGAAATTTTGGCTTTAAATGATGAAGATATTATCATGGCTATCAAGCATAAAAAATATGAAATTTATGGAGTGCAATTTCACCCTGAAGCGATTTTAAGCCAAAATGGCAAAAAATTACTTAAAAATTTTATGGAAAAATAAATTTATAAATATTTCTCGCCTTCTTTGATAAAATTTTGCATTTCTTTTAAAGGCACCATATTGCCTCCAGTTGCCCAAATAAGATGGATAGCATTTGGATGAGTATTGTTTAATTCTTTACTAAAAACAAGACCTTTAACACCGGCTAGTGCGGAAGGCTCTAAATTAATATTTTGACTTTTATGCATTAAAGTTAAATATTTATACATATTTTCATCACTCACACTAAAACAACCATCTATTACTCTTTCAAGCACTTTTCCTACTAATTTTGAAGCACGACCTACAGCCAAGCCATCTGCGGCGGTTTTATTATCAAGTCCTATATCATTAACGCTAATTGCATCATGTTTTTTACTCATAAGCCCTAGCATCATACAAGGACTATGCGTAGGTTCTGCAAAAAAGCATTTTACATTCTCCCCAAATTCACTCTTAAGTCCATAAGCCACGCCACCAGGACCACCGCCAACTCCGCAAGGTAAATACACATATAAAGGTTTTTCTTTGCTAATAGTAATATCTAAAGCTTGTAATTGCCCTTTTAATCTTTTTGCCGCAACACTATATCCTAAGAATAAATTTTTAGAATTCTCATCATCGATAAAATAGCAATACTCATCATTTTTAGCCGCTTTTCTGCCCTCTTCTACCGCCTTACCATAATCGCTCTCATAAGTAATCACTTCACAACCATGCTCTCTTAGCATTTGTTTTTTCCATTCTTTAGCGTCATTACTCATATGAACACTGACTTTAAAACCAAGTTTTGCACTCATAATCCCTATGGAAAGTCCTAAATTTCCAGTAGAACCTACCGCTATTTTATATTTGCTTAAAAAATCTTTAAATTCTATAATCTTAGAATAATCATCTTTTAAATTTAAAAGCTTATTTTCCAAAAGTAAATCTTCAGCATGTTTTAAAACTTCATAAATTCCACCCCTTGCCTTAATCGATCCAGAAATAGGCAAATGCGAATCAAGCTTTATAAAAACATCTCCGCTGATACTTATATTTTCTAATTTTTCTAATTCTTTTTTAAAAATATTAACACACTCAAGCGGACTTTCTATAATGCCATTTGTTTTTAAAGTGGCTGGAAAAAGAATTTTTAAAAGCGGTGCAAAGCGATTAAGTCTAGCTCTTGCATCTTCTATATCTTCAAAAACAATTCCTTTTGAATTTAATTCTTCTTTAATATTGGCATTTAAATCATCATTTAGCCAATAACTTTCTTTCATTTGTTTTAAATTTTCTAATAACATCTTTCATCCTTTTAAATCAATTTAGATAAAGCAAAGCTAAGCAAAAGCCCTACTAAAGAAGCCACAAAAGTAGCACCTGTATAATATTTAAACATTTCTTTCATATTTAATTTTAAAGTTTCTTTCACAAGCCAAAACAAGCTATCTGTTACTATAGTGCAACCTATCGCGCCACTTCCTATCGCAAGACATAAAACCTCTTTACTCACACTAGAATCAAGATTTAAAACTATACCCGCAGCACTGATCATTGCTACCGTTGCACTTCCAACACTAGCGTGTAAGATAATAGCCACAAGCCAAGCTAGGAAAATGGGATCGAGTTTAAAATCACTCAAAACTTCTTTTAAAGCATTACCTATTTGACTTTGAATTAAAACTTCATTAAACGCTCCTCCAGCACCGATGATAAGCAAAATTCCTGCGATTTGTAAAAAAGAATTTGAACTTAGATCTAATAAATCTTGCATTTTATAATCAAGTCTTAAACCTAAGGTATAATAAGATACAAAAACACTGATTAAAAGTGCCACGATAGGATTGCTTATAAAAATAATGATATCATTTTTGAAAAAAACTTTACTTAACATTAAAAGCAAAGGAAGTAAAATAGTAAAATAAGTCGCAAAAACACTTGGTGTTTTGCCTTTTGAAACTTCATTATCTATTACCAAATTTTCATCTTTTTCAAAATGAAAAAATTTTAAATAAATTATACTTCCAAAAAAAGCACAAACAAGTCCCGTAAGCAAAGAAAAGATAATCACTTTAGAAATATCTGCTCCTAAAGTCGCTACTATGGTAGTTGCTGCAGGGTGAGGCGGAACCAAGCAATGCACACACATGAGTGAAGTAGCTAAAGCTATGCCTATTTTAATGCGTGAAATTTGCATTTGTTTAGCCACAACAAAAATAAGTGGAGCTAAAAGCACAAAACCCACTTCCACAAATACAGGAATTCCAGCAATAAACCCAACTAGCATCATCGCTATATCGGCTCTTTTTTTACCAAGCAAAGAAAGTAAAGAATTTGCTATTACCTTAGCTCCGCCACTGATTTCAAGCATTTTTCCTAAAATCGCACCACAACCTATGATAATAGCTAAAAATCCCAAAGTACCCCCTACTCCTTTTTCAAGTATCCCTCCTATATTTTCTAAAGGAATTTTAGTCAGCAATGCCACTAAAACACTTGCCAAAGAAAGGGCTAAAAAAGCATGGATTTTTAACCTTGTGATGGCAAAAACTATAAAAACAATAGCAAAAACAAGAATGCCAATTAAAGCAAAATGACTCATTTTTTCCTCCTAGTTTTTATCCATTTTAGGTAAAAACAAAAAAAAAAAAAATAAATTTTGTGTAAAATTGACAAAAAAATTATAAAAAAT
>NZ_NFNY01000137.1 GCF_002179165.1 Campylobacter jejuni
CCCCCCCCCCGTAGGACAAGCAACATTACTGCCTAAAGCCTTACTTGATAAATTCAAAGTTTTCAAGTATATACTCCTAGAAATAAAATTTAATTTAAAATATCAAATGATATTTTATATTATTTATTAAAAAATATCATTTAAATAAGTTAAATTATAAATAATGTTTCTTAAGATACTATTAATTAAAAACTAAAACAATGTCAATATACTGGGGGGGGGGATATGGATATTTAGAGTTTAGAAAGGGGTTTAAAAAAATTTATTTTTTACTATAAATTTTTATGGCAATGAAATTTTTTACCTTTTTATGTGTATATTTTTTATAAATATCATGATTTTTAAATATAAGCTTTATGTTGATAAAGATTAATAATAAGAACTTTTAGTAAAAATTATAAAAGTTCGAATATAGTAAGATGGTAAAGGGAAGATAAGATATAAACAAAAGATATATTTATGGATTTAAAGTGGGTTGAAAAATATAGTTGGTTTATTAATCAAATTGTATATTTTTTATTATTTTGTATGAATTTAAGCTTAGATTTAGGGGGGGGGTAAAATAAAATCTCATTTTTATTTTAAGTGAGGTTTTTATGAAATTTTTTAAAATATTTTTATTATCGGCTTTGTTTTCTCATTTATATGCAAATATTTTTGATGATAAAGAGCAGATAAAAAATACAGGAGACATAGTTCAAATCGCAGTTTTGCTTTATGCTTTTGGTTTGCTTTTTTATAACGACGATTTTAAGGATGGTATATTGCCTTATACACTAAGTTTTGCCGCAACTCAAGGAAGCGTTGAAGTGCTTAAGCGAATCGTAAAAGAAGAAAGAATCGTAAAAGAAGAAAGACCTGACAAAAGCGATAATTTATCTTTTCCTAGCGGACATAGTGCAGCAGCATTTTTTGGAGCGACTTTCATACATAAAAAATACGGGATAAAACAAGCATTAATCCCATACGCTTTAGCCACTTATGTGGGTTATTCTCGTGTAAAAGCAGATAAACACTATACAAGAGATGTTATAGCAGGTGCAGCTATAGCTGGGTTTTGGAATTTTATTTTAGTTGATTGCCAAGCTAATTTAATGCTAGAACCAAGAAGTGATGGTTTTTTCCCAAGATATGCAAAATCTTTTTAATGATTTTAGATTTTCTTTCTGCTAATAGCAAGAAAATCTTTGCTATTTTTAATAAAACTAAATTACTTAAAAAATATTTTAATCAAATAATTTCACTATTAAAATTTATAAAAAAATCATTTTTGGTTTGGATTAGGCAAAGTCGCGTTGGCACTTCCTAAATTTATATTTTGCGTTGGGGCTAAATTTGGCACTATATTAGTATCAATTTGTTTTAAAAGTTCTATAGTTTGATTAAAATCGAAACTTTCTTCAGGATTTTGTCCTAAAAATTTTTGCATAAATTCTTTTTTGGCTATGGCTTCATCGAGTTCTTTATCACTTCCTTTTTGATAAGCACCAATGCGAAGTAAAACTTCATTTTCTTTTAAAAGCGAATTTAAGCGTTTAAATTTCCTTGCCAAAAGCTTATGTTCGGGTGTGATGATATCGCCCATTACCCTTGAAGCCGAATTTTGTATATTAATAGGTGGATAAATTCCAAAATCCGTTAGCTCACGACTTAAAACAATGTGTCCATCTAAAATAGAACGGCTTTGATCAGCAATTGGATCGCTCATATCATCGCCATCAACCAAAACCGTGAAAAATGCCGTTATCGTGCCCTTACCTTCTTCTTTTCCAGTGCGTTCCATAAGTTGGGGTAAAAGGCTTAAAACGCTTGGTGGATAGCCTTTTGTGGTAGGCGGTTCACCAAGAGCAAGTCCTATTTCTCTTTGCGCCATAGCAAAACGCGTCACACTATCCATAATGAAAAGCACATCCTTGCCTTGTTCTTTAAAATATTCTGCCACACTCATAGCACAAAAAGCTCCGTATTTACGCATTAGAGCACTATCATCACTGGTTGCTACGATAATAACCGTATCATCAAGCTTTCCACCTAAATTTTTTTGTATGAATTCAGGGATTTCGCGCCCCCTTTCACCTATTAAAGCCACGACTTTTATTGGGGCTTTGGAATTTTTTACTATCATTCCCATTAGCGTGGATTTTCCTACGCCACTTCCTGCAAAAATACCGAGTTTTTGCCCCACACCGCAAGTTAAAAGTGCGTCTATGGTCTTAACTCCGACAGGAAATACTTCTTCTATAAGTCCTCTTTTCATCGCGTCAATGGGTGCACGCATGATGGGCATATATTTACTCACCTCAATAGCACCTTTGCTATCTTTTGGTCGCATAAAAGGATCGACTACTCGTCCTAAAAGTTCATCGCTAACGCCTATTTGCATACCCGCATCACTCATAAAGGCACGATCGCCTATTTTAAAGCCTTCAATAAAAGAAAAAGGACTTAAATAGCTAAATTGCTCTTTAATCTCAACCACCATTGCCAAAGTGCTTAAATTTTCATTTTCATTTGAAACAAGTTTTATTATATCGCCTACTCCGGTTTTAAGTCCGCGAATTTCTATACTTGTGGCTGAAATTTTGGTGATTTCCCCAAATACTGCACTTAAATTTTCTTTGCCAAGTTTGGATCGAAGTTTTTCTAAATTCATTAAAAACGAACCTGTTTTGGAGAATTGATGAGTTCAAAAAATTCTTTACGCGTTTTTTCATTTTTTAAAAAAAGTCCGCGAAGTGCTGAAGTCGAAGTGGTAGAATTTACCTTTTGTATCCCACGCATTTCAACGCACATATGCCTTGCTTCTATCACTACACCGACGCCTTTTGCTCCTACATTTTCCATTAAAGCTTCAGCGATTTGCTCGGTGAGTTGCTCTTGAATTTGAAGCCTTCTTGCAAATACTTCCACAAGGCGTGGAATTTTACTAAGCCCAACAACTTTTTTATCAGGGATATAAGCCACATGAACACGTCCAAAAAAAGGCAAAAGATGATGTTCGCAAAGGCTGTAAAATTCTATATCTCTAACCAAAACCATTTCATTATTTGAACTTTCAAATAAAGCATTGTTTAAAATTTCTTTTACATTTTGATTATATCCGCTTGTTAAATATTCATAAGCTTTAAATACGCGATTTGGGGTTTTTACTAAACCTTCTCGATTTGGATTTTCCCCTATAGTTTCAAGCATCACTTTTACGCAATTTTCAAATTTTTCCTGCAAATTATTCTCCGTAATTTTTATTTCTTAGCAATTTTAACATAAAATGCTTTAAAATTTTATGCAACTAATAAGGAAAAAAATGCTATTATTAAAGCAAAATTTTATTTTATAAGGAAAATATATGGAAGTAAAAGCAAAGCAATTAGATTCTGTTAATGCGACTGCTAGTGTAAAAATTCCTTCAGGAATGATTAAAAATGAAGTAGAAAATTTAGCAAAAAAAGCTTCTAAAAATGTAAAAATGGATGGTTTTAGACCAGGAAAAGTTCCTGTTGCTGCGGTGCTTAAAAGATATGAAAAAGAATTGACTAGGGATGCGGAACAAAATCTTTTCAAATCAGCAGTTGATAATGCTTTAAAAGAACTTAAGAAAGAAACAAAAGAGCTTGTGGGTGAGCCGTATTTTGAAAAATTTGATCGTAAAGATGGAGAAATTATTGCTGAATTAGCACTTTCTTTTAAACCTGAATTTAAATTAGATGGTTATGAAAAACTTATCCCCGAGTATCAAACTCCAAAAGTAAGTAAAAAAGAAATTGATGAAAAAAAAGAAGAGCTTTTAAAACGCTTTGCTACACCTGAAGTGATTAAAACTAAAAGGGCTTTAAAAGAAGGCGATTTTGCTAAATTTGACTTCGAAGGATTTGTTGATGATAAAGCTTTTGAGGGTGGTAAAGCTGAAAATTATATCTTAGAAATTGGTTCTAAACAATTCATACCAGGTTTTGAAGAAGGTATGGTGGGAATGAAAGTAGGAGAAGAGAAAGATATTAAAGTAACTTTTCCTAAAGAATATGGTGCCACGCATTTAGCAGGAAAAGATGCTGTTTTTAAAGTAAAACTTCATGAAATTCAAGAATTAAAATTGCCTGAACTTGATGATGAAATACTAAAAAAACTTTTGCCAAATGAAGAACAAGTAAGCGTTGAACTTTTAGATGAAAAACTTAAAGAGCAAATCAAAAATGAAAAACTTTTCAAACTTGTAAATGATGAGTTAAAAGCTAAATTTGCAGATGCTTTAATAGAAAAATTCGATTTTGATTTACCAAAAGGTATAGTAGAACAAGAAACCGATATGCAATTCCGTGGAGCATTTAATACTTTTAGCGAAAAAGAGATCGAAGAGTTAAAAGCAAGTAAAGAAAAATATCAAGAAAAACGCGATTCTTTCAAAGAAGAAGCAAAAAAAAGTGTAAAACTGACTTTTATTATTGATGAACTTGCAAAAATTCGTAAAATTGAAGTAAGTGATCAAGAACTTATTCAAGCAATTTATTTTGAAGCATATCGCTATGGAATGAATCCAAAAGAACATTTGGAAAACTATAAAAAACAAGGTGCATTGCCGGCTGTAAAAATGGCCTTAATTGAAGAAAGACTTTTTAGTGATATTTTTATGCCTAAAGCAGAAAAACCGGCCAAAAAACAAAAAGAGGATAAATAATGTTTATCCCTTATGTTATTGAAAAATCAAGTC
Organism: Campylobacter jejuni; assembly: GCF_002179165.1. Classification (GTDB taxonomy): domain Bacteria; phylum Campylobacterota; class Campylobacteria; order Campylobacterales; family Campylobacteraceae; genus Campylobacter_D; species Campylobacter_D jejuni_B. Next base: position 4,706 of record NZ_NFNY01000137.1, read on the forward strand.
GCGGAGAGAGAAGTTATGATATTTACTCAAGACTTCTAAAAGATAGAATCATTATGCTTAGCGGTGAAATTCATGATGAACTTGCCGCTTCTATCGTAGCACAACTTTTGTTTTTAGAAGCAGAAGATCCGCAAAAGGATATTTATTTGTATATTAATTCTCCAGGCGGTGTAATTACAAGTGGTTTTAGCATTTATGATACTATGAATTATATTAAACCTGATGTTTGCACTATTTGCATAGGACAAGCTGCTTCTATGGGAGCGTTTTTACTAAGCTGTGGAGCTGAAGGTAAGCGTTTTGCTTTACCAAATTCACGTATTATGATCCACCAACCCTTAGGCGGCGCAAGAGGGCAAGCAACGGATATTGAAATTCAAGCAAAAGAAATTTTAAGATTAAAATCAATTTTAAATGAGATTTTAGCTAAAAATACTAAGCAAAAAATTTCAAAAATAGAAAAAGACACAGAAAGAGATTTTTTTATGAGTGCGATTGAAGCTAAAGAATATGGACTTATTGATAAGGTCTTAGAAAAAAGTTTTAAATGATTTCTTTTTAAGAAATCATTTAAAATAAAGGTTTTTTTATGATTAGAAAAATTATTACTTATCCCAATTCCAGACTCTTTCTTAATTCTGAACCTGTAGAAAAATTTGACAAAGAACTTCATACCTTGCTTGATGATATGTATGAAACCATGATAGCAAGCAATGGTGTAGGTTTAGCAGCTATACAAGTTGATATACCACTTCGGGCATTGCTTGTAAATATTTTAGATGAAAATGAAGAGCAAAAAAAAGAAGATTTGCTAGAAATTATTAATCCACAAATCATTCCTTTAGATGAAGAGAAAATCACCTGCACCGAAGGTTGTTTAAGTGTGCCTGATTTTTTTGAAGATGTTGAACGCTATAATCATATTTTACTCAAATATCAAGATCGCTTCGGCGAACACAGAGAATTAGAAGCAAAAGGTTTTTTAGCTGTTGCTATCCAGCATGAAAACGATCATTTAAACGGACATTTATTTATAGAAAAAATTTCTTTTTTAAAAAGACAAAAATTTGATAAGGAATTCAAAAAGAAGTTAAAAAAAAATAAATGAAAAAGTTAAAATGTGTAAGCTTCGATGAAAACTTAGATATCATCGATGTAGAATCTACCTTTACAAGAGGATTACCAAATTTAAATATAGTAGGACTTGCAAATATCGCTATCAAAGAAAGTGTAGAACGCATTAAAGCTACACTTTTAAGTTGCGATTTTGCTTTCCCTGCTAAAAAAATTACTATCAATCTTAGCCCTTCGGGAATTCCAAAAAAAGGTTCTCATTTTGATTTGGCTATTGCTACACTTATTTTACTTCAAAACGAAGAATTTGAAGATTTTTTTGTTTTAGGAGAACTTGGACTTGATGGGAGCATTAAAAGCACAAATGAGCTTTTTTCTTTACTTTTATTTTTATCTGCAAAAATAAAAAATGCAAAAGTCGTAGTGCCAAAAAGCATAGCTTTAAAAGCTTCGATGATACCTAATTTAGATATTTATGGGCTTGAAAATTTAAATGATGTGATCGAATTTTTTAAAGAAAAAAACTACCAAAAATTTAAATTTAGCCAAAGTCATCCTTTATTTGCAAATCCTTTAAGGATTAATGATGAAATTTTTATACAAAATAATCATTTTGAACTCGATTTTAAAGATATAAAAGGTCAGGAAAAAGCTAAAAAAGCTTGTATGATAGCCGCACTTGGTATGCATAATATTTTATTTGAAGGAAGTCCTGGAAGTGGTAAAAGTATGTGTGCTAAACGCCTTGTTGATATCATGCCTCCGCAAAGTTTAAATGAAATTTTAATGCAAAATGCTTATATGTCTTTAAATGCCAAAGACTGCGAATTTACACCAAAAAGAGCTTTTAGAAATCCACATCATACAAGCACAAGAGCAAGTATTTTTGGTGGTGGAACTAAAAATGCAAAAATTGGAGAAGTCGCTTTGGCAAATGGTGGAGTGTTATTTTTTGATGAATTTCCGCATTTTAACAAACAAATCATTGAAAGCTTAAGAGAGCCATTGGAAGACTATAAAATCAATATTTCAAGAGTAAATTCAAAAATCACTTATGAAACCAAATTTAGCTTTGTAGCCGCACAAAATCCTTGTCCTTGCGGGAATTTATTTTCAAAAAATCTAACTTGTATTTGTAGCGAAAACGAAATTAAAAAATACAAAAACCGCATTTCAGCACCTATTATGGATAGAATCGATCTTTATGTCGCAATGGATGAAATAAACAAAGATGATAAATCAAGTATTAACTCAAAAGAAATGAGTGAAAAAATTTTAAAAGCTTTCATTTTTGGCAAAAAACGCGGACAAAAAGAATTCAATGGCAAACTGGGCGATGAAGAACTTAAAAATTTTTGCATTTTAGAAAAAGAAGCACAAGATACCTTAAATTTAGCCATTTCGCGTTATAATCTTTCTCAAAGGGCTTTAAATAAAATTTTAAAAGTTGCAAGAAGTATTGCAGATTTTGAAGAAAAAGAATTATTAAATAAAAGTCACATTTTGGAAGCTTTAAGCTTTAGAATAAAGGTTTAAATTATGGAAAATAAAAGCATAGCTATTTTTATTGATGCGGAAAATATACCAGCAAAATATGCAAAAAGTATTTTTGATATTGCTTCAGATTATGGAGAAATCATCATTAAACGCATTTATGGGGATTGGACGCAAAAAAATATACAAGGTTGGAAAGATCAAATCGCAGAATACTCACTCATTGCTATGCAGCAGTTTAATTTCGCTGCAAATAAAAATTCAAGCGATATGTATTTAATCACTGAAATGATGAGTATATTTTATGAAAAAAACATCGATATATTTGTCATCGTTTCAAGCGATAGTGATTATACTTCACTCATACAAAAACTAAGAGAAAACAAAAAACAAGTTATAGGAATGGGGCTTGAAAAGTCGATAAAATCGTATGTAAATGCTTTTAGTGAATTTTTTTACCTTGATCAAGATGAAAATAAAAAAGAAGATATTTTAAGCAAAGATTATTTAAAAGCATTGATTAATATAACCGAACAACTCATTGATGAAAAAGGTCGTGCAGAATATGCACAAATTCGCACTAATATGAATCGCAAATATTCTGACTTTCATCCGCAAAATTATGGTTTTAAAAATTTTCGTGCTTTAATCCAAAAATTTTTACCTAAAATGAAAAAATTTGAAGAAGAAAGAGAAAAAAATGTTTATTTTTTGGTGAAAAAAGACTATGAAAATTATTACTGATAATATAAAATTACTCGAGCAAAGTGCCTGTGAAAAAGGCTTAGATGAAATCATTTTAGTGGAAAATGCAGGGCTGAATTTGGCTAAACTTATCAAAAAAGAGGCCAAAAAAATCCGCAATAAATTTAAAATCAAAAAGATAAAAATACTTTTTTTATTAGGTGGCGGGAAAAATGCTGCCGATGGTCTTGTGGCTTTAAGGAATTTAAAAGGGGTAAAAGCTTATAAATTAGGCTTTAAAGAAAATGAAATTTTTAAAAAACAAGAACAAATTTTAAAAAATTTTGATTTTAAATTCATACAAAAAGAACCTAAATTTAACAAATTTCACATCATTGTTGATTGTATTTTAGGCACTGGAAGTAACCGCGAAGTGGATGAAAAAACAAAGCAAATTTTAGAAAAAGCAAATAAAAGTAAAGCTTTAAAAATTGCTTGTGATATACCGACAAATTTAGGCTTTTTACCTTGTTTTAAAGCGGATATTACGCAGTGTATGGGGGCCTTGAAAGAAATTTTACTCGAAGATTTTGCTAAAGAATTTGTAGGTAAAATCAAAATCGCAAATTTAGGCATAAATGATAAATTATTCAGCCCTAATCAAAATGCTTTTTTACTAGAAAAAAAAGACTTAAAAATCATAAAAAGAAGTGTGAATTCTAATAAAGGAAATTTCGGACACATTTTTATAGTGGGCAATGAAAGTGCTGGCACTTTAGCAGGACTTGGGGCTTTAAATTTTGGTAGTGGGCTTGTGTCATTAGTCGCTAAAAAAAGTTTTTCTCCACTTTTAATGATAAAATCAAGCCTTTCAAATGATGCAAGTGCCTTGTGTTTAGGAATGGGACTTGAGAATCTAGACATTTTAAAAGATGAGATTTTACAAACCAAACCTTTGGTCTTAGATGCAAATTGCTTTTTAAGTGAAGCTTTACTTTGGTATTTAAATAGAGAAGATGTGGTTATCACGCCGCACCCAAAAGAATTCACAAGACTTTATAAAATGTGTTTTGATGAAGATTTAAGCGTAGAAGATTTGCAAAAAAATCGCTTTTTTTATGCTAAAAAATTCGCGCAAAATTATAGTTGTGTTCTTGTTTTAAAGGGTGCAAATCCTATCATCATACAAAAAGAAAAATTATATGTGCTAAACTTAGGAAATGCTAGCTTAGCAAAAGGCGGAAGTGGCGATGTTTTAAGTGGTATGATAGCCGCACTCTTGGGTGCAAATTTCACTTCCTTGGAAGCAGCGAAAAATGCTTGTTTGGCACATGCTTTGGTAGCTAGAAAATATAAATTTAACAAAAATAGTTTTGATGCAATAAAACTCATAAAAGGATTAAAATGCTTGTAAAATTAGCGGTGCTTTTTAGTGGAAATGGTAGTAATTTAGAAAATATTTTAGATCGTCTTCATCAAAAAACTATAGGTTCAAACACTTACGAAGTCGCACTTTGCCTTTGCAATAAGAAAGACGCTTTTGGCATACAAAGGGCTAAAAAATTTGGCCTTGAAAGCGTGATAATTGAACATAAAGATTATAAAAGCAGAGAAGAATTTGATGAAGTTTTGGTACAAAAAATCAAAGAAAGTGGAGCAGATCTGACGATTTTGGCAGGATTTATGCGAATTTTAAGTCCTGTTTTTACAAAAAATATTAAAGCCATTAATCTTCATCCGTCTTTATTACCACTTTTTAAAGGTGCAAATGCCATAAAAGAGAGTTTTGAGAGTGATATGAAAGTGGCTGGAGTGAGTGTGCATTGGGTAAATGAAGAATTAGATGGTGGAAAAATTATCGCACAAAAAGCTTTTGAAAAAGGAAATTTAAGTTTTGAAGAATTTGAGACAAAAATTCACACTTTAGAGCATGAAATTTTGCCTTTAAGTGTGCTTGAAATTTTTGAAAATAAAGTTAATTTACCAAAATAACTTTTATTGTTAAAAGATTTTTTTAAAAAAATTTAATGATTTTTTCTTTTAAAATCTTCTAATGCATATAAAAAATCTTTTATATTGCTTACTTGATCTTCTACCCAATCTTCTATACTATAATCTTCATCACAATCGCTATCTTCATTATAATAATCTTCTCCCTCAAAGTCAGCAGGATCATCATAGAGTTCCATTTCTATATGTTCTAATTCAAATTTTAAATCATTAATAAAATTGCTAAGAATTGCACTGCTGAAATTATTTTTGTCATATTCTAAAATGGCGATTAAGTTAGGTGGTAAAATAGCTTTATATTTTTCATCGACTTTTAAGTCGCCACTTTCCACTAGATTTTTATATTCGTAGCTTAAAATACTGCTTATAAACGATCTTCTCTCATATTTTTTTAAACCATCTAAAGCACCTTTTAAATAACTATCATTTCTAAGATAATATTTAAATACTTTTTGTAAATCTTCATCCAGTAAATTTTTATTTTTCATTATCTTTCCTTATAATTTATTTTATCTAAAGTTAATTTTTATCACTCTACTCATTCTCCTTGGCTTTTTTTATAGCGTCGTTTAAAAGTTTGCAGTATTTTTCCATATAGTTTTTATCTTTTTTGCACTCTTTATGATCCCAATATATATTAAATTTCTTGTCAAGTTGCTCTGAAGTCATTGCTCCTGCATCTTTTAAAAGTTTTTTATTTCTAGATCCTTTTGTATTATCTAAAGGAGTAACTGGAGTAACAAAATTTACATTGGCTCCAAGTTCGATTAAAAGCTGTGTAACCCTATAAGTTTCTGCTTCTTTTACAGCTTCAAATAAAAGGGTTTCATTGTATTCACTCTCTTG
>NZ_NFNY01000020.1 GCF_002179165.1 Campylobacter jejuni
TTTTTATATAAATTTTTTATAATAAAGTAAAAAATTTATTTATTTTAAACATAATCTTTGTTAAAATCTATAGCTTTATTAACGATTATTAGGAAATTAATGAAAAATATTAGAAATTTTTCCATCATAGCACATATTGATCATGGAAAATCTACTCTTGCAGATAGGATTATAAGTGAGTGCGGAGCTATTAGTGATAGGCAAATGAGTTCGCAAGTTATGGACACTATGGATATAGAAAAAGAACGCGGTATCACTATAAAAGCACAATCTGTGAGATTAAATTACCAATTTAATAATGAAAATTTTGTTTTAAACCTCATAGACACTCCAGGGCATGTGGATTTTTCTTATGAAGTGAGTCGTTCTTTGGCAAGTTGCGAAGGAGCTTTGCTAGTTGTCGATGCTTCTCAAGGAGTAGAAGCTCAAACTATAGCTAATGTTTATATAGCTCTTGAAAACAATCTTGAAATCATTCCTGTGATCAATAAAATCGATTTACCAAATGCAGACATAGAAAAAGTAAAACATGAAATCGAGCATATTATCGGTATAGATTGTGAAAATGCTATTTGTGTGAGTGCTAAAACGGGCGTGGGTATAAAAGAACTTATAGAAACGATTATCACAAAAATCCCCGCACCAAAAACAAATGACGCAGCACCGACTAAGGCTTTGATTTATGATTCTTGGTTTGATAATTATTTAGGTGCTTTGGCTTTGGTTAGAATTTATGAGGGTGAAATCGCTAAAAATGATGAAGTTTTGGTTATGGGTACAGGTAAAAAGCATATTGTGCAAGATCTTTTTTATCCTCATCCTCTAAGTCCTATTAAAACAAATACTTTAAAGTCTGGCGAAGTAGGTGTTGTAGTGCTTGGGCTTAAAACCGTGGGCGATGTGCAAGTGGGCGATACTATCACTTTAGTGAAAAATAAAGCCAAAGAAGCAATAGGCGGTTTTGAAAAGGCTAAGGCTTTTGTTTTTGCGGGACTTTATCCTATAGAAACGGATAAATTTGAAGATTTAAGAGATGCTTTGGATAAGTTAAAACTCAATGATAGTTCTATCACTTATGAACCTGAAACTTCTTTGGCTTTAGGCTTTGGTTTTAGAGTGGGCTTTTTGGGACTTTTGCACATGGAAGTGATTAAAGAAAGATTAGAAAGAGAATTTAATCTTGACTTAATTGCCACCGCACCAACCGTAACTTATGAAATTTATCAAACTGATGGAGAACTTATCAAAATTCAAAATCCTAGCGAACTCCCACCGGTTAATAAAATTGATCATATTAAAGAGCCTTATGTAAAAGCCACTATCATCACTCCAAGTGAATTTTTAGGGAATTTAATCACTCTTTTAAATCGCAAAAGAGGCGTGCAAGTAAAAATGGACTATATCACGCCTGAACGCGTTTTGCTAGAATACGATGTGCCTTTAAATGAAATAGTAATGGATTTTTATGACAAATTAAAGTCTTTAACTAAAGGTTATGCGAGTTTTGATTATGAACCTATAGAATTTCGCGTAGGCGATCTTGTAAAGCTTGATATTAAGGTCGCAGGAGAAAATGTCGATGCCTTAAGCATTATCGTGCCAAGCGAAAAAGCGCTTAGCAAGGGAAGAGAATTAGTAAGTGCTATGAAGGAAATCGTTCCTAGGCAACTTTTTGAAGTGGCGATTCAAGCAAGTATAGGCAATAAAATCATCGCAAGAGAAACGGTTAAATCTATGGGTAAAAATGTGACAGCAAAATGTTATGGTGGAGATATTACCAGAAAAAGAAAATTACTAGAAAAGCAAAAAGAAGGTAAAAAAAGAATGAAAGCCATAGGTAAGGTCAATTTACCACAAGAAGCTTTTTTAAGTGTGCTTAAGATTGATTAAAATATAATTTTGGAATTATATTTTTAAAAATGTGGCTTGAAATTTGCTTTTAATTTTAATACAATTTTGAAAAATATTTTTCAGAAATTGAAATTTTTAAGGAGAGAAAATGATTAAAAAATTTTTATTTTTTGCAGCGATAGCTTTATTTTTAAATGCTTGTGCAAGTAAAAATACCTTTGCTCAAGTCAATCAAATATCAAAAAATACAGCTTGCTCATCTTGTGAAAGTCCTAGTGGCTTTGAAGCTAAAATCAAAGGTCTTTTATATGTGAGTGACATCGGTATTGAGTGTTGTGCTAACAAACGTACTTTAGATACAGGTGTTGCTTTGAAAAAAGTTTATTTACATAGATTTTATGATTTAAAAGAAGAGCAAAAAGTTCTTGATGCTAAAGGACAAAAATTATATGTCAATGTTGATTTTAATGCCGTATTTTATACTTACCTAAAACAAGAACTTCAATCTCGTGGTATTGTTGTGCTTGATAGTAATAATGCAAATTCACCCTATGTAACTAAAATTGATTTTAATTTTGTTAATTATGGTGCAAAGCAAGATAGTTTAGGTTTACATTCAAAGCTTGTTGGAGTTTTAAGTGTAAGTGATATTAATAGAAATAAAAAATTTACCTTAAGAACCAATCAAGATGTTCAAGGTTTTGAAGATTTAAAAGATACTACTTTTTATACACATTTGCTTATTAAGCAAATAGCAAATAAGGCAGCTAGTCTTATTTCTGAACTTTGAAATGCGTAAATTGCGGGGGATTTACCCTGCTTTGTTTTTGTGATTCTTGCGTAAAAGAACTTGAAGAATTTTCCTTAGGCATCAGAGAATTAGAAAATGGTTTTAAGGTATATTCTTTTTACAAGTATCATGAAATCAAACATCTTTTATATTCTAAACATAAGATGTATGGTTATTTTGTGTTTCATATGTTGGCAAGATTAAGTTTTGCAAAATTTAAAAATTTTTTTCAGCCTAAAATAAAAATTAATATCATTGCTTTAGACGATAGGGTTGAAAATAAGCTTTATTCTCATTCTGCTATTTTGGCTAAATATTTAAAAACTCAATTTTTAAAACCTATTTTTGGTGTTTTACAAGCACAAAATCATATTAAATATTCAGGAAAAAGTTTAGAGTTTAGGCAAAAAAATAAAAGAAATTTTAAACTTTTAAAAAAGATTAATAATCCTGTAATTTTAGTAGATGATGTGATTACTTCAGGTTCTAGTTTACTTGAAGCAAAAAAATTTTTGGAAAAAAATAAAATTTTAGTTCTTTTTGCTTTAGTTTTAGCTGATGCAAAAGTTTAATATGCTAAAATAAAGTCTTTGAAATTGTGGAAGGATTTTTATGGAGAATATTTTTAACAAAGATTCTGACATTGAGCTTATAGATATAGAAAACTCTATCAAATCAAGTTATTTAGATTATTCTATGAGTGTTATTATAGGTCGTGCATTGCCCGATGCAAGAGATGGACTTAAGCCTGTTCATAGAAGAATTTTATATGCCATGGATGATCTTGGTGTAGGAAGTAGAAGTGCTTATAAAAAATCTGCTCGTATAGTGGGGGATGTTATAGGTAAGTATCATCCGCACGGCGATACCGCTGTCTATGATGCTTTGGTAAGAATGGCGCAAGATTTTTCTATGCGTTATCCAAGTATTGATGGACAAGGAAACTTTGGATCAATTGATGGTGATGGTGCAGCTGCAATGCGTTATACCGAAGCTAGAATGACGATTTTAGCAGAAGAGCTTTTGCGTGATATCGATAAAGACACGGTTGATTTTGTACCAAATTATGATGATTCGTTGAGCGAGCCTGATGTTTTACCTGCTAGAGTACCAAATTTGTTGCTTAATGGATCAAGCGGTATTGCAGTAGGTATGGCGACAAATATTCCTCCACATAGTTTAAATGAGCTTGTAGACGGACTTTTGTATTTACTTGATAATAAAAATGCCAGTTTAGAAGAAATAATGCAGTTTATCAAAGGTCCTGATTTTCCAACAGCAGGGATTATTTATGGTAAAAAAGGTATTATAGAAGCTTATCGCACCGGTCGTGGTAGGGTAAAAATAAGGGCTAAAACTCATATAGAAAAAAAGGCCAATAAAGATATCATCGTTATTGATGAACTCCCTTATCAAACCAATAAAGCAAGACTTATAGAACAGATTGCTGAACTTGTGAAAGAAAAGCAAATCGAAGGAATTTCAGAAGTCAGAGATGAGAGCGATAGGGAGGGAATTCGTGTCGTAATCGAGCTTAAACGCGAAGCAATGAGCGAAATAGTGCTAAATAATCTTTTTAAATCCACCACTATGGAAAGCACTTTTGGCGTAATTATGCTTGCTATTCATAATAAAGAACCAAAAATCTTTTCTTTAATTGAACTTTTAAATCTTTTCTTAAATCATAGAAAAACAGTGATTATTAGAAGAACGATTTTTGAACTTCAAAAAGCAAGAGCAAGAGCACATATATTAGAAGGACTTAAAATTGCACTTGACAATATTGATGAAGTCATAGCTTTAATCAAAAATAGCCCTGATAATACAACGGCTAGGGATTCTTTAGTGGCTAAATTTGGACTTAGCGAACTTCAAGCTAATGCGATTTTGGATATGAAGCTGGGTCGCTTAACGGGACTTGAAAGAGAAAAAATAGAAAATGAACTTGCAGAGCTTATGAAAGAAATCGCAAGGCTTGATGAGATTTTAAAAAGCGAAACTTTGCTTGAAAATCTTATTCGTGATGAATTAAAAGAAATAAGAAGTAAATTTGATGTACCACGCATTACTCAAATCGAAGATGATTATGATGATATAGATATAGAGGATTTAATTCCTAATGAAAATATGGTTGTAACCATCACTCATCGTGGATACATTAAAAGAGTGCCAAGTAAGCAATATGAAAAACAAAAACGCGGTGGCAAGGGAAAACTAGCAGTCACAACTTATGAGGATGATTTTATTGAGAGTTTCTTTACCGCAAATACACATGATACTTTGATGTTTGTAACCGATCGCGGTCAGCTTTATTGGTTAAAGGTTTATAAAATTCCTGAAGGTTCAAGGACAGCCAAAGGAAAAGCGGTTGTTAATTTAATCAATTTACAAGCTGATGAGAAAATTATGGCTATCATTCCGACGACCGATTTTGATGAAAGTAAATCTTTGTGCTTCTTTACTAAAAATGGTATAGTCAAACGCACTAATTTAAGTGAGTATCAAAATATCAGAAGTGTGGGTGTTAAAGCTATTAATTTAGATGAAAATGATGAATTAGTCACTGCTATTATCGTTCAAAGAGATGAAGATGAAATTTTTGTGAAAAATTCAGATGAAAATTCACAAGAAGAAATTATCGAAGAAGAAAATTTAGAAAATGAGGAAGTTGTAGCTGAAAATACAAAAGGCAAAATGCTTTTTGCAGTTACTAAAAAAGGGATGTGTATTAAATTCCCACTTGCAAAAGTTCGTGAAATTGGTCGCGTGAGCCGTGGGGTAACTGCGATTAAATTCAAAGAAAAAAATGATGAAGTTGTGGGTGCGGTTGTTATAGAAAATGATGAGCAAGAAATTTTAAGTATAAGTGCCAAAGGTATAGGAAAACGCACCAATGCAGGAGAATATAGACTACAAAGCAGGGGTGGCAAGGGTGTGATTTGTATGAAGCTTACTCCAAAAACAAAAGATTTAATCAGCATAGTGATTGTAGATGAAAGCATGGATTTAATGGCGCTTACAAGTAGTGGAAAAATGATTCGTGTGGATATGCATAGTATTAGAAAAGCAGGACGCAATACTAGTGGTGTGATTGTAGTTAATGTGGAGAATGATGAAGTAGTTAGCATTGCAAAGTGTCCTAAAAAAGAAGCTGAAGATGAATTTGGCGACGATGAAAGCTTGGAATTAAATTTGGATTAAAGCTAAAGTTGGAACACTTTTTGCTTTTATGAAAAATAATTACAATATTTTGAAGGTGTAAATATGAAAAAAATTTATTTTATGCTAGCAATAGCAGGAATTTTCGCAGGTTGCGTACCGAGTGCTTCAAGTGCAGGTGTTGCAAGTAAAAATAGCACTACAAGTGCTAATTCAAATCCAGATATCATTGTCCAAAAAGTGGATAAAGATGATGTTCGTGATATTATCAGAGAAGAAAAAATGTTGGCTCCTGATGCAAGTGATAGTGAGCTTAGTTTTACCGCTGTTGGTGAAGGAATTGCCCCTTTAAATACTGTTTCTACGGCACAAGCATTGGCTTTGGCTAAAAGGGCAGCGATTACAGATGCTTATAGACAGCTTGCTAGTAAGCTTTATGGTGTGAAAGTAAATGGTAAAGATACGGTAAAAGATGCAATGCTTAGAAGTTCAACTATTACTGCACAAGTAAATGGACTTATTAAAAATGCTAGCATTATTGATGAAAATTTTAATCAAGGACTTTATAGAGTCAATGTAGAACTTAAGATTGATGCAGACAAGTGGAAAGAATTGTTTGCTTATTAATTTTCTTAGCTTTTAAAGCGTTTGCCCAAGATGAATTCATATTTTGGGCAGAACTTTCTAATAAAAATTTAATCCTTTTTTATCAAAATCAAAATTTATCTTCAGCAATGACGCAAAGCGAAAATGTGATAAGTGAATTTGCTTGCGAAATTTCTTATAATGAAAATGATTTAAAAAAATTTCCAAGAACAGAGTTGGGTTTAATCGATGACGCTATGCCAAAAATGCTTAAACTCAATTTTTTAAATTCTCATAAAGATGAACTAAATGATTGTTTTGTGAGTGCTAAAATTTCTGTGAAAGATATAGTGAAAACGGATTTGCTAAAAGCACAAAATGAAACCTATGTTAAAATTTTACCCTTGCGTTTTAGTGTAGAATTTGGAGAAAGAAGCGCTTTGATTTATTATCTTAAAAAAAAGTAAATTTAAGCCGTATTTTGTTATTATGTTGCAAAAAAATCAAAGGCTTGTTATGAATTTGGTGATTGTTGAAGATGATATTAATATGCGAAAATCTCTAGAAATAGCTCTTGGAGAATATGAAGAATTTAAAATCAAATCTTATAAATCCGCTACGGAAGCTTTAAAAAAAATTGATTCTGATACAGATTTAATTATTACAGATATTAATATGCCAGGGCTTGATGGACTTGAATTCGTTAAAGCTTGTGAGAATAAATATGATTTTATTATCATGACAGGAAATGCTACTTTAAATCGTGCAATTGAAGCAGTTCGTTTGGGTGTAAAAGATTTTTTAACTAAGCCCTTTGATATAGAAACTTTGGTTGAAGCTATTAAGCGTGCAAAAATCATCAGGGAAAAAACAGCAGATAAGAAACTTAAAAAGCAAGATGACAGTAAAGAAAACAGCTTTTTTTCAACTTCAAAAAAATTAGAAGAGACTTTAAATTTGAGTCAAAGGGCAGCCAAAACTGATGCCTCTGTGATGTTTTTTGGAGAAAGCGGAGTGGGTAAAGAAGTCTTTTCTCGCTTTATTCATCAAAATTCCAAACGTTTAGATAAAGCTTTTGTAGCAATTAATATGGCGGCTATTCCTGCAAATTTGATAGAAAGCGAACTTTTTGGATTTGAAAAAGGGGCATTTACTGATGCAAATGCTACAAAAATAGGACTCTTTGAAATGGCAAATGGTGGAACATTGTTTTTAGATGAAATTGGTGAAATGCCTTATGAAATTCAAGCTAAACTTTTAAGAGCCTTACAGGAAAAAGAAATTACAAGACTTGGAAGCACTAAAAGTATTAAAATAGATGTGAGAATTATTAGTGCTACAAATGCAAATCTAGATGAAAAAATTAAAAATGGTGAATTTAGATCTGATTTATATTATCGTTTAAATACCGTTCCTATAAACATACCGCCTTTACGAGAGAGAAAGGAAGAAATTTTAGGTATAGCTGAAAAAGTTTTAGAAAATACTTGTAAAGAATACGATTTTGAGGAAAAAACTTTAAGTAAAGAAGCGCAAAAAACCTTATTAGAATATGATTTTCCGGGTAATATTAGAGAGCTTATTTCTATAGTGCAACGCGCTTGTATTTTAAGCGAAGGAGCTGAAATTTCAGAGCAAGATTTGTTTTTAGAAGCAAGAAGTGTGAAAAAAGATGTTAAAAATTTAGAAAAAGAATTATTGGAACAAGTTTTAAATCAATGCGAATTTAATAAAGAAAAAGCCGCCCTTGAGCTTGGAATGAGTGCAGAAAATTTAAACAACAAAATAAAACAATATAAAATAAAGGAAAAATAATGCCAAAAAAACAAAAAATAGCTATAGTTGGGGCCACAGGTGCAGTTGGAGAAGAACTTTTGAATGTATTAGATGAACTTGATTTTCCAATTGAAAGCATTTTACCACTTGCTAGTGCCAAAAGTGTAGGCAGTGAAGTGGAATTTAAAAATAAAACTTACAAAGTTAAAGAACTTACGGAGAATGTTTTTAAAGAAAATCCTGTCGATATAGCGTTTTTTAGTGCAGGTGGGAGTGTGAGTGAAAAATACGCTAAATTCGCAGTAGAAGCGGGTGCAGTAGTGATTGATAATACTAGTCATTTTAGAATGCAAAAAGATGTGCCTTTAGTGGTGCCAGAATGCAATCCTGAAGATATTAAAGACTGGAAAAAAGCAGGCATTATTGCAAATCCAAATTGTTCTACTATACAAATGGTGCAAGTTTTAAAACCTTTAGACGATGCTTTTGGCTTAAAAAGAGTTGATGTTAGTACTTATCAAGCAGCTAGTGGTGCAGGAAAAGAAGGGATGGAAGAGCTAGTTCGTGCAATGCAAAGTTTTTTTGCTTTTAAATTAGATGAGTTTAAGCCTCAAATTTTTCCTTATACTTTAGCTTTAAATTTGATCCCACAAATTGATGAATTTACTGATAGTGGTTATACAAAAGAAGAGCTTAAAATGGTGAATGAAACTCAAAAAATTTTACATAAGAATTTAGAAGTTTCAGCAACTTGCGTGAGAGTTCCTGTTTTAAGAAGTCATAGTGAAGCTATTACTATACATTTTGAAAAAGAAGTTGATGTAGAAAAAGCTAGAAAAATTTTAGCTAAAGCACCAAATATCGTGCTGATCGATGATATAAAAAACAAAAAATATCCTATGCCTTTGATGAGTAGTGATACCAATGAAACTTATGTAGGAAGAATTAGAAGCGATATTAATCATAAGAATATCTTACATTTATGGTGCGTTGCTGATCAAATTCGTGTAGGGGCTGCGACTAATGCAGTGCGTATTGCACAAAAATGGTTAGAATTAAAAAAATAAAAGGAGATATATGTTAGAAAAAATTTTTGAAGCTTTGTTGGTTAGAAGCAGAATAGTTACGATTTTGCCAGTAATTTTTGGACTTATTGGAGCTTTTGTATTATTTTTTATTGCTAGCTATGATGTTTCACAAGTGATTTTTCTTACTTATAAATATTTTTTTCATACGAATTCCGGTGTGAATTTGCATGAGGATGTAGTGGCTTTGATTATTGGAGCTGTAGATTTGTATCTAATGGCTTTGGTTTTGTTTATTTTTTCTTTTGGTGTTTATGAACTTTTTATTAGTGAGATTGAAGAATTTAAGCAAACTAAGCAAAGTAAAGTTTTAGAGGTGCATAGTTTGGATCAGCTTAAAGATAAGTTAGCAAAAGTTATTATTATGGTTTTGGTGGTGAATTTCTTCCAAAGAGTATTACAGATGAAATTCGTTACCCCTGTAGATATAGCTTTTTTAGCAGGTTCTATTTTGGCACTTTGCGTGGGACTTTATTTTTTACATAAAGGTGGGCATTGAGAGTTGGTTATCTTTTTTTGATATAATCAGGTCTTTGGTTTGTAAGGAATGTTTATGAAAAAGTTATTTTTGATTTTATTTATGTTGTTTAATATTTTTACTTTCTCTTACGCAGCTCCATTAGATGAAGTTTTTAAAGATATTGAAGTAAGTGGCGTTGTGCGTTATAGATATGAGACACAAAGGATTAAAAAAACAGATAATAAAAACAAAAAGCATCATATTACAAACCGCACAGAAATAACTATAAAATAAGGGTTAAATTATGTTTCGTTTGTTGATTATAAGTTCGATTTTTGTTGTAGCACTTTTTGCTGTAAATTTAAAGTCTTTTTTCACTTATACTTTTGATGCAAATAAACAATATGATATGCAAAAAGCAAAAGAGTTATATTTTAAAAATAAATGTAATGTTTGCCATGGAGATAAAGCTGAAAAAAGCGTATCAGGCTCAAGGAAGTTAAAAGATATGTCTCCCGAAGATATCAAAGCTGCTTTGATAGGTTATACTCTTGATGGTAGTACCTCTGCTAATGCGTCCCAAATGGCTTTTTATGCTAAAAAATTAAGCCATGATGACATGGATAATATTATTGCTTATATTAAAGGTGGAAATTTTGCTGTTGAATTACAAGTAAAAGATTTGTTAGAAGAAGAGCCACCACAAAAAACAAAGCATAATACTTTCTTAAAATGAAAGTAATATTAATTTGAAAGGATATGTGATGAAAAAACTTACTTTAACTTTTAGTATTTTAGCTTTGGCGAATTGTTTATATGCAAAAACCATTAATTTAGGTGTAGTATTGCCTTTGACTGGAAATGTGGCTGCTTATGGACAAGATGTGTTTAATGGGGTGGAGCTTGCCAATAAACTAAATTCTAAATTGGATAATGGTGATGAAGTAAAGTTAATTATCATTGATACCAAAGGGGATAAACTCGAGACTACAAGTGCCATTAATCGTTTAATAGCACAAGATAAGGTTTTAGGAATTATAGGAGAGGCAACTACGCCAAATACTATACAAGCTATATCAATAGTAGAAGATAAAAAAATTCCACTCATTGCTCCGGTCGCATCAGGCGATAAGCTTTTAGATGGAAAAAAATATGCTTCTCGTGTTTGTTTTAGTGACAGCTTTCAAGGAGATAAAATTGCAAACTATGCAATAAAAGAGTTAAATCTTAGAAATGCTGTAGTGATTATAGATCAAAGCAATGTTTATTCTTTAGGACTTGCAAAGGCTTTTGAAAAATCCTTAAAAGAAAATGGCGGCAAGATTCTTAAGAAGCTCGTGATTAACTCAGGAGATAAGGATTTTAGAGCAGTTGTTTCACAACTTAAAAATTTAAATCCGGATTTTGTTTATATGCCGATTTATCATCCAGAAGCAGCACTTATAGCCAGACAAGCTAAGCAGCTTGGTTTTAATAAATTGTTAGCTGCAGGAGATGGGGTAAATAATCAAACTTTCATTGATCTAGGTTCAAATGCAGTTAATGGAGTGATTTTTACAGATAGTTTTGATTCTAACAATCCTTCCACTACTCGTGGCAAAGATTTTGTTAATGAGTATGAAAAAATAAAGGGTAATAAAAATCTTCCCGCTTTTTCAGCTATGGGTGCAGATGCTTATTATGTGATGATCAATGCTATGAATGCTTGTGTAAATTCATTAACAAGTGAGTGTATTAATGAAAAAATTCATCAAACTAAAAATTACGAAGGTGTTGGAGGAGTGATTAGTATTGATGAAAGCGGTAATGCAGTGCGTCCTGTTGTTATTAAAGAAATTCAAGACGGCAAGCAAGTTTATAAAACTTTAATTAATCCTTGAAAGGAAAATAAATGAAAAAAATCTTACTTTTAGCAGGAATTTTAGCTTTAAATTTAGAAGCAAAAGATATAAATTTAGGAATCGTTTTGCCTTTGAGTGGAGCTACGGCAGCATATGGCCAAAGTGCCTTAGAAGGGATAAAATTAGCTAACGAAATGCAAAATACTTTAAGCAATGGAGATAGAGTTAAGCTTGTTGTTTTGGATACTAAAGGTGATAAAATAGAGTCCGCAAGTGCGGCAACTCGTCTTGTGAATCAAGATAAAGTGGTAGGGCTTATTGGAGAAATGCTTACTGCAAATACTTTACAAGTTATGCGTGTAGCAGAAGAGAACAAAATTCCACTCATTGCTCCTGCGGCAACTGGTGATAAACTTTTAGAAAATAAATTCTATTCTAGCAGGGTATGTTTTATGGATAGTTTTCAAGGCTCATCTTTAGCAAAATATGCTTTTGAAAAATTACAATATAAAAAAGCAGTAATTGTAGTGGATCAAAGTACGGATTATTCTTTGGGGCTTGCAAAAGCTTTTGAAAAGGAATTTAAAGCCAAAGGAGGCGAAATTTTAAAAACTCTTAGGATTAATTCTGGTGATAAAGATTTTAAAGCCATAGCAACGCAAATTAAAATGTTAAATCCGGACTTTATTTATCTTCCGCTTTATTATAGCGAAGCTTCTTTATTTGCAAGGCAAGCAAGGCTTATAGGTTTAAATACACCAATGGGATCAGCCGATGGAGTTGCGGATATTACTTTTACAAAATTAGCTGCTAGTGCGAGCGAGGGCTATATTTTTACGGATAGTTTTGATGCTAATAATCCCACAACTGAACTAAGTAAAAACTTTATAGCAAAATATGCAAAAGATAAAAAAAGCAAAGAAGTTCCAAATTTTACTGCAATGGGTGCAGATGCTTATTTTGTAATGTTTAATGCTATAAAAGCTTGCGAAAATTCACTTACGAGTGAGTGTGTTAATGAAAAAATTCATCAAACTACTAATTATGCAGGTGTTTCTGGTGTTATTAGTATTGATAAAAGTGGGAATGCAACTCGATCGGTAGTGGTAAAAGAAATCAAAAATCAAAAACAAACTTATAAAGATACTATAAATCCTTAGGAAAAATATGGACTCTACTTTATTTTTACAACAGCTTGTTAATGGTTTAAGCCTTGGCAGTATGTATGCACTTATTGCTGTAGGCTATACTATGGTCTATGGTGTGCTAAGATTGATCAATTTTGCACATGGTGATATAATGATGGTGGGTGCTTATATAGCGCTTTTATTGATAAACTTTTTTTCTCCAATTATTAACCATTTAAATCAAACTTTTTTTGGTAGTGATGAGCTTGGGAAATATCTTATTGTTATTTTTGCTGCTGCACTTGTAGCTTCTATGGTTTTTTCTTCTATTGTTGGGATGCTTATTGATAAAATTGCTTATAAGCCTTTAAGAAAAGCTCCTAGAATTTCATTATTAATCACTGCTATCGGTATTAGTTTTTTCTTGCAAAATCTTTTCAATATGATTTTTACTTCAACAGAGCAACAATTTCCAGCACCGCCTATTTTTGAAACTTTAGTAAGCATAGGAGGAGTAAGCACGACTTTAGGTTCGTTACTTGTGCCCTTGGTAACTTTAATTGTGATGCTTGGCGTCCTTTTTATTCTTTATAAAAGCAAGTATGGTATTGCTATTCGTGCTTTGGCTTTTGATATACAAACGGTTAATTTAATGGGTATTAATGCAAATAGAATTATTGCTATTGTTTTTGCTTTAGGATCTGCTTTAGCGGCTTTGGCGGGTATTTTTTGGTCGAGTAATTATTATTCTGTTTATCCTACAATGGGAACTTTAGTAGGGCTTAAAGCTTTTGCAGCTGCAGTTTTAGGTGGGATTGGTTCTGTTGTGGGAGCAGTTTTAGGCGGGCTTATTATAGGACTTACTGAAGTTATGGTTGTAGCGTTTTTTCCAGAGCTTTCGGGCTTTAAAGATGCTTTTGCCTTTATATTTCTTGTGTTTATTTTGCTTTTTAGACCAACAGGAATTTTAGGTATAAATTTTGAAAAAAGTAGGTTTTAATATGGTGAAAATCAATTTTTTAGCTTTAATTTATATCATTTTGGCTATTGCCTTTATTATGCTCGCTCCGTATTTTTTTGATAGTTATGGTATTAGTATATTAAATCAAATTGCTATTTATATCACTTTAGCAGTTAGCTATAATTTAATCAATGGTGTTACAGGTCAATTTTCATTAGAGCCAAATGGTTTTATTGCAGTAGGTGCATATGCAGCCGCTTTAGTGCTTTTGAGTTCAGATCAAAAATTAGATTTATTTAGTTTAGAAGATCCAAGTCCGGTTATTTTAGCTTTGCATACTAATTCTTTTGTATTAGCACTTTTGGCTGCTGGGGTTAGTGCCTTAATTTTATCTTTAATCCTTGCATTTGCTGTATTTCGCGTACGTGGAGATTATTTAGCCATTGTAACTTTAGGTTTTGGAATTATTATTCAAAAACTAGCTATTAATTTTCCAAGTTGGACAAATGGTTCCATGGGTTTAAATGGCATACCTTTGCTTTCAAATATTTATTGGACAGGCGGGGTTGCTATTATATCTGTGATTTTAATTTTAAATTTGGTTTATTCTAAATTTGGTAGAGCTATGAAAGCGGTAAGAGATGATGAAGATGCCGCAAGTGCAATGGGGGTAAATACTTTTTGGACTAAAACACTTGCTTTTGGGACTTCTGCTTTTTTAGAAGGTGTAGGTGGTGGACTTTTGGTATGTTTGCTTGCTTCAGTTTCTCCAGAGCAATTTGGTTTTGAATTCACTTTCATGTTGCTTATTATTATCGTTTTAGGTGGTTTGGGTTCAACCACAGGAGCTATTTTGGGTGCTGTTTTAATTATAGGCGGAAGAGAATGGTTGAGATTTTTAGACGAAATGCATATTAAAATTGACTTTTTGGGTGTTGATATTGGTTCTATGCCAGGTCTTAGAATGGTTGTTTTTTCGTTAATACTTATATTAGTGATGCTTTTTGCAAGACGGGGAATTTTTGGCGATAGGGAATTAAATTCTTTCTTTAAAAAACGCTCTAAAAAGGAGAATGTATGATTTTAGAGCTTAAAAATATTACTAAGAGTTTTGGAGAAGTTAAAGCTATAAATGAAACTTCTTTTCATATTAAAGAAGGTGAAATTTTTGCTTTAATTGGTCCAAATGGTGCAGGAAAAACAACTTTGTTTAATATTATTACGGGAAATTACAAGCCAAGCAGTGGAGAAGTGTTTTTTCAAAATCAAAAAATTAGCGATTTAAAACCACATAAAATCGTGCATTTAGGCATAGCGAGAACTTTTCAAAATATCAGATTATTTTCAAGTATGAGTGTAGTTGAGAATGTAATGATAGGTTTTGATAAACAGATGAAATATAGTGTTTTAGAAGCTTTTTTACATTTGGGACGCTTTTATAAAATAGAAAAAGAGTTTGAAAAAAAAGCTTACGATCTTTTAAAGGAATTAGGCATTGCTGAATTTGCAGGGGAAAAAGCGACAAGCTTAAGTTACGGGCAGCAAAGAAAGGTTGAAATTGCAAGAGCTATGGCGACAAATCCAAAACTTCTTTTACTTGATGAGCCTGCTGCGGGTATGAATTCTAGTGAAAGTGATGAGTTAGCAGAACTCATTTTAAAATTAAGAAAAGATTATAAAATCAGCGTTTTACTTATAGAACATGATATGAAATTTGTAAATAAGCTTTGTGATAAGGTTTTAGTACTTGATTATGGTAAAACAATTTTTGAAGGAAAATTAAGCGATGCGGTCAATCATAAAGAAGTAATTGCTGCTTATTTAGGGGATTTTGATGCTAGTAGTTAAAGATTTGCATGTTTATTATGGTTTAATTGAAGCGGTAAAAGGTATAGATTTTAAGATAGAAACAGGTCATATTGTTTCACTTATAGGATCTAATGGTGCAGGTAAGACTTCGACTTTAAATGCCCTTTTAAACGCTGTAAAACGCACAGGAGAAGTGAATTTTTTAGGTTATGATACGAGAAGGCATTTAACTCACACTTTGGTACAAAAAGGCATAGCTTTGGTGCCTGAGGGCAGGCGTGTTTTTATCAATCTTAGCGTAGAAGAAAATTTGAAAATCGGTGCTTATAATAATGGAGAAAATTACGAGCATTTAAGAGAGCAAATGTATAAGCTATTTCCGAGGCTTGCAAGTAAGAAAAATACTATGGCGGGAAATTTAAGCGGTGGAGAAGCACAAATGCTTGCTATTTCTAGAGCTTTGATGAGCGAACCCAAACTTTTAATGCTTGATGAACCATCATTAGGACTTGCTCCTAAAATTGTCGGAGAGGTTTTTGATATCATCATTCGCTTAAAAGAAGAGGGTATTACTATACTTTTAGTAGAGCAAAATGCTTACTCTGCATTAAAAATAAGTGATTATGCTTATGTATTGGAAAATGGACACATTGCAATGCAAGGTGAGGCTAAAAATTTAATAGGTGATGATAATATCAGAAAAAAATATTTAGGATTATAAAAAAAGGGTTGGAAATGAAAAAAATTATTAGGAGTGTAGGAGATTTAAAAATTTCTATAGTTTTGTTTTTGCTTTTTGCATTATCTTGTGCTTTGGCAACTTTTATAGAAAGTGCTTATGGAACGCCTACGGCTTGGGCAATGATTTATAATACTTTTTGGTTTGAATATATACAACTTTTACTCGGTGTAAATTTGCTTTGTGGAATGTTTGCTTATAAGATGTTTCAAGTTAAAAAACTCCCTTTAGTGATTTTTCATTTTTCTTTTTTGTTTATACTGGTAGGTTCAGCAATGACGCGTTATCTTGGAAGTGAGGGTATATTGCATATCCGTGAGAATACTTCAAATTCTGTCATGCAAAGTGCAAAAACTTTTGTAAATTTTAGTGCTTTAAAAGATAATCAAATTTATAAAGATGCTACACGCAAGGATATTGCAGCATTGCCTTTTGTCAATTCTTTTGATTTAAATTTAAAATTTGATAATCAAGATATAGCAACTTTAAAGTATAAAGATTTGCTTTTAGATGCAAAAACGACTTTTATTGAAGATAAAAAGGCTTCTCCGCTTTTAGTATTGGTTGTCTCCAACAAAGGAGAGCAGGGGGAGGAAATTCGATTTAGGGAAGGAGAAATTCAAAAAATAAATGGAATTAATTTTTCTTTTATAAATGATGATGTTAGTGCTCCTTATGTGAAAATTGATAAAGATTTAAAATTAGAATCTAGTGAGGATTTAACTTATTTAAGTATGCTAGAGGGGAAAAATGGATCTTTAAAAAAAGGTTTAAAAGTTAATGCCAATGAAAAAAGGCTTTATGAATTTCAAGATCTTAATTTTGTGATAAAATTAGCTTCTTTAAATGCTAAAGAAAGTGTAGTAGGTATTAATAAAGATCAAGATGAGAATTTTTATTCTTGGTTTAAAAATGCATGGCTAGAGTTTGGAAGAACAACATTGATATCGTGGTTTGGGGAGCCTCAAAATTGGAAAGCTTCTTGGCTGTTGCCTTTTAAAGATTTTGCAATGGGTACAGAGTATCAAGCAACAAAAACTAGCGGAAATAATGCATTAAAATTAGAACTTTCCTATAAAGGAGAAAGTAAAGAAATTTATGTGTTTGAGTATGCTAATCCTGTTTCAGTTGAGCTTAAGGGTCAGAAATTTTTTATTTCTTGGACAAATAATTATGAAAAATTACCTTTTGAAATTTATTTGAAAGATTTTATTTTAGATCGCTATCCAGGTTCTATGTCTGCAGCATCTTATGCAAGCGAGGTGGAGCTTAGGGATAAGGATAAAAAAGTGGATTTTAGAATTTTTATGAATAATGTTTTAGATTATGGTGGATATAGATTTTATCAAAGTTCTTATGATAAAGATGAACAAGGAACTTATCTTTCTGTTAATAAAGATCCAGGAAAAATTCCAACCTATATAGGATATTTTTTACTTTGCTTGGGTATGTTTTTAAATTTATTAAATCCTCATTCGAGATTTAGAACCTTAGCAAGACTTGTTAATAAAGATGCGCTTAAGCATTCTGCCAGTGCTTTGGCTTTGGTGTTGATTTTTGGTGGAGCGAGTAAGGTTTTTGCACTGGATTTGGTTGCAAATTTAGAACAAAATATAAGTTTGCCTATTGTTAATAAGGAACATGCCGAAGAATTATCAAGTTTGATAGTGCAAAAATCTTCAGATGGTAGAATGGTGCCTTTTGATACTTTAGCTAGAGAAATTTTGGAAAAAATTCATAAAAGTGATACTTATGGCGGACAAGAAGCAAGTGCTGTAATGCTTTCAATGCTTATCAATGTTGAAAATTGGCAAAATGAAATGTTTATTTTAATGCCAAGTAATAAAGCTGTTCGTGAAGCTATTGCTAAAATTTTAGAAGTTTCTCCAAAATTGCATTATATTAGTTATAGAGATTTTTTTGATGCAAATAATCGTTATAAACTTCGAAAATATGTAGAAAATGCAAATCGTAAAAATCCAAACGCAAGAGGTATTTTTGATAAAGAGATCATAAATTTAGATGAAAGAGCTAATATTGTAAATTTAGTTTTTAGCGGAGAACTTTTTAAATTCATTCCTATACAAAACCATGATAATAATGCTTGGTTGGCTCCTTTTTCTGCGCTTACTACGCTTAAAGGCGAAGAAGGGCAATTTGTTTTGGTGTTAATTAAAAACTATTTTTCATCTGTAGATGAGGCTTTTCATACAGGAGATTGGACAAAAGCAAATGAAGCTTTGAATTTGATTAAGCAATATCAAGAAAAAATAGGTCAAGAAGTTATACCTAGTAAAACAAAAATACAAATGGAAATTTTTTCAAACAAAGCACAATTTTTCGTAAAACTTGCACCTGTATATTTGCTTGCAGGATTTTTATTATTGATTGTTCTTTTGATTAAAATGGTTGCTCCAAAATTACAAATTTCTCTTATTTTTAGAATAATTTATATTTTAAATATTTTAGCTTTTATAGTGCATACAATAGGGCTTGCATTGCGTGCTTATTTAGCTGATCATGCACCTTGGAGTAATGGATATGAAAGTATGATTTATATAGCTTGGGCTTTATCTCTTTCTGGGATTTTCTTTTCACGCAAAAGCCCAATTGCTTTATCTTTAACTTCTATACTCGCAGGTGTAGTTTTAGCTGTTGCACATTTAAGTGAAATGAATCCGCAAATTACTAATCTTGTACCTGTGCTTAATTCTTATTGGCTAAGTATTCATGTTTCTGTTATTACTGCAAGTTATGGGTTTTTAGGACTTTGTGCTTTGCTTGGAATTTTTACTTTATTGTTGATGTGTTTTTTAAGAAAAGACAATCAATATAATGAAAATATTTTAAGAAATATTACAGAGGCAACAAGAATTAATGAAATGGCCATGATATTAGGACTTTGCTTACTTACCGTGGGTAATTTTTTGGGTGCAATTTGGGCAAATGAAAGTTGGGGAAGATATTGGAGTTGGGATTCTAAAGAAACTTGGGCTTTGGTTAGTATTTTAATTTATGCAGCAGTTTTGCATATCCGTATGATACCAAAATATGCTAATCAATTTTATTTTGCTCTATGGAGTATGTTTGCATATTGGTCGGTAATTATGACTTATTTTGGAGTAAATTATTTTTTAACAGGACTTCATTCTTATGCTGCTGGAGAAGCAGTTCAAATTCCTGCTTATGTGTATTGGGGTTTTATTATGATGGTTGTTTTAGCTCTTTTGGCAAAACGAAAGCGTGATTTTATAGGTAGGCTTTAATGCACCATATTTTTTGGGTTGTTCTTTGTGCTGCTGGAATTTTACTTCTTTTTTTAAGTTTAATTGCTTATCTTATACTAAGCGATGGAAAAAGCAGTACTTCAAAAACACCCGCACAAAACTCCAAAAAATACAATTTTAGCACAGATTTGGATAAAATGATTTTAGCGGCAAGTGATGCGAAACTAGATGACAAAGCATTAAAAGAGCTTGCAAAGCTTTATACTCAAACTCATAAACTAGGCACTAAATCCGGAAAAGATATGGATGAAGCAAGTAAGCAAAAGTTGGAATTTGTTTCAGCATTGGCTTCTAATGTAAATGCGAGTCCTCAAACGATTAGCTTTTTAAACAAAGAACTTAAAAAACTTTCATCTTCGTTTAAAAAAGAAATTGATGCTTATGAGCAAATGGGACTAGCAAAAAGAAAAATTAAAGAAGAATCTTAAAAGACTTAAATTTACATTGTTTGATTATATTTTTTCTGAAATAATGACACTTTTTCACTCCATTTATTTAAAAAAATTTTTAAAATATTGTATGTTTTTTGTGCTAAATAAAACCAAAATAAAAATAATATTTTTTTGATATATTTGTTTAATTTTTATTTAATACTGAACAATATTATAAAAATAAATAAATCTAAAATCCTTATTTTTTCTTATTTTTATCTTGTTTAATTTCGTTTTTTTTTTTTTTGATATTTTTAACAAAATTTGTAAAAAATTTAACAAATTTTCAATGCAAGTATTCAAAAAAAAACGGCGATATAGCATTTAACAAGTTCATGGATGAGCTTGAAATTAATTAAAAGGATTTAAAATGGGATTTCGTATTAACACAAA
>NZ_NFNY01000070.1 GCF_002179165.1 Campylobacter jejuni
CGATATAGCATTTAACAAGTTCATGGATGAGCTTGAAATTAATTAAAAGGATTTAAAATGGGATTTCGTATTAACACAAATGTTGCGGCACTTAACGCTAAAGCAAACTCTGATCTAAATAGCAAATCATTAGATCAATCACTTGCAAGACTCAGTTCAGGTCTTAGAATCAACTCAGCAGCAGATGATGCTTCTGGTATGGCTATTGCAGACTCTTTAAGATCTCAAGCAAACACTTTAGGTCAAGCTATATCAAATGGTAATGATGCTCTAGGTATCTTACAAACTGCTGATAAAGCTATGGATGAGCAACTTAAAATTCTTGATACTATCAAGACTAAAGCAACTCAAGCAGCTCAAGATGGGCAAAGTGCAAAAACAAGAACTATGCTTCAAGCAGATATCAACCGCTTGATGGAGCAACTTGACAATATTGCTAATACCACTTCATTTAACGGTAAGCAATTATTAAGTGGAAATTTCATCAATCAAGAGTTCCAAGTAGGATCAAGCTCAAACCAATCAATTAAAGCAACTATCGGTGCTACACAATCAAGCAAAATCGGTGTTAC
>NZ_NFNY01000028.1 GCF_002179165.1 Campylobacter jejuni
ACTTCATTGGCTTTAAGTCCTAAACTTTCAAAATATTCCATCATTTCAAAACTTTTACTTTTATCATAAGCAATTCCTGCCCAAGCTAAAACAGTACTAGGTACAAAAAAAGGTATAGGATAGTCATGCCAATTTACCTTACAACAGTTTTCTAAAAATACTTCAGGTACAGGATAGTCTTTTAAAAATTCTTTAACTTCTTCAAGTTTGTTATTTTTAATAAGATCAAAAAGCTCCCAACCAAGTTCAGTTCTTTTATCTTTTTTTAAAGCTATTAATTCTTCTAAGGTTTTCATTGTTTTTCCTTTCTTTGTAAATTTGGGTTTTTAATTTAAGAAAATTGCTTTTAATCCGCTCTTAAATCACAAACCAATAATCTTTTAAGTATATTTTATCATAAAATAATTTTATCAAAAACAAAATTTAATAATAATTTAAATGCAAAAACTCAACAATTAAAACTAAACTTATTGCAATCAATAATTCTCAAAAGGAGTTTTTAAATCTATCTAAATTATATTTTCATCATTTCTTAAAAAACAAATACCTAAAGATCAAAATCAACCATGCAAAGTCCTTCTCTTAAACCCTCATCAATGACTATAAGTTTTTCTTTTTCAAAAATGCTAAAAAGCAAAAAACATCCTGCTACCAAATAGTTTTTACGCGTATTTCCTACCCAAAAACTTGCTTTTTTTTCATCCATATACCAAAGTTTTTGTGCGAAATTTAAAATTTCACCAACATTAAGTCTTGTTCCATTGATTTTTTTAGTGTCGTATTTTTCATAATTTAAACCCTTTTTTAATGCCGCTAAAGCCGTAGGAACGCCTGAATTTAAAACAATATTTTTCATCTTGCTTTTTTTAAGAACTTTTTTCAAATTTGTTGTTTGTTCAAAAGCCATAAAAGCCATAGTTTTTAAAAAATCATCTTTAATTAAAAAGTGGATTTTTAATTTTTTATCTCTTATTTTATAAACAAAATTTGGATATTTTTTAAGCATTTTTTTAAAATAAAAATTTTGTTGTTTTCTTTTTAAAAGGCATTTTTCATAAAAACTGATAATTCCAAAATCAAAACTTACAAAATGATTTTTAAAAGAAAATTCACAAGATGCGCCACCTAAATCACAAAAAGCACATTCTAAACTAAACTTTAAATTTAAAAGTCCCATTTTCATACCTAAAACACTAATTTTAGCTTCAGTTTTAGCGTCAATTACTTTAAAATCAATCCCAAATTTATCTTTTAAATCGGCAAAAATTTCACTCGTATTGTCTGCTTTTCTAAAAGCTGCCGTAGCTACTGCTTTTGCTTTACTTAAATCATATTTTTTTGCTATTTCTTTTAAAGCTTTGTGAAGTTTTTCTACAGCTTCATCTTCTATTTTGCCAGTTTTGTTTAAATTTTTTGCCGCTCCAATGATGAATTCAAATTCATCAATTTTTACCCATTTTTCATCTATAAAAACCGCCCTTAAGGTATTTGAGCCTAAATCTATACCTAGCATTACTTTTCCTTGTAAAATTTAAAGTATAATAACAAAAAATTACTGAAGGAACAATATGCTTTTAGGTGTAAATATTGATCATATAGCAATTTTAAGACAAGCAAGAATGGTAAACGATCCTGATCTTTTAGAAGCAGCTTTTATAGCAGCAAAATGGGGCGATCAAGTCACCTTGCATATAAGAGAAGACCGCCGTCATGCACAAGATTTTGACCTAGAAAATGTCATACGCTTTTGCAAAAGTCCTATTAATTTAGAATGTGCTTTAAATGATGAAATTTTAAATTTAGCTCTAAAATTAAAGCCAAACCGCGTTACTTTAGTACCCGAAAAAAGAGAGGAGCTTACTACTGAAGGAGGACTTTATCTTAATCATGTCAGATTAAAAGAAAGTATAGAAAAACTCCAAAATATGGGTATTGAAGTTTCACTTTTTATCAATCCTACTTTAGAAGATATAAAAAAATCAAGCGATTTAAAAGTCGATTTTATAGAGCTTCATACGGGATTTTATGCAAATTTACACAACGCACTTTTTAGCAATATCTCACACACTACTTTTGCTTTAGAAGAACTTAAAATTGATAGAAAAACCCTACAAAATAAATATGAGAAAGAGTTAAAAAATATTGAAATTTGTGCCAAAAAAGGTCTGGAATTTGGCTTAAAAGTCGCCGCAGGACACGGATTAAATTATAAAAATGTACAAGATATAGCAAAAATTAATGAAATTTGTGAGTTAAATATAGGACAAAGCATAATCGCAAGATCTGTATTTGTAGGACTTAAAAACGCTATTTTAGAAATGAAAGAGCTTGTTAAAAGATGAAATTAGCTATTAGTATAGGCGATATTAATGGCATTGGAATAGAAATTTTGGTGCGTTCTCACAAAGAACTTTGCAAATTTTGCACACCTTATTATTTCATCCACGAAAATTTACTTTTAAAGGCTTTAAAGCTTTTAAATTTGGAACTTTTAAATGCAAATATTGTAACTTTTAAGGAAGCTAAAAATTACGAATTTAAACACATAAAAAGCCGAAACAACCTTGAAATTTATTCTTTTTCTATGCCTTTAAACTTTGAAGTGAATGAAAATTTCGATATAAAAGCTGGAGTAATTGATGCAAAAAGCGGGCGTTATGGTTTTTTAAGCTTTAAAGCGGCGAGTTATTTTGTTTATAAAAAATATGCTAATGCCTTGCTTACCCTACCTATCCATAAAAAAGCTTGGGAAGAAGCGAAACTGGAATTTAAAGGTCACACAGACGCTTTAAGAGTATTTTTTAAACAAAATGCCATTATGATGTTAGGTTGCAAAGAACTTTTCGTAGGACTTTTTAGTGAGCATATTCCCTTAGCAAAAGCGAGTAAAAAAATCACATTTAAAAATTTAAGTATCTTTTTAAAAGATTTTTATCAAAAAACGCATTTTAAAAAAATCGGGGTTTTAGGCTTTAATCCACACGCAGGAGATTGTGGAGTTATAGGCGGAGAAGAAGAAAAGGTCATAATAAAAGCTATTCATTTTGTCAATGCTTTTTTACATTCAAAAAAAGATGAATTTTTTTTCAAAAAAGCCTTAAAAGATGAAAATCTGCAAAAAGAATTACTTTCGAATTTTAAAACACAAGGTGTTTATTTATCCTACCCTTTAGTCGCCGATACAGCTTTCACAAAAACAAATTTAAAAGAATGCAACCGTCTTGTAGCAATGTATCACGATCAGGGTTTAGCACCTTTAAAGGCTTTATATTTTGAAAAGAGCATTAATGTAAGTTTAAATTTGCCAATCATTCGCGTAAGTGTCGATCATGGTACTGCATTTGATAAAGCTTATAAAAATACTAAAATCAGCACAAAGAGCTATTTAGAAGCGGCGAAATTTGCCTTAGAATTAATCTCCAAAAGCTAAATTGTTTTTAGATAAAGGATAAAAAATGACAAGAGAACAAGCAGAATAGTTATGGGGGAGGGAGGATATTTAAAATTTAATTTATTTTTACTAAATAAAAAGGATAGCAATGCACACATCAAAACACTGCAAAACACACAAGAAGATAACAGAATTAATATAGAACTAGAGCTTTATAGACTAATTAAGCAAAATAAAGTTACAAAGGTAAAAGAGTTTTTGGAAACCCAAGTAAATAGCATTGTAAATTGTAAATCGTTTTTTGTATAATTCCTGAATTATTTTAACCAAAAAGGAAAATCATGACACTAGAAGAATTAAAACCATAGGCGATAAGATGTTTGATATTATCGAGGATTTTATGAAAGTCATCAAAACTGGAAATTTGAAGAAAATCAAACAGGCAGTAGAGACTTTCCCTATCACGCAAGCGCATAATTCTAAAAAAACCCATGTTGCGTATGCTCCGGTATCTGCGTTGGCTCATGCGGGGCTAGCGTATGAGAAGACACAAAGCTTTGAAGTGATGGAATATCTTGAAAGCTTGGGGCTTAGAGCAGATTATTGCAGTCCGTTTTCCACAGGAAATAACGCACTCATTGCCTATATTGAGAATAAGGGCACAAGCGATGTAGTGATTGAGTATTTTTTAAGCAAGGGTGCAAGTTTTGAAATATATGACAAAGGTAATGGTGAGACGCCTTTGCATTCTTGGGCGATGTTTAATGAAGCTGGTTTTTTAGAGTTAGCCCTAAAGCATGGGGCAAATCCTAATATCAAAAGCATTAAAGGCGAGGAGAAGTATTCTTGGGACAATATAGGTGCTACTCCCCTAATCCGTGCAGCATTTGCTAATAAAAAGCCCGTAGGAGCAGCGCTAAAAGTGCTTATAAAATATGGTGCGGATATCAATGCTGCCTATTGTGGGCTAGATTATGAGCATGATTATAAAAAATACAAAAAGCCTAAAACTCCGCTAGATAAGGCAAATATTTCTTTTAAAGCTACTAATAAAAAGTTTTTAAAAAACTTAGGGGCTAAGACTTGGGAAGAGTTAGTAAAAGATTATGAGATTGATACAAGCCTGCCTTATGAAGAGCAAGTGAAAATGTATGAGGAAAAAAGAAAAGATGTGAGCTTTACCCCAAAGGGTGAGATTACAGACATTAAAGAAGCGTTTAAAAATCTAGATAAAAAGGCTAAAAATCTTAAAGTTGAGATTCTAAATATCCTAAAAACCCAATACAAACTTTGGAAAAAAGATAAAAAGGTGAATGAAAAAACTCTTAGCTTTAGTGCTGATTTGCTAGAGATTTTAGAATATGATACGAAAAATCTAAAAGGAGCTTGCAAAAAGGCGTGGATAAAGGACTTAGAAGAAGAGGCAGATGCGATTTATGATTCTATGTATAGCTTTAAAATGGAGCGCGATAATCCAGAGAAGTTTAAAAAGCTTGAAGCGCGTATCCAAAAGGCAATTTCTTTAGAATATGCCATTATGGAAAAGCTAAAATCATTAAGAGCTAATCAAAATATTGCAACACTCACAAATAAAGAGATTTTAAAAAACTATAAAGAAATTTTTGAGGGCGCTTTAGAAAAAGAGATTGCTGAAATTTTATTTGTCGTTTTACAAAATGATGATGAAGAGAGTGCGCTTGAAATCATCAAAAAAGCGTGCAAAGAGGATTTAATTGATGAAGATTTTGATATTTACTTGCCAGAATTAAGGCTAAATACGCCAATTCTAATCGCAGTAGCGTTTTTTAATCGTGCAAAAATTATCAATTATCTTTTAAGCCAAGATTATGAGATAGATAGATCAGACTTTGGTAACACGCCACTTTTTCTAGCGGCTAAAATGGGGCATATAGAATCTGCTAAAGTTTTAATCAAAAATGGTGCGGAACTAGATTATATCAACTGCTTTGATCAAAAGCTATTGTTAGAAACCATTGCGACAAATCTCCCACAAAGCACAGCAATGTGTGAGCTTTTAATAGAAAGTGGTGCAAAGCTGGATGACAAGATACTAGAAGCCACAAAGGCAAAGCTAAAAGAAGCAGAAAATGAAGCACAGAAAAAGGCGGTGGAAAAACTTATTAAAACCATAGAATCTAAACTTTAAAAGCTTAAAGAGGTTTAAAAGCTAGATTAATCATCTAAGCTCTAAAAACCTCTTAAAAAGTTTAAATCATTTCTTTAGAATCTAGTAGATTTTAAATAAATGATTTGTATCACATTTAAGGAGTTTTATGCACTTCACACAATACAAAAAAGGCAAATATTGCTATTTTGAAATACAAAACACAAATGAAGATTTTTTTAATACCTTTATGGAAATTATGCAAAAAAGCTACTTTAGTATAAAAATAGAGGAGAGAAAAGAGTATCAAAAAATCCCCAATGATATACAAGAAGAAGAGATAGAGGAGATACTAAATAGCGAGTTGCTTTTATTTGTAAGATTAAGCGGTGTGGAGTGCTTTTGGTGTTATAAAGAAGGCATAACTACGATTGTTACTTATCATGGGCATGAATTGCTTGTAAAGACTCTTTTAGAGGATTTTTGCAAACTCTATATGCAATTTTTAAATGGCGATCTAAGTTTGGAAGATGAGGAAGAAAAGGACTACGAAGATGATGAAGATTATTATGACTTTGATGATGAGGAAAATGAGGAACTAGAGGAAGAAGATGAGGAAATAGAATATAACAAAAGCGATGAAGAGGATTTAAGAGAAGATGGCACAGAATCTCCACCTTTAGCTTTTAATTCTTTTAGCTCTTTGAATGCGCTCCAAGAGAATTGGGCAAAAATGGGGATAAACTTAGAAGATTTTCAAGCGCTTGCAAGGCAGATGAGTGAGCAATATGAACACACACAAGAGGAGCTAGAGAAAATAGGCAAGCTAAGCCCCCAAAATAAAGCCCTAAGAATGCGCTCATCACTCTTGCAACAAAAAGCCTTTAGAAAAGTTTGTAATCTAAATCTTGCGCAGTTTGAACACCTAAGCGCTAAAGATTTAAAAGAATATCAAAACTACATAGACACCGAGCTTCTAAGAGTGGTAAAAGCACTTACAATGCACGAATACGCTACACAAGATAATATCAGCGTGATTGCATTTCACCCACCCACAGAGCAAATCACAGCCCAAAAAATACAAAAAGAAACGCAAAAAGAAAAATCCCTGCTAAATCAGGCTAAAACCTATCTGCTCAATCTTGTGACAGCAGGGGCAAAGGTGGATAATGCACTTGTAAATCTTGCTATGCAATCTGTTACAACCTACACTTCTTTAAGCTATCAGCGCATTGAAAAACAGGTGCAAATCCAAGATAAAGAAGCCTATGTCTATGCCCTGCCACGCCATAAAATGCTTGAAAACCTTAATCTAATCTTGCAAACTTGTGTGTATCAAAACTACCAACGCGTTAATGGGCTAACACAAATTAAAGAGGAAATAGAACAAGAATGGAGCAATGAAAAGCATATAGAAATGTTTGTCATTAAGCTTGGTGGGGAATATCCTAAGCTTATAGCTTATAAGCAGCTAGATTCTAAATTTCGCCAACAAGAGCTAAAAAAAATTGCACAAAAACTGCTAGAAAATGCGATGCGTGAGGCAAATGGTGAGCTTGAAAAATCACAAACTAAAAAATTAGAGTTTATAACATGGCAAATTGAAGAATTAAAATTTAAACAACCACAGCCCACAGCTCCAAACCCCAAAAACGCCTACAAGAAAGCTATGGAAATTTTCACGCAAACAGATAAAGATAAAACTCCTAACAATACAGAATCTAAAAATATCTCACTTAGTCCTCAGCCTGATTTTGCAGATTCTAACAATGCAGATTCTAGTGGCAAACCCTTAATTTTCTTCGTACATTTACAAGATTCAGAGCCTTTAAAATCCGCAAAGCCAACGCGCCTAGTTGATAGCTTAAAAGACTACGAAAAAGAAGCGATACAAAAGATTTTTAATTTTAGAAGCGATACACAAATTTCACAGATTCATCTAAACGCGCTTGATGAACTCTTCAATTCTATTATTAAAAATCTTTGCGGGTTTTATGAGATTGCCGCAGATCTTTTAAGTAAAGAACAACAACAAGCCCTTTTAGAATCTAAAGAGTTTCAAGCGCTTTTTGATGATGCAATAGATGAACGCATTTTTGAAAATACCTTTATCCATTCACTTTTTCATCAATCTGAAGTCTTTAGCACTAAAAATTGCACGACCCTTTATGATCTTTTGGGTGTGCCTTTTGAGCTGACTTGGGAGCATTTCCTTTTGCTTTTATGCACAGGAGTTAAGATAAAAAAATCTTACATCAAGCACCTTAAAAACGCCAAAAACATCTATAAAACTATGTATTGTGAGCTAGTAAATCTCTATAATGAAAACTTTTTAGCCTTTAAACACGCAACCTACACTACAAAAAATGGCGAGAAAATCGCCCTAAACAATCTAAGAGCCTTGCAAAATGAACGAGATTTTTTAAAATCAAGCAATAATTATCAATTATTAAAGCGGGTTTTAAAAATCCTAAAAGAATTGCAAAGCGTAGAGCAAAGAGCGATGTATTTAGAAGGCTATCCTTCTTATGCGAAATTTCAAGAGTGTGAAGATTATAGGCCAGAGCTTTTTATCTATGCGTTTATTGATGATAAATTCAACTTTTTAGCTTATGAGAGTTTAGAGAAAAAAGAGCAGATAGAGGGGCATATCGATGAAATCATGCAAGATTTAAAAATGGGGAATTTACATACAGATATAGAGCCAATTGTTGAGTTTTTGAGGCTTAGCTCATCAGTTTATCTCTCAAAATCTAGTGTGGATAACACAACCTTTAGCATAGAATCCACAAAAACTAGGCTTAAGATTAATTTAAAAGATTTTAGCAATACTAAAAATTGCAAGAAGGCCAGAAAAGCGTTTTTAGACTTTTTAGAGAGGTCTAATATTTATCAACTCATTTTTACCAAAAAGCCCAAAACTGCCAACAAACTTTTAAGCAAACTAGGCGATCCGCGACATGCTGATGTGAGCTATCTAGATGGAGAAAGAATTGATGATATACCCTATAATATCATAGCTTTTAAACTATACGATACCCACAGAGATGGTGTGGCAATCATTAATGCAAAAGATGATGGCGCATTAGAATTTCTTATAGGAATCTTGCGAGAGCAAGACAAAGCAAATCAAAAAATGCCCTACCAACTCATAGTTGGCGATATTGAGAGCCAAAAGGTTGATGGTGCGCTGTGGTTTTATAAATGCTTTTGCAAAGGACAAGAATTTATAGATGACAAACATTATCAGTATTTTATCGGTGATGAAAAAGCATTTTGCGAAGACTTTTTGGAAAATAAAAATTTCTTTGATTTGAGCAAATATAGTCAAATATATTTAGGCTATTGCGAGGAAAATAGTGAGATTGCAGAGATTACAGAGCTAGAAGAAAGCCCTTTTAATGATGAGATTTTCATAGAATATGAGCAGGATTTTTGCAATATTTACACCAAACAAGAAGATTCTACGCTAGCTATATTAATAAACTCTAGTGGGTATTATGAATCTAAGTTTCCAAAATTTCTCTATGAATTTTTAGAATCTAAAAGCAATGCCACCTTTAGCCCTCTAACTTTTAGCCATTTACTTAACAATAAAAATTATAAGTTTTTTAGATTGCAAAAAGAGCTAGATTTACAAACTCCAAAAATCACACAAGGACAAGCAAAGCTCATCATTCAGCAAGAAGATTTAATCCACACCACTTGGTATGAATTTGGTAAAGAAGATCATGTGGGCGAAGATAGCTTTGGCATTTGGTTTAATAATCAAAATAAAAAATATGAAGTTTTTGAAACAGGTGAGAGGGCTTGGCCGATGTATTTTAGCGCATTTGACACCGAAGAAGAGGCGATTTTGCAACTCCTTAGAGATAATTATGAAGAAAAGTTTTATCAAAGCCAAGAATATAAAGAAAATAAAAGTGGCTTCACAAGAGAAAAAGCACAAGAGATTATTGCAAATGAAGGCTTAGAAGTGATTTGGTATGATGAGGCGTTAAAGCCCCATTCTTTTGGTATAAAGCACGATAAGCAAAATAATACTTATGCCTGCTTTGCCACAGATTCTAAAGCAGAAATTATCGGATATAAAACCCTAGATTTTAAAAGAGAGAATGTCGCACTCTATGCACTCATTAATCGCGCAAGATTAAAAGGAGTGCTCGTCTATCCCAAAGAAATCGGAGAAAGACTCGTGATTAAAAATGCCGATGACTTGCTTTTTAAAGCGATTATGACTAATGATTTTGAGCTTTTTACACAAGCAATCAAGCAAGGCGCAAACATCAGTGGAATGGCAAATGAAAGACAGGGGTTTAGCGAGTATGCTAGAGAGGATATTATCTGTGAGGAAGGTGCGTATTATTATGGATTAGCACTTTCACAAGTGCTAGGCGGTATCACACTAAACAATGAAGAGTTTGACGAAGAAGAGCTACTAAAAGAAAATGAGCAAGCCTTTAAGATTCTCTATGCCATGCGCGATTTAAAGCCAAGTGATGAAGCAAAGGAGTATGCAAAAGTCGTGCTCAATGATACACATGCTGATTGGTGGTATGATACTTATAAATGGGCTGATGATTGTGGATATGAGGGCGATTTAGAGGATGAGGAGGCGATTTTTGCTTGGCTAAGAGAAAACAAAGGTTTAAGATATTTTGAAACTTTGATTAAAGAGTTGGGCTTTGATTTAGAGCTTAAATGGGAATAAAATATATACTAAAAAAGGAAATAAAATGACTAAAGAAAAAATCATCTCTTATGAAGAAGTTCAAGCTAATCCTATGCTTAAATGGTTTTT
>NZ_NFNY01000094.1 GCF_002179165.1 Campylobacter jejuni
AAATCAGCAAGCGTATCCACAAGACTTACTTTGTGGATTGGACTTTTAGTTATATTGGTTTTAGCAATTACAAGTGCAATAAGTTATTTTGAATCTAAAAATAATACCTATAATTTGCTTAAAGAAAATCAACTAAAAACTATGGATGATGTTAGCACCACATACGAATATTATCGAAAAGCCAAATTCAATGCAATCAATGCACTAGCTAAAGAAATAGGAGACAATCCTAATATCAGCACTGAACGAATCTTTGCTTTAACCGGTGCATTTAAAGACGCAAATGGTTTTGATTTAGTTTATGTAGCCTTTGAAAATGATGGAAAAAATTATTACTCAAATGATACAATTAAAGATTTATCCGTGGGTTATGATACCAAAAATCGTCCTTGGTATAAAGGTGCAAAAGAAGCACAAAAAAGCATAGTGACAGAACCTTATAAATCAGTCGATGATGGCTCTATTGGTGCAACTTTTGCAGCACCTATTTTTGACAAAAATAATAAATTTATAGGTGTAGCAGGAGGTGATTTAAGCCTTGTTAATGCCTCAAAAGAAATTTTAGCTGTAGGTTCTTCATCAACAACCTATGCAGGAGTTTATGATGCTGATGGTAGAGTGATTTTTAGAGATGATCCGAGTAAAATTCTTGGAAAAAATCCAATTAGTCTTGGAATTGCAAAAGCTTTACACGATAATCCTGCTTATTTAGATCCTAATCAAAGAGATACTTTATTTCCAGTAATAGATGATAAGGGTGTAAAATACGAAGTAATGTGTAATCTTACATCTGATAAACAATTTCGTATTTGTACCATAACTTTAGATGAAGTCTACACCCAAGCTGTCAATGAAGTCTTGCTTCAACAAACAATAGTAGGTATTATAGCCATCATTGTAGCTCTTA
>NZ_NFNY01000117.1 GCF_002179165.1 Campylobacter jejuni
ACTTAGATAATTTCCATTATAAGCATTGCTTGCAAATTTGAGAGTAGAGAGTCTTGAAACGTAGGATCCATAAGGATTATCTAAAGAAACCAAACGAGAATTAATAGCCACATCGTTTGAAATATTAATGATAGAATTTACATTTTGAGTAAAGTTAAGTAAAGACTTAGCAGCCTTATTGGTATCTTGTTTGATATCTAATGCTAATTTTATACCTTCAGCACTAGCTTTTAATAAATCTTTGATTTCATTATCTAAATTTGGAGCTAAATCCATTAAAACCAAAATAGCTTCTTTATTACTTTTACTTAAATTTGGATATAAGATATCTATGTATTCACTATTGCTTAGTTTTTCATCATCTTTGTTTCCGTTGTTGTCATTTTCTTGATTATCGCTACCGCTATCGCCTGTGTTTCCGCCGCCTTGATTATCGCCATTTTCATCATCTTTGCTAAAATTTTCAATAGCTTCTTCAATTCTAGTGATTTTTTCATCTATTTCTTTTTTTAAAGTTTCATCTTTGCTTTTTTTAAAAGTTCAAGTGTGATTTTATCGATTCTTAATTGAGTGAGTTTTTCATCTTCATCTTTTTCTTTTAAACCCCCATTTGCAACCAAACATTTATCATCCCCGCAAGTAATTTCACTTAGCGTATAATCCACTAAAGAATTTGTATCTACAAGCAAAAAATCATTATTTATATTAAAATTATTTATATTAAAATCACTACCTATAAAATAAGCACTAGCTTTGTTTAGATATACGGAATTTATGGTAGCTGTTGTATACTTTAAAATTATATCATATGCCCTTATAAATATAAAATTTTCAGCCTTAAAATCTTTAATGCTGGTTGCAAGTTTTTTGAAATTTGTATGATCTAATAATAAAGCTACACCACTCACTTTTAAAGTATCACTTTTATTTAAAATGATACTAGTTTTATCAATAGCAAAATCCCCATTTATATTTAAAGAACCCTTATATTTATTATCATCATTATAAATAAATAAAGAGCTATTATGAAGTTCAAAATCCATTCTCGTATTAATAATTGAAGGAGTGTAATAATATAAATTTGTGAAATCTATATTAACAAAACCAGTGTTAGCGGTAATATTTAAATTGTTTATGTTGCTATTAGTGTCATAAAAACCATTTATTAGAATACCTCCTAGAATACCTCCCTGTGTGTTTATATTTATTTTTTCATCATCTTTTATCTTATTATAAAGTTCATTAGAGTTTAAGTCTAGTACTAATGATTCTTTTTGAGTTGGAATATACTCACTTTTTAAATTATAAGTATCATCTGTTTTTTCAAAAAATATATCTAAACCAGTGCCATTGGAATCAATCATTATGCCACGAGCATTACCACTAGTGCAAAGCATAGTGCTTAAACCAAGTCCAAATAAAATTTTACTTAGCGAAAATGAAAGTTTTATCATAAATTATCCATAAATAAAAATTAAATAAAATTAAATATATTCTATCCCCCCCCCATAAAAATGGACTTAAAAATGCTTTAAAAATGTAAAAATTTTAAATTTTTTTCAAATTTTTAACTTTCAAATTCTAAATTTTACTTGCTAGGAATATCTACCACCAAAATCAATAATTTATGAAATCAAATTCCTATTTTTTCATCAGTATTACTTTTAATTATATTTTTTTGATATAATTTAATGTAAAAATAACACGAAAGAGAAAGCTTATGGAACCCTTATTTACAACCCAAATTCAAAAATACAAAGGTAGTGAACTTTTAACTTGTGATGATACCTTAGTGCGTGAAATTAAGCTAGAAATTTATATCAATGGCGAAAAAATTGGTGCTTTAATGGCAACGCCTGTTGATGAAAAAGCTTTGGCAGTAGGATATTTGATGAGTGAAAATATCATTGCTAAGGTTGAGGATATAGAAAGTATCGAAAGTAAAGATGATGGAATGAGTGTGCATATTGATGCAAAAATTGATAAAGAAAATTTAGCTAAATTAAATGCTGAAGGTGTGGTGATAAGCGGTTGCGGTAGAGCACATACGGCAAATATCGATCCACAAAGTATAGAAGCAAGTAAAATCACTTCTTTGCAAAAATTTAGCAAAAATGAGATTTTAAAACAGATGAGTGAATTTTATACCCAATGCGATCTTTATGAAAAAACAGGTTGTGTGCATACAGCTAAGCTTTTTGTTGATGAAAAAACCTTTTTTATTGGCGAAGATATAGCCCAGCATAATACCATAGATAAAGCTTTAGGTAAGGCAAGACTTGCTGGAGTTGATCTTAGTAAATGTTTTTTAATGGTTAGCGGTAGGCTTAGTTCTGAAATGGTGGCTAAAGCAGTGATGCATAAAATTCCAGTACTTATATCACGCACTGCACCAACTTGTTTGGGTGTGATGATAGCAAGAAAATTTGAACTCACACTTTGTGGTTTTGCAAGAGGTGAAAATATCAATATTTATAGTGGAGAATTTAGAATCAATGGATAAAAATAAAGAAATACTAGCTTATATGAAAGAACTTTTAAATAGTAATGAAAAGCTTGATTGCGGAACAGCTTTTAAGATTGCTAAAAAATTTGATATTGCTGTAGAAGAAGTAGGTAAAATGGCAGATGCAAATGGAATTCGCATTGATAATTGTGAGCTTGGGCAATTTGGTCATCTTGATTTTGAAAAAGCAAAAATAGAGGTTTTAAAAAGTGTTGAGCCTAGTCTTGATGAAAAACGCCGAATTTTTTGTAAAGACGCAAGAGATATTGCTAAGCAAGGCTGTGGATTAAAATCAATGCGTTCAGCTTTAAAAGCTTATAAAGTTGATGTGAAATATTGTCAGCTTGGATGTTTTAAAGAAAAAAAGGGTAAGCAGTTTGTTGTTAGAACTAAAACTTGGATAGAAAATGCTGATGGAGATTTGCTTTTTGGAAAAGGAAAAACCGAGCTTTTAGAGCTTATAGGGCAAACAGGAAGTTTGCTTCATGCTTCAAAACTTATGGGGATAAATTATAAAAAAGCTTGGATGCATTTGCAGGTTTTACAAAAAAATTCTCAAGAAATTCTGGTGAGTTCAAGACAAGGAAGATCTAAGGAATCAGGCACTAAACTCACTCCACGCGCCATAGAACTTATGGAAAATTATGCAATTTTACAAAAAGATATTGAAGAATATGCTAATAAGCGTTTTAGAGAATTGTTTTTTCAAAATAAAAAATAAAATCATTTTAGTTTTGTAGTGAAAGAAAATTTCACTCATGGTTATTTAAAGACAAAAAAAGCAATAAAGTATTATTATTTTATTATTAATCAAGGAGAAATAATGAGAATTGATTGCAGAAATCTCGAGTGTCCTAAGCCTATTGTTGAAACAAAAAAAGCACTTCAAAGTTTAAAAAATGAAGAAAATTTAGAAATTCTTTTAAATTCAACTATCTCTAAAAATAATGTTTTAAAATTTTTAAATTCTTTAAATTTAAATCCAAATGTTAATGAAAAGGGCGATGAAATTTGCATAAGAGTTGAAAAAAAGCAGGGGCTTGATTTTACCAAAGCTAATACAGATGATTATAATGTTTTATTTTTGAAAACTGATAAAATAGGTAATGGTGAATTGGGTGAAAATTTACTCGCAGGTTTTCTAAATACTTTAAAAAGTATAGAAAATGCACCAAGTAAAATTCTTTGTGTTAATGAAAGCGTTTTGATTAATACAGATGAAACACATAAGGCACATTTTATGATGAAAGAACTTGAAAATTTGGGTGTAGAGATTATAAGTTGTGGAGCGTGTTTGGAATT
Source organism: Campylobacter jejuni (assembly GCF_002179165.1). Classification (GTDB taxonomy): domain Bacteria; phylum Campylobacterota; class Campylobacteria; order Campylobacterales; family Campylobacteraceae; genus Campylobacter_D; species Campylobacter_D jejuni_B. The sequence goes on from NZ_NFNY01000117.1 coordinate 3,809, forward strand.
TTTTGGTAAAAGTAAAGAGCTTAAAATTGGCACTATGGGCAGTGCTTATGAAATTTTAAATGAGCTTTTTGGCAAGGCAAAAATTGTTACTTTATAAGTCGATTTTTAATAAAAAAATAAGGAAAAATGCTGAAATATAAAAATCAAAATTTAACACATTTTGTAAAAGCAGCAGGTTGAGCAGCAAAATTAAACCCGGGTGGTCTTAAAACAATTTTAAATTTTATGCAAAAAACTCCTGCATTGCTAAGTGATATCGGTAATAATGAAGATGCAAGTGTTTATCAACTTAGCCCTGATTTGGCTTTAGTGCAAACGCTTGATTTTATTACTCCTATAGTTGATAGTGCTTATCATTTTGGTGCTATCGCAGCTGCTAATGCTTTAAGTGATGTATTTGCTATGGGTGCAAAAGTGATTAACGCTTTAAATATAGTGGGTTTTGATACTTGCAATCACGATTTAAACATCTTAAAAGAACTTTTAGAAGGAGCCAATGATAAGGTGCGTGAATGCGGTGGGATTGTTGTTGGCGGACATACTATAGAAAGTAACGAACTTTTCTTTGGGCTTAGTGTTACAGGACTTGTTCATCCTAAAAAATTTATTGCTAATAACGGTGCTAAAATAGGCGATGTGATTATTTTAACTAAGCCTTTAGGTACAGGAATTTTAAGCACTGCTTTAAAGGCACAAATGCTTGAAAATCAATATTTAAATACTATGCTTGAAAATATGCTAAATTTAAATTATAAAGCCAGTCAAATTGCACTTGAATTTGAAGCAAATGCTATGAGTGATGTTACAGGTTTTGGACTTTTAGGACATTTAAAAGAAATGTTAAATAATGATATTTCTTTTGAAATTTTTAAAAATGAAATCCCTTTTTTAGCAGGGACAAAAGAGTATTTTGATATGGGTTTAATTCCTGCAGGTGCCTATAAAAATTTAGAATTCATAAAAGAAGCTTATCCTTATTTGGATGAAAAAGTTTTATTATTGTGCGATCCTCAAACTTCCGGAGGGCTTTTAATTTCTATAAGTGAAAAAAAGGTTTTAGAATGTTTGAAAAAATTAGGAGATGAAAATATTCAAGCTAAAATTATTGCCAAGGTTGCCAATAAAAAAGAAAATGATATTATTATTTCTTAATTTTTGTTACTTATATACTCATTAAAAATTTTTTTATCATTTTTTATACATTTTTTCTGGTTTTAAATATTATTTTTTATCTTAATTTATATATTATTTTATTAAAATTTATCTTAGGAGATACAAAATGATACAAAAAGCTTTGGCCTTGGCTGAAGAGTTGCAAGGTAAAATAGAAGCAAATATTTCTGCTAATGAAAAAGAATTTCACGCTAAAATGCAAAAATTACTTAATAATCCGCAAAATAAAGTGATGCTTATAGAGCTTTTAGATCGTTCTTTTAGATGTAAAGATAAAAGTGCTAGTTTTGAGCTTATAGAGCATACTTTGAATAAATATGGTATAGCGGATTTCTTTAGCGCATTTGAAAAATTCTTACTTTTTAGTTTTTTAAATTTTGGCAAATTTGCACCAAGTCTAAGTGTGCCCTTTTTTGTAAAACACTTAAGAGAAGATACTAAAGCTATGGTTTTAGATGCCAATCCTAGTATTTTAGAGCCTCATATGCGTAAAAGAAAAGAAGAAGATAAAATCACTTTAAATGTGAATTTAATTGGCGAAGAGGTTTTAGGGGAAGCAGAAAGTAAATACCGCATTCAAAAATACGAAGAAGCTTTAAAATCTAACTATATTACTTATATTTCTATTAAGATTACGACTATTTTTTCGCAAATTAATATTATTGATTTTGAATATTCTAAAGATGAGGTGGTTAAAAGACTAGATCATCTTTATAAAATAGCTTTAGAAGAAGAAAAAAAGCAAGGCGTGAGTAAATTTATCAATCTTGATATGGAAGAATTTAGAGATTTGGAATTAACTGTTGCTGCTTTTATGGAAAGTGTAGCGAAATTTGATATAAAAGCGGGTATTGTTTTGCAAGCTTATATACCTGATTCTTATGAATATCTCAAAAAGCTTTTTGCGTTTTCAAAAGAAAGAGTTTTAAAGGGAATGAAGCCTATTAAAATCCGCTTTGTAAAGGGTGCAAATATGGAGAGTGAAGAAACCATAGCATCTCAAAGAGGTTGGGAACTTCCTACTTTTTATAAAAAAATAGACACAGATAGCAATTATAATAAAATGCTTGATTTTGTATTAAGTGATGATAATTATAAATACATTAACATAGGAATTGCAAGTCACAATATCTTTGAAATCGCTTATGCTTATACACGCATTAGTGAAGCAGGAGCGTTAAATTCTTTTACTTTTGAAATGCTTGAAGGTATGAGTTTGCAGTGTTCTTATGAATTGTCTAAAATGCATGATCTTATACTTTATGCACCAGTTTGCAATGAGGCACATTTTAATAATGCGATCGCCTATCTTGTAAGACGCCTTGATGAAAATACAAGCGAAGATAATTTTATGAGATATTTTTTCAATCTAAAAGTTGGAGATAGTAATTGGAATACACAAAAAGAGCTTTTCTTAAAATCAATAGAAGGCATTAAAACTCTAGATAATAGCACACACCGCACCCAAGATAGAAATAAAGCCCCAAATGTAGTAAGTGCGTATGAGAGCGGAGTGTTTGAAAATGAGAGTGATACGGATTTTATCCTAGCACAAAATAGAGCATGGGCTAAAGATATAAGAGCAAAATACGAAAATTTAGAAAACTATGATGTGATGCCTGTGATTGGAGATTTGAAATTTGATAAAAATGCTTTAAATCATATAGAAGTTAAAGATAAAATCAAAGATAGAATGATAGGAAAAGCTTATTTAGCAGGGGAAAATGAAATCAAAAAAGCACTTGAAGTAGCCAAAAATTCAGATTTTAAAACTAAAAGTTTTGATGAAATTCATGCTATTTTAGCTAGGGCTGCAAATTTAATGAGAGAACGCCGTGGAGATTTGATAGGCTTAGCTGCTTTAGAAGTGGGAAAAACATTTTTAGAAATTGATCCTGAAGTAAGCGAAGCGATTGATTTTACTGAATTTTATCCGCATTCTTTAAAGGTTTTAAGAGAACAAAATAAAAATACCAAATTTAGCCCTAAAGGCATAGGTGTAACCATAGCTCCTTGGAATTTCCCTATAGGAATTTCAGTTGGAACCATAGCAGCACCACTAGCTGCTGGAAATGTGGTGATTTATAAGCCTTCTTCACTTTCAACCTTAACAGGTTATATGCTTTGTAAGTGTTTTTGGGATGCGGGCATTAGTAAAGATGCTTTGATTTTCTTGCCTGCAAAAGGAAGCGATATTTCTAAGTATTTGCTTGTTGATGAGGCGGTTAAATTTTCTATTCTTACAGGCGGTGAAGATACGGCTTATGCTATGCTAAAATCTAACCCTACCTTGCTTTTAAGCGCTGAAACAGGCGGTAAAAACGCTACGATTGTTTCTAAATTTGCAGATCGTGATAGTGCGATTAAAAATATTATTCATTCTGCTTTTAGCAATAGCGGTCAAAAATGTTCGGCTACTTCTTTGCTTGTTTTAGAAGAAGAAGTTTATAACGACATTGAGTTTAGAAACACTTTAGTCGATGCTGCTACATCTATGGCGGTAGGAAATCCATATGATTTTAAAAATAAACTAGGCACCTTAGCAGATAAACCAAGTGCTAAAGTGCAAAAAGCTTTAAATGAATTAGCCCCTTATGAAGAATGGGCTTTAAAACCTAAATTTTTAAATGACAATCCTTATTTGATGACACCAGGGATAAAATATGGCACTAAAAAAGGTGATTTTACGCATATGAATGAACTTTTTGTGCCGATTTTAAGCGTAATGAAAGCTAAAGATTTAAAAGAAGCCATTGAGATTGTAAATTCCACAGGTTATGGCTTAACAGCAGGATTTGAAAGTTTAGACGAAAGAGAGTGGGAGTATTTTCACACTCATATAGAAGCAGGAAATATTTATATCAACAAACCAACTACTGGTGCTATAGTGCTTCGTCAGCCTTTTGGTGGGATTAAAAAATCAGCCATTGGAAATGGTAGAAAAGTGGGAATTTATAATTACATCACACAATTTTTAATTATTGAACAAAATGAGTGTGATGAGAATTTAAGCGAGAGTGATTTTGCTAAAAAATTAGAAACAATAAGCCAAAATAAAGAGGCTATTGCAAAAGCCATTAAAATGGCAAAATCTTACACTTATCATTACAATAATGAATTTAGTAAGGCTAAGGATTATGTAAATATCCGTGGGGAGGATAATCTTTTCTCTTATATGCCTATTAAAAATATGGTATTTAGACTTTGTGGAAATGAAAATTTAGAAGATGTTTTAGGTGTAATTTTGGGAGCAAATATTGCTAAGGTTGATTTAAATATCAGTTACGATCAGTATGAAAATATCAATATTTTACAAGAAATTGTTCAAAAAATAGGTGCTAGAGTATTGTTTTTGCAAGAAAATAAAGATAAATTCATAAGTAAAATAAAAGACTATGAAAGAATTCGTTATCTTGGCAAAATTGATGTAAATGATGAAATTTATAAAGAAGCAGCAAGTCATGCTAAGATTATCTTAAGAGATAAACCCTTATTAAATGGTCGTTTTGAGCTTTTAAATTATTTTAATGAAAAGTCTTTAAGTATATCTTTTCATCGTTATGGAAATTTAGGGATTAGAGCCTTAAAGCACTAAAAAAGGAGTAAAAAATGGAAGTGGTTCATATCAACACCCCAATAGCAGTGATGTTTATAGCATATGCTGCTTTGATGCTTTATATAGGTTTTTATTTTTATAGACAAAATAAAAACACAGAGGATTATTTTCTAGGCGGACGCACTATGGGTCCTGTGATCTCTGCACTTAGTGCAGGGGCTTCTGATATGAGTGGTTGGCTTTTAATGGGCTTACCGGGGGCTTTGTATGTGAGTGGTTTTGTGGATTCTTATATCGCGATTGGACTAACGATTGGAGCTAGTTTAAATTGGATTTTTGTGGCAAAAAGACTTAGAATTTATACTAGCGTGATTGCAAATTCTCTAACCATTCCTGATTATTTTGAGACAAGGTTTGATGATGATAAGCATATACTGCGTATAGTGTGTGCTGTGGTGATTTTGATATTTTTTACTTTTTATGTTTCATCAGGGCTTGTAAGTGGGGCAAAGCTTTTTGAAAGCACCTTTGGAATCGCCTATGATTACGCGCTTACAACAGGAACAATTATCATTGTTGCTTATACTTTTTTAGGCGGATATAAGGCGGTTTGCTGGACGGATATGATACAAGGGCTTTTAATGATGGCTGCTTTAATCATCGTGCCTTTGGTGATGTTATTTCATTTGGGTGGATTTAATGAAGCAATGAGTATAGTAAAAGAAATAAAACCACAAGCCTTGTCTATGGGCGAGGGTATAGGTGCGATAAGTATTATCTCAGCACTTGCTTGGGGTTTGGGATATTTTGGACAACCTCATATTTTGGTGCGTTTTATGTCTATTCGATCTACCAAAGATATTCCTACAGCGACTTTTATAGGAATTTCTTGGATGGCAATTTGTCTTTTAAGTGCTTGTTTTATAGGTGTTTTAGGTATCGCTTATGTGTATAAATTTGAGCTAAGTTTGCAAGATCCTGAAAAGATTTTTATTGTGATGTCGCAACTTTTGTTTAATCCTTGGATAGCAGGTGTTTTACTGAGTGCTATTTTAGCAGCCATTATGAGTACTGCAAGTTCTCAACTTCTTGTATCAAGTTCTACTATAGCAGAAGATTTTTATAAAAAAATATTTAAACAAGACGCACCAGCTAAAGTGGTGTTAAATTTAGGAAAAATAGGCGTTTTACTTGTGGCTGTGATTGCATTTTTGATCTCTACTGATAAAAATTCAAGCGTTTTAAGTATAGTTTCTTATGCGTGGGCTGGATTTGGTGCGAGTTTTGGCTCTGTGATGCTTTTTTCTTTGTTTTGGAGTAGAATGACAAGAGTAGGAGCGATTTTAGGTATGATAACAGGTGCTGCTGTGGTAGTGCTTTGGAAAAATTTTGCCAACTCAGATCTTTATGAAATAGTTCCAGGATTTTTAGCAGCTTCAGTGGTTATAATTATTGCTAGTTTGCTTACTAGTGTAAGAGAAGGAACTAAAGCTGCTTATGAAAGAATGCTAAAAGAGCTTTAAAATTTTTCTACAAAATGAGGGTATTTATCCAAATATCCTCTATAAATTCTTTGTTTTTGCTTAAAATAAATGTTTTAATTTTGTTTTTTTGTGAATTTTATCTCATTTTCGTAAGCTTTTCATGGCACGTTACTGTTGGAAATTTATATTTTTATTGCATTTTATTGTCTTAAATCTTTTAATTTTTATGCATAAAAATTAAAAAAATAAATAAAATT
>NZ_NFNY01000081.1 GCF_002179165.1 Campylobacter jejuni
AGGCACAAGAATTAGCTTTACTTAAAAATATGCTTCCTTTAGAAGAAGAATTAAGTAAAAGGAATTTGGGTAAGTGGATGGAAATGGTAAGGAAAGAGAAGTGAAAAATGTTTTAGTCACAGGAGCAGATGGCTTCATAGGATCACATCTTTGCGAAAGTTTGGTTAAAAAAGGCTTTAAAATAAGGGCTTTAAGTCAGTATAATTCTTTTAATTTTTGGGGACATTTAGAAAAAAGTCCTTATTTAAAAGATATGGAAATTATAAGCGGGGATTTAAGAGATAGCTTTTTTTGCGAAAAAATCACTAAAGGAATGGATATTATTTTTCATCTTGGAGCATTAATTGCCATTCCTTATTCTTACGAAGCACCGCAAAGCTATGTGGATACTAATGTAAAAGGCACTTTAAATATGCTTGAAGCTGCTAGAAAAAATGAAATTTCGCATTTTATCCACACTTCTACAAGTGAAGTTTATGGCACTGCTTTATATGTGCCTATCGATGAAAAGCATCCATTACAACCTCAAAGCCCCTATTCTGCCAGTAAAATCGCAGCGGATATGATGGCACTTAGCTACTATAATTCTTTTAATTTAAATGTAAATATCGCACGCCCTTTTAATACTTATGGTCCAAGACAAAGTGCAAGAGCAATAATACCTACTATCATCACGCAAATTTTAAATGGAGTAAGAGAATTAAAACTTGGGGATTTGAGTCCGACAAGAGATTTAAATTTCGTCCTTGATACTTGCGAGGGCTTTATCTCACTTTTAAATTTAAATCATTTTGGAGAAGTTTATAATATAGGATCAGGAAATGAGTATTCCATGCAAGAAGTACTTGATCTTATACAAAAAATTCTAAACTCCAATGTAAAAATCATTCAAGATGAAAAAAGATTGCGTCCAAAAAATAGCGAAGTTTTTAGGTTGTGCTGTGACTCAAGCAAACTTAAAAATGCGACAAATTGGCAAAGTAAAATAAGTCTTGAAGAGGGTTTAAAGCAAAGTATAGAATATTTTAGAGAAAATTTAGCAAATTATAAAAGTGAAATTTACAATGTTTAAAGAAGAAATTACTTTTATTAAAAAGCTTTTTGATAAAGAAAAAATCGCCTTATATGAACCTTGTTTTATAGGTAATGAAAAAAAATATTTAATGGAGTGCATTGATAGCGGTTTTGTTTCAAGTGTGGGTGAATTTGTAACGCGTTTTGAAGAAGCCTTAAGACAAAAGACAAAAGCTAAATTTGTCATTGCTACAAACACAGGAACTGCAGCACTTCACATCGCCCTACTGGCTAATGGTATTGATGAAACTTGCGAAGTCATCACGCAAAGCATTAGTTTTGTAGCAACCGCAAATGCCATTACTTATACGGGTGCAAAAGCTATTTTTTTAGATATTGATGAAAAAACTTTAAGTCTAAGTTCTAAGGCTTTGCAAGATTTTTTAGAAAATCATACTTACCAAAAAAATGGCTTTACCTACAACAAAACCACACACAAACACATCAAAGCTTGTGTTATAATGCATACTTTTGGTCTTAGTGCGGACATAGAAAAGCTTTGCGAAATTTGCAAAAATTATAATATCGTTTTAATCGAAGATGCAGCAGAAGCCTTAGGGAGCACTTATAAAAATAAGGCCTTAGGCACTTTTGGTAAATGTGGAATTTTAAGCTTTAATGGAAACAAAATCATCACAGGCGGAAGCGGCGGGGCGATTTTATGCGATGATGAAAATTTAGCCAAATTTGCAAAACATTTAAGCACAACCGCTAAAATATCCCATCCTTACGAATATGATCATGACTTGGTGGGCTATAATTACAGGCTTTGCAATATCAATGCTGCGATTTTACTTGCTGGACTTGAAAAATTAGATTTTTTCTTAGAAAACAAAAGGGAATTAGCGCAAATTTATAAAGATTTTTTTGCAAATCATAAAGCCTGTAAATTTATAGATGAAAGCAAAAATTCAAAAAGCAATTTTTGGCTTAACACTTTGTGTTTTGAAAATGAAAATTTAAGAAATACTTTTTTACAAACTTGCCTAGAAAATAACATTTTTGTGCGTCCAGTATGGAAAAGTTTGCCAAACCTTAAGCCTTTTAAAGCTTGTCAAAAAGATAAACTTTTAGTGACTAAAAATTTAGAAAAACGCTTGGTCAATTTACCCAGTAGCGTGAGACTTTAAATTTATAAGGAAAACAATGAAAAAATTTATCAGCAATGAAGAAATTTCAAAAAATGAAGGTGGTAATGAAGAAATTTGGGAAAATATTTTTTCCAATAAAGAATGGGGTAAATACCCTAGCGAAGCTTTGATAAGATTTATCGCAAGGAATTTTTATAACGCTAAAGATAGAAATAAAATCAAAATCTTAGAATTAGGACTTGGCACGGGAGCGAATTTATGGTTTTGTGCAAGAGAAGGTTTTAGAGTAAGTGGGATTGAGTGGAGTAAAACAGGAGTAGAAAGATTTAAAAAGCGTTTGGAAAATGAAAATTTAAGCACTCAAATAGATGAAGTATTAATCGGTGATTATGAATTAAAATTAGATGAATTTGAAGATGAGAGTTTTGAT
>NZ_NFNY01000106.1 GCF_002179165.1 Campylobacter jejuni
AAATATTTTTGACCTGACTTCGGGGGAGGGGATTTAAAAAAAATGAAAAACGAGAGAAGTCTATCCTTATGGGGGGGGGGATTTCCCTTTTCTCAAAAGCAATGAAAGTAAAAATTGCATTGGGAATTTGTTTGATTTATTCTTCTTTGATGGGTTCTGAACAAGCCATTCTCACTCAAAATCAAGAATACATCATACCAAAACATAGTTTTAGCAATGAAGATGTTTATAATTATAATAATGGAACATTTAAACCTTTGCAAGGCACGAATTATTATGGAGTTAAAAGTGCTAAAGACACTAGTGGCATAACTTTAATCTATGATAATCCAAAAACCAAAGGTTTAAATTACAAAGATCCTGCTTATAGACTTCAGGTTTTAACTCCCGACATTAGAGAAAGTTCTTGGTTTTATTTAAGTGGAAGACGCGATACAGATATAGCTACAAATATAACAAAAAGGCGTATTGTTATTCCATTTATTGTTGCGGCAAATATCAATCATGCCAATGCAAACCATAATACTTTGATTTTAAAAAATGGAGAATTAAGTTCTGTGATAGCAATGAGACCAACAGATATTTCAAAAACAATTCCTAAAGATTTTATAAGTCAATATACTCATTCTGACATTGACTTTGTTTATTCTATTACAGCGGCTAGAACCCTATATGGCAATTCAAACAGCAATAATACCTATTTTAAAGCCGGTGCTATCATGAATTTAGGTTCTCAAGATGATTATAAATTAAAACCTAATGGAGTAGCATACTTTAGTGGTGCTACTGCTGCATTTGGAGATGCAAAAGATAATACTTTACACATAGAACAAGGATCTAAATTTTATGTCAAAACAACCAATTATAAAGAAATCAATCAAAATGAAAAGCAATTTGGAATACTAGAAAGTTATTTTGCAGGAGCTGGAGTCGCAAGTGGCAATGCTATAAATAATTCTGTTGTTTTTGATGGAGGTAGTATCATAGCACAAGGCCCTGAAATTTCTTACTCAACTATAGGAGTATTTAATATCATGGGTGCAGATATAAATTCCCGTTTTGACACTAAAGAATATATCGCTAAACACAATAAAGTTGTAATTAATAACTTATATTTAGATACCAAAACTTATTCTAAAAATAAAAAAAATAACTATAATGCTATAGTTTTTGGCAATATAATGGGCGCTAGAATGCTTGGAAAAGGAGATGTATTAAACAATAGCGTTATAATCAATGATATAGAAAGCTATAACGAAGAAGAAAAACGCAAAACCCAAGGATATTTTAATTTTTATGGAGGAATGACTGATGATGGAGAAGCTAATAACAATTCAGTTGAAATTGAGCTAAAAACTCCTTTGAATATGCAAAAAAATTTTATTGGAAAACATATTTATAATTTTTATGGTGGCTACGCAACACGAGGTGCAAGCAATAATATCATTAAAATAAAAAATAACTTTACCAAAGTTAGCACCAATGAAAATTATGATGATAAAGCAATCATTATGGCTGCAAGAACCCTTAAAGGCAAAGCAAATAATAATCAAATAATTCTAGAATCTTTGGCAGCAAATTTACCTTTATATATCTATGCCACAGCCAAAGTAACAGCTTATGGAAATGATTTTTTTGCGGATGAGGCAAATAACAATAAAATTAGTCTTATAAAAACACAATCTCATCGTAGCTTGTTATCTATAATAGAAGCAAAAAATGTAAGAAATAATAAAATTATATATAACAAGGTAGGATCTTTTAGTCATTCAAACTCTTTCAAAAGAAACTCAGTAGCATTAATAAGAGGATTTGAAGTTGCAGATTCTAATATTATAAATATAAATAATTATTCATCAAATTCAGGCAATAATGCCTATTTGATACTTGGAGAAAAGGAAGCGGTAAACAATAGAGTTTTAATTGAAAATGCCATATTTGGCGTCAATTCCGGCTTAGATCAAGGAATTTTAAAAATCTTTGGTGGGGTTGGAGAAAAAACACACAACAACATTTTAAGCCTTAAAAACATAATTTTAGACAAATTTAATAAAGATGAAAGATCAGTATTTATTGCCGCTTCAGCTATTCCGTATGATAAAGCAAAAAATTCAAAATCATACAATAATACTTTATATATTGGTGGAAATTTTGAAACCTATCAAGGTTCTTATATTGATGTTTTATCAGGTGCAGCTTGCTATACCATAAATGAAGATAAATATTCTAAATCATCTTTTGCACCTTCTATGGCAAATTTAACCAAAGGTAACCATCTTATTTTAGATATTAGTTATATGGATGCAAGAATTGTTAATAATTTCGAAGATTATAGTTTTATCATCTCTTCAATGACAGATAAAACCGAGCCTTTATTAAGAGCTTTTAATCTACCTATCAATCTTTCAAATGAAGCGAAATTTAATCTTCTAGTTTCTGATGCAGATCTTTATAAAGGAGAAAAAATCATTGCTATCGAAAGCAAAAGTGGTTTTGCTGACATCAATGGCAATATTATCACAAACAAAGAAAAATTAGATAGTTTATTAGATAAGATTAATAAAAATAAACAAAATTTTAATTATAAAAAAATTCCCAATCTAGAAAATATATCTTTAAGACAAATGAATTTTAAACTTGAAAGCTCCAAAGATTTAAAAACCCTATATATAAAAATTTTATAAATTTGGAACAATAATTGCTTAGTGTTAAATTAAGTTTTTTTTAACAAAAAGTATTTTATCATTCCAAAAAATCTTAATATTTGATAAAATCAAAAAAAAAAAAAATGAAATACAAATAAATTATTATAGCGAGAGGACATATTCAATGAAATATAAAACTCACAATAATATTAAATTAAGCTTATTTTTATTTGCTTTGCTTTGTTGTTACAAAAATTTAAATGCAGCCGAACAAGCTACATTAAAACAGGACAAAGCTTACTATATCCCTTATCAAACTTTTGCTTCAAACTCTCAAAAAGGAGTTAATTATTATGGGCAAAATACACATGGAGATATTGAAGGGGTAAGCTTATCTTACAATGGATCTATACAAAAAGAAAATCTTGGATTTTTGTTGCCAAACATAGAAGAAAATGAACTGTATTATGTAAAAAATAGAAGAGATGTTGATATTACCAATAATGATGTTAAAAACGCACTTACCTTGCCTTTTATCATAGCAGTTCAAACTCAAAATGGTAGTGCTACAAATAACACCCTTACATTAGATTTTGCAAAATTATCTTCTATGTTTTTTAACAAACCTGCTGATGCAAATAATCTTTCTCAAATTTCGCGTTTGGTAAATGATAATAATCTTTATTTTGCCATAACAGCAGCTAGGGCTTTATATGGAAACGCTTATAAAAATTCCACTTATATCAAAAACACAGAAATTGCCATGGGTTGGAGTGATAGCTCTTCACTTAAATCCAATGGAAGTGTTTATTTAAGTGGTGCTACAAGCTTATTTGGGGATGCAAAAGATAATCTTTTAGATATACAAAATAGCAAACTCTTTACTAAAAATAGCACCTATAAGCAAATTTCTTTAACAGAAAACAAATTCAATTCTTTTGAAAATACTTTCGTAGGAGCAGGAGCTGCAGGTGGAGATGCAATCAATAATAAAGTTATTTTTAAAGATAGTTATATCAGTCTGCAAGGTTTAGAAAAGTCTTATTCAGCTGTAGGGACTTTTTATATTATAGGCGGAGATATCAATTCTCATGTAGATAACAAAAAACATATTGCACAAAACAATAGTATTTTAATTGAAAATATGAAAGTAGAAAGCATAACTCAAGGAAAAGAAAAAAACAATTATCATGGAATTTTATTTGGAAATATTTATGGCGCAAGAATTAAAGGCAAAGGTGATGTATTAAATAATAAAGTCGGTATTTACAATATCGATACTTTTAATAAGGATAAAGTCTATAAAACTCAAGCTTATTTAAACATCTTTGGTGGGACTACAACCGATGGTGAAGCCAATGGCAATAAAATCAAAATTTCTCTTGAAAAACCCATAAAAACAGAAACCAATTTTATAGGAAAGCATACTTATAATATCATTGCAGGCGATGGCACACAAGGAGCTAGTCAAAACAGCATTGATATTAAAAACAGACTCACCGAAGTCATCACCAAAGAAAATAATTACGATCATTTTAGAATCATAGCCGCGCAAACCATGAAAGGCAAGGCAAATTTTAACGAAATAAAACTAAAAGACTTTGCTTCAAATATTCCGCTTTTTATTTCTGCGGTTAGTGGGAAATTAGCTTATGATAATAAATTTTTCGCTGATGAAGCGTTTAAAAATAAGATATCTTTGAACGAAATTCAATCACGTAGATCACTTCTTAGTATTATAGAAGCTAAAAACACTCATAATAATAGTATAAACTATAGCAATGTTGTTTCGCAATCAAGAAATAATTCTTTACATAAACAATCAATTGCTATTATAAGAGGCACTGATAAAGCTTATAATAATAACATCGATATAAAAAACTACGCTTCTATCTCAGGTAATAGTGCTGTAGTTGTTGTCGGAGAAAAAGAAGTCTATAACAATAAAATCACAATTAATAATGCTATTTTTGGCGTAGGAGCTGATAAAAAAGGAGGTATACTTAAACTTGTCGGAGGACTTGGACAGCATACACACCATAACATTTTAGCCATTAGCAATATCTCTTTAGATGCTTTTAACTCAGCCGATAGACCGGTAAGTTTTGCCGCTTCTGCTATTCCTTATGGAAGTGAAGACAGTGCAAAATCTCATGATAATATTTTATATATTGGAGAAGATTTTGAAACCGATCAAGGAGCTTATGTTGATATTATATCAGGAGCTATCCGTTATGAAATAGATGAGACAAAGCATTCAGCTATTTTTGTAGCACCTTCTAAAAAAGAACTCACTATAGGCAACCATCTTATTTTAGATCTTAATTATATAGAATCAAGAAATGTTAATAATTTTGAAGATTATACTTTTATTTTTTCATCAGCAACTGACAAAACAGAACCTATTATAAGAGCTTTTGATAGTCCAGTAAATCTCTCAAACAATGCACATTTTAGAGTTTATGGAAGTGATGCAGACTTTTTTATGGGAGAAAAACTTATAGCCATAACAAGTCAAATGGGCTATTCAGATATTGATGGAAAAGTCATTACAAACAAAAATAAACTTGATGATTTATTAGAAAAAATCAGCAAAAATCATAAAAGCTTTGATTATAAGCAAATTCCAAATTTAAAGGAGAAAAAACTTAACGAAATTAAGGTGGAGCTTGAAAGTTCTCAGGATTTAAAAACCATTTATATGAAAGTTACGGGGGGGGGGATCAGTAAAAAATGAAAAAGATCGTAATTTCTAGTATTGCAAGTTGTTATTTAGTGTTGCAAAGCTCATATGCTTTACCAAGTGGTGGTAAATTCACACACGGAACAAGCGGAAGTATCAGCCAAAGTGGAAATTCTATGCATATTTATGGAAATGGTAAAAATAGTGTTATCCAATGGGGTGGTGGCTTCAATATAAATCGTGGCGAAAATGTGAATTTTAATGGATCAAATAAGAATTATTTAAATATAGCTTATGGCAATAGCAAATCCATGATAGATGGAATTTTAAATGCTAAAGGCAATAATGTTTATTTAATCAATCCAAATGGTGTGGTTATTGGTAAAAATGGAGTAGTTAATGCTTCTAAATTTGTAGCTTCCACCTCAAGTTTAACTTCTGCACAAATGTGGGATTTTGCAAAAAATGGTGCCAATTTCTCCCCTATTTTCAAGCCTGAAAAAATAGGAAATGTCGTAAATATGGGAAATATCAATGCTGATAATGTGCTTTTTATCGCCAATAAAGTGGATTTAAAACAAGGACAATTGAATGCCAAAGAAATACATTTAGTGGGCAATGAAATTAATGTTAATGTTGATAATGTCAATACTCAAAAAGCGATTTTAAGTGCTTACAAAAAGGCAAATTTAATACAAAATGCAAGTTCTTTTTACAATCAAGATAAATTAAGCATTTTTAATTTTGAGACACAAGATTATTTAGACAATACAAATGCGTTAAATAAAAATCAAGTTTTAAAGCATTTTAGTATGGCAAATGATAAGGACTGGTTTTATTTTGCTAAGGGCTGGGATGAAAATAAAAACAATATGCGTAGCGTGATTGATGTTTTTAGCCTAGAAAACGATATTGATTTTGGTGGCAAGAATTATTTAAATTATTGCATTGATAATTTAGGCTGTTATAATCTAGTCGTAGGCAAAAATGATGCAAGTGCTTTTAATAAAACTTTTGATGGGCAAGGTTTTACTCTAAAAAATATGAGAATGAGTGATAATCATTTACTAGGTGATGATATTTCTTGGACTTATGATACGCATTATGCAGGTATTTTTGGCTTGGCAAGAAATGCAAATTTTAAAAATGCAAATGTGGATTATAACTATAATAAAATTGATGTTTATATGACAGGTGCTAAAGATGGTTTCATAGGTGGCTTTATAGCAAAAGCAGAAAATAGCAATTTTTCTAATATTTCTTTAAAAAATATTTATGAAATTAGAGCCGCAAGAACGACAGGTGGATTTATAGGAAGTGATTTTGGAAGTTCGTTTTATAAAATAGAAGTTTCAAATATAGCCGATAAAAATGGAAAATTAGGAGGTGGAATTTATAACAACTTGCATTATGCTGGAGGCTTTGCAGGGATTTTAGAAAATTCCAAATTTGATAATATTATCATAAATAATATCAACACCGTAATCGCAGAAACCTACACAGGTGGTTTTGTAGGCTATGCAAAAAATAGTGAATTTAAAAATATCATTTTAAATGATATGGGAAGTTCTCAAGCTGTAACCTACAAAGGACACAATCCTTTTGATCCTTATGAGAGTTCAGGCGTAGCAGGTGGATTTGCAGGAAGATTAGAAAATTCGAATTTAAGTGATATTTATTTATATTTTAAAGACAATTCTATTTTGCAAGGCACTTTAATAGGACGCTTTGTCGGAGAAAATATAGGCGGAAATTTTAATAATATCAACCTTTATAATGCAAAATTATTTGCTAATGCCGAAGATAGAATGTGGTGCTCAATCAATCCATCTAATTGCAATATTTTAGATAATATTTGGAATCAAAGCGAAACAAATCTTGGCATTAAAGATAGAATTTATCGCAATAATGCAAAAGAAGAATTTGTTGCCTTAATTAAAAATAATGCTAATTTTAAAGATCTTATCTTTGAAAATCAAAATTTTGCCTTCAAAAAAGATAAAGATTTTTCAAGTGATTATATTCTAAGTGCTGATGATGTGGATTTGGATGCTTTGTTTGAAGCAATGAGAGATATTTTTGAAGGAAATTATATCATTTATCTTTCCGATCTTACTAAGCTAGAAGGCTTAAATGAAGAAATTTTAAACTCCCTTGCTTTCATTGAAGCACTTTATAATCAAGAAGGCTTTAAAACCATTTTGATGGATCTAAGCAGTGAGCATAAAAATTTTATCACCCAAACCATTGATGATAAGGTTTTTAATAATTATAAAGCTTTAATCAGTTTTCTTTCTAGCTATAAACAAAATATACAAAATAATATCGATCAAATCCAAAACAATAATGCTTTAATTAAGGCCTATAATGATTATGTGGCTTTGATTAATGCAGGTCTTGCCTCCAAAGATGAGGCGTATGAGCTTTTAAGATCAAAAGCAATAATAGCTTATGAACAAAATGGAATTTTGTTTTTGGAGCTTGAAAAACTATCTTCAAATTTAAAATATGATTTTGGTAAAGGCTTAGAAGGAGTATTTGCAAAGCATAATTTTGAAGTTTATCACAAAGATAATGAGGCAAAAGGAAGTATTGAAATTAAAAACTTTACTCCTAATTTTGAAAATTTAGCTCTTGTTAAGGATGAAAATCAAAACAATAATCCTAAGCCAGATGATGAAACAAGTACAATTCCTGATTTGAATTTCAATATTGCTAGTCTTTTTATTATAAATGATATTTTAGAAGAAAAAGATAATGAAGAAGAAAAAGAAGTGGAATTAAATGAAGGAAAAATATTTGGCACCACTTGCATCGTTTCAGGAGATGCAAAGACATCAAATATGTGTTCTACAAATTAATTTTTGAGAGTAAAAACTCTCAAAATTCCTAAAGGAAATTCGTGAAAAAAATATTCTTATATGTAAGTTTTACTTCAATCATTTTTGCAAGCAACATAGATAATACTTATTTTAAAGAAAACCCTAACCATAACAATATTAAAAATACCATTAAACTAAAAGAAAATGTTTATAATGATACCAATGCGAGTTTAAAATTATCCCATACGGAACACAAACGCAAAAGCCCTTATGAATTTATCATTGATAATGAAGGCGTGAGCTTTAAAAGTCTCAATTTAAATGAGCAAATTTTACAAGATATGGTTTTAGAATTTGGGGGCGAAGAATTAGAAAAATTGCAAGATATTGTAAATGTCGTTGCATATTTTTTTCAAATCAATGGCTATCCTGCTGCTACAGCTTACATACCCCAACAAGATATAAATGATAAAATCCAAATTCACATCACTTTGGGAGTTTTAGGGGATTATATTATCAAAAACTCAAGTGCTATAAGTGATAAATCCGCAAGAGATAAACTTAATCTTATAAAAGATAAAGGGAAAATCGTTACAACCAAACTCATTGAAAATGCTGCTTACCGCGTCAATGAAATGTCAGGGATCAAAACCCAAGCAGCCTTGCAAAGTGGCTTAAAAAATGGACAAACTGATGTGGTTTTAGAGCTAACTCCAGACATCACTGCATCTGCTTTATTTTATGCAGATAATTATAGCACAAAAGAATCAGGAATTTATAGAGCAGGAGTGAATTTAAATTTCAATAATACTTTTTCCCACGGAGATAAAATCGATATAGGTTTGCAAAATAGCAATGAAAATCAAATCAATTACAATCTAGCCTACACAGATTTTATAGGGAATTTACAAATCACTCCTAATATTTCTCAAGGCAATTACACCTTGGGTGGAGCATATAAAAATGCGAATTTTACAGGTTTGTCTAAAAATATAGGCTTTGATGCTTCTTATCCTTTATATCTTACAAGCTCAAATTCTATCTATTTTGTTTATGGTTTTTATCACAAAAAGCTAAGCGATACTAGATTAGTCGCTACCATTAAAAAGCATTCTAATACTTTTAATTTCGGTTTTAATGGCGTATTTTCAAGTTTTAATAATAAAAATATATTTTCTTATAGTGCAAAAATTTTCTATGGAAATGTCAAAGATGAAGGAACTGAAATTTTAGGCATTGAAGGCAAAACAGGTGGAGATGGTTTTGGTAAATTTGCAAAAACCAATATCAATTTAAATAATAGCTTTTTTATCAATGAAAATTTCACTCATATTAGTATGATTAATTTTCAACATGTAATCGGTGGCTTTACTTTAGATAGCAGTGAAAGTGCGACTTTGGGTGGTGCCTATGGTATTAGAGCCTATGAAAATGGTATAGCAGAAGGCGATAATGCTATCAGTGCGAGTTTTGGTCTGCGTTATCAAAGCCCTATTGAAAATCTCTATTTTACACCTTTTTATGATGTAGGATATTCTTGGTATGAAAATAAAAGCAAGTTTTACCGCCCTAGCGAAAAAAACTTTTTAGATGCTTTAGGGCTTGAAATTCTTTACAATAAAGAAAATGATTATTACCTAAAACTTGATATGGCAAGTGCTATAACCAAATACAAACTTGATGATAAAAGAAGTTCTAGAATTTATTTTAGCTTTGGTAAATTTTTTGTCAAGTAAATTTGGTTTTCACTTGCAATTAAGAAATTTGGAATTTAACGATTTTCATTTATCAAATTTTAAATCGTCTACATTCTGTCTTTATTTAATTATAGCTTATTTTGCGAATTTAATTTTATCAATTACCAATGTAAGCTTTAGGATAAAATCTATGTAAAAACCATTATCATTTTAGCTTAGGTTTTAATTTTGGTTAATCACATATGCTGATATTTTTAAATTTAAATTTTTTCAATGCTTTTTAACTTCATTTTATCATATCCAATCCATTGTGCTTTTAATCGTTTTGATGATTTTGCTTAGGAGATTTTAAACTGATATTTTTGTGAAAAATATACAAAATGACCAAAATTCCTATTTTTTAATCTCATATATTTTTAAGAAAAACCAATAATCATTAAATTTCACATCATTTTGCATTTTATCTTTTTTTAATTATGGCTTATTTCTTAATTGTATTAACTCAAATACACTTTTGTTTTAAATTTAAGCTAAATGCAAATTTTTTCTATAAAATCAGTTATATTTTTAATAAAAAATTAAAAATATAACTCCACCAAGTAAGCCAAGTAAGTTGCATTAATATTTTAAAATCTTATTTTGATACCAAATCAAAAAACAAATTCAAAATTTTAAAACAAGTTTTTATTATCGAAAAATAAAAAATATAAATTTAATTTTTATAAGAAATATCCGCAAGTTCTTGCAAGGTAAAATCAGCTATTTTTTCATAGTCAAAACCTTCTTTAGCCAAATAATCAAGCAAGGTTTTTTCCATAGTTTTACTTGCATTTATAATCTCATTTGAAAGTTTAAAACTCATAGGTTTAATGCGTTTTGGAACGCAAGCTAAAATTTGCGTTTTAGGCAAATCGCCCATAAGTTCCATATATTGTAAAGTTTGAAGCATTTCCACCTCGTGAGCACTTCCACTCCAATTGATCTTTTTAGGCATTGCATCATAAGGAAAGAAAAACACATTGCCAATTGTCGCCTCATCAGCATCGATACAATCAAGCACTATCATTCTATCATACTCTGCGATAATATAACTTAACTGCAAAGCCAAAGTACCACCATCAACAAAGTCTAAAGTGTGAATTTTATGAGTAAATTTGTAGTTTTTTTCTAAAAGTTTGCAAAGATGAACGCCTATGCCTTCATCTGCAAACATAATATTTCCTATGCCAAGCACAAGAAATTTCAATTTTTCTCTTCCTTAACATATTTATAACCGCTAACTATAGCATCAATCGCACCATCTTTGCCTTTAATCGCATTAAAAAATGCCATATAAATATGCACTGGTACAAAAATCAAAATCACCCACATTAAAATTCTATGATAGGTTCTAACATCAGCCAAGCCACCAAGAGCTGCTTCAAGTGGTCTTAAAATATTATACAATAGACCACCCAAACCCTCATGATAAGTATGAGTATAAAGAATCAATCCTGTTAAAATGATCCCTACTACAACAATATAAAAAAACACATAAGTGACAAATTGCAAAGGATTATAAACACCTTTTAAATGTGGATGTTTGTCCAAAAATAAATAAAATTTAATCTGCTTTATCCATAATTTTGGGCTGAAAATATCTACAATACTAATGCGTTCTTTATGACTTATCTTATCAAAAAAGAAAAGATAAATTTTAAAAATCACACAACCAATCAAAACAAAACCAATAGCTTGATGAATCATTCTATATTTTGCTTGCATAAAATTAACCGGTTCTCCATTGCTTATAGGACTTTGAAATACATAAGAAAGATAATATCCTGTGATAACTAAAATCACTATAGCAAAAGCTCTTACCCAATGTGTTAAACGCAAACCTATACTAAATTCATATTCAGCCTTTCTTTGCAATTTTTCTTCTTTTTTTTGCATGAAAGCCTCCTTATAAATTTACATTCACTTTATATTCACTTAGATTATTTCCCTTAGTATCCATTACATGCACCGCGCAAGCAATACAAGGATCATAAGAGTGAATTTTTCTAATGATTTCAAGCGGTTGTTTAACATCAGCAATTTTAAGTCCTATTAAACACTGCTCATAGCTTCCACCCACACCATTAGCATCTTTTGGACTTGCATTCCAAGTAGAAGGCACTACCGCTTGCCAATTTTCAATCACACCATTTTTGATTCTACACCAATGACTTAGCGTTCCACGAGGCACATGTCCCATATATCTGCCCTTGTATTCTTTAGTATTGTCGATAACATAAGGAGTGCAAGTGCTTTCATCTAC
This sequence comes from Campylobacter jejuni, assembly GCF_002179165.1. Taxonomy (GTDB): domain Bacteria; phylum Campylobacterota; class Campylobacteria; order Campylobacterales; family Campylobacteraceae; genus Campylobacter_D; species Campylobacter_D jejuni_B. The sequence goes on from NZ_NFNY01000106.1 coordinate 12,150, forward strand.
TTTTAAATTTTCTACTAGATTGTTAAAAGCTCTTAAAGCATTATTTGCAACGATTTTTGCTTCTATACAACGAGCAGCAGTTCTTCCAAGTGTGCTAAATACCGCATTTAAAGGAAGTCCTGTTTCTTTTAAAAACTCATCAACCACAGGAACAACATTTTTATTACCTTTAGCATAATTAACCACTATATTTGCCAGTGGGCCAACTTGCATAGGATTTCCTTCATAACGCGGAGCCTTAATCCAACTATATTTTCCTTTAGTATCAAATACTTTTGAAGCTGCATTGTTTCCATGATGATCAATACTCTCACCATCTACAAGTCCTGTATAATTTGGATTTGTCTTTCCATCATATGGATGAAGAGGCTCATTATCTGCATACCAAGAATGTGTTGCTTCTTCAGTGATTTTATCTTCTTCTACTTGATAAACTTTGCTTATATCGCCATTTTTAATGATTCCACTTTCAAATAGCCATTCATCTCTACCGATCTGAAATTCTTGAAAAGTATAAAGATTATTTACCCCAATATCATTTAAAACACTGGCTTCATTGGCATAAGCTTTTCCTGCCATTACAAGATCAGGATAATAAGCACGATTAACAAAATCTTGCACTTCTTTAAATTTTTCCATATATTCGCCCATTCTTGCTGGATCAAGCAAATCCATAACACAAGTAACACCACCTACGGTTAAGCTTTGAGGATGTGGATTTTTAGCTCCAAAAATAGCCATGCATTGTGCAATAATTCTTTGAATTCTTAAACATTCTAAATAATGCGAAAGAACGATTAAATTTTGCTCTGGAGTTAAACGATAGGTTGGATGTCCATAATAAGCATTAGCAAAAGGTCCTAAATTTCCTTTATCTACAAAAGCTTTAAGTCTTTGCTGTACTTCAAGCAATTTGTCTGCACCTGTGGCATAAGGAACCGGAGTATATTTAAAAGCCTCATCACTTGCTTTTTTAACATCAGCACTCAAAGCACTTACAACATCAGCCCAATCAAGTCCGTGAAGTTGATAAAAATGCACGATATGATCATGTAAAAAAAGTGCCGCATTCATTAAAGTTCTAGTTAAAAGCGCATTAAGTGGCGGAGTAATACCCAAAGCATTTTCAACTGCAACAATACCTGCTTTATAATGTGAAAAAGTACAAACCCCACAAATTCTTTGAGTCATAAACCCTGCATCTCTTGGATCGCGACCCTTTACGATCGTTTCAATCCCACGCCATAAGGTAGAACCTGCGTAAGCTTCTTTAACCACATTGTTATCGTCCACAACAACTTCAACCCTTAAATGCCCTTCTATTCTTGTAATTGGATCAACTATTATTTTTTGACTCATTTTTATTCCTCATTTTTTTTCATAGAAGCAATAACTGCATGTGCTGCAATAGCAACGCCAGTAAGCGTTAAAACACCTATACCGATCTTATCCGATACACTATCAGCACCGAGCCCAAAAACGGTATCAAATTTACGACTTGCCATAGGTTCTTCAAATGGCCCCATAGTATCCCAAAAATTTGGTTCAGAACAACCTATACAACCATGTCCTGCTTGGATAGGCCAAGAAGTGTGTTGGTTAAATCTTTCCCTAGAGCAGTTATTAAAAGTATAAGGCCCTTTACAACCTACTTTATAAAGACAATATCCATGTTTTGCACCTTCATCGCCAAAGCTTTGCACAAATTCGCCTGCATCAAAATGTCCGCGTCTTTCGCAAAGATCGTGAATTCTTAAGCCATAAGCCCATTTTGGTCTATTATAAACATCAAGAGAAGGCAGCTCTCCAAAAAGAAGATAATGTAAAACATTCCCTACTATATTTTTTTCACTTGGCGGACAACCTGGAACATTAATAACGGTTTTATTTGTTACTTTGCTTAAAGGTTGTGCATTGCTTGGATTAGGTCTTGCAGCTTGGATTCCGCCAAAACTAGAACAGGTCCCTATAGCAAAAATAGCTAAAGCATTCTCACTTGCCATTTTCGAAAGCTCATAACCTGTTTTTCCATGCGGTCCTATGGTTAAAAAATGTTCAGTATCGCCCATAGGAATACCACCTTCAACCATTAAAATATATTTGTTTTTATGCTTTTCAATTGCATTTTCTAAATTCTCTTCAGCCTGCCAACCCGCAGCAGCCATAACGGTTTCATGGTATTCTAATGAAATATAATCAAATATCAAACTATCAATTGTTGGTGTATCACTCCTTAACAAGCTCTCGCTACAGCCGGTGCATTCAGCCATATGAAGCCAAACTACTGGAAGTCTATCAGCTAATTCTGCAGCTCTTGCCACCATAGGCGTAAAACTTGCTGGCAATGCCAAAAACGCTGTCATTGCTCCCGCCCACTTCATAAAATCTCTTCTTGTAAAACCGGATTTTTCTAAAGCTTGTGCTATAGAATCGTCTTTTTTTAACGAAGGAAGTTTTTCAAGCGTGTTTAAACGAGACTTGATTTGATTATAATCAATCATTGGATTTTCCTTAAATAATGTAATTTGTTCTATGTAATAATAAAATAAAGCAAATTAAATTTAAATTAAAAATTACATTTTTATAGATATAAAAAATATTATACTTAAATTTTAATTAAAATAAAATTTTTACAATCCTTTTTTTAATTTGCGGATTAAAAATCTTGCAGGATGTATGTGGGGAATAAAATCCTTAAATATTCCCAAAGGCTCATCATTAATTAAAGCACAAAGATATCTCGCCGCTAAAATTGCTGTGCTAAAACCTCTAGAACCATGTGCAAAATTTAAATATAAATTTGGAATACTTTTAGGCATTACTTGCTCTTTATTTTTAGTCCATAGCAAAGCTTTGTAATGCTCTTTATAAAATTTCTCATCATAAGCAGATCCAATAATAGAAAATCTATCGCTAGAATAAGATCTAAAACCCACTTTAGAACCTTTAATCATCAAGCTTTCGTCGCCTTTTAAAAACTCTTGTATATTTTGTAAATTTTCCTCATCATCATCACTTTGGGAATTTGGATTAGAATTTAGCCTATCATAACTAGCACCTATAACTTGTAAATCATTAACACAAGGGCAAATATAAGCTTTTGATGAAAGTGGAAATTGGGTATCTAAAAAAGGTTTTAAATGCGTGACTTGACCACGAACCTTACTTAGCAACATAGCTTCATAATTTAAAAAATCTTTAGTATCAGCCCCCATGGCATAGATTAGAATTCCAAAATCTTGCATTTGTTTTTGATTTTTAAAATACAATACAAATTCATCATTTTCATACTCGAAAAAATCATACTCATAATTTAAATAAATATTTGCCCTACTTTTTTCAATTAAAGATTTTACAATTTCTTTGGGTTTAATATGTCCGCCATCTTCTAAAAAAGCTTTATTGTTTTGAATTTGAAATAAAACATTATCTTTTTGGCTTAAAAAGCGTTGTTCCATCTTTAAACTATGTGCAAATTCCACAACTCCATTGAATTTTAAACCCAAAATTTGCTTATAAAAACGGCTCGCTTCAATGAAAGCGTTTTGAGAAAATTCACCTAAAACAACGCCAGGTTTTAAAATTAAAGAGCTTAATATTCCACTTTCATTACCACTTGTTCCTTGATTCAATGTAAAATTTTTTTCAAAAATACTTACATCAAAACCCCGCAAAGAAAGCTCATATGCTAAAACAGCTGATGAAATTCCTGCACCAATTATTGCGATCTTATTATGCTTGCATTCATTTTTAACTTTTTGAAAATAAGCCTCTTTGGCTAAATTTGAAAGCTTTTTTTCTTCCAAAAAAGCCTTAATCATTTCTCTTTTTTTAAAACCTTTGGTTTTTTGGATTATAAAACCATTATTTTTAAGATTTTTTTGCAAAATGCTTGAGGCAGAAAAGGTGCAAATTTGTGTGCCAATTTTAGAAAGTCTAGCCACTTCACGCACAAAATTTTCATCAAACATTTCACTATTTTTGCTAGGTGAAAAACCATCTAAGAACCAAACATCAGCATTAAATTCGAGTTGCTTAAGAACTGAAATATCATCAAAAACAAGATCTAAAAAGCAATTTTGATAATAAAAACGATAGTACCCTTTTTTTGCCTTAGGATAAAATTGCAAAAAAGGTTCTAAAAATTCTTTAAATTCCTCATAAAATCCAAGCTTTTTATAAATTTCTCTCAATTTATCTTTTTCAATATAAAAACCCTCTATGCTGACATAAAATAAATTTTTAGGTCTATTTTCATCCTTTAAAAATCTTTGCAAAGTTAAAAAAAAATTAAGCCCTATACCAAAACCACTTTCCGCAATAATAAAATTATCATTTCTACTCCATTCAAAAGCTTCACTATATACAAATTTACTCTCATTTATGCCATCTTTTGAGTTAAAGTAAAAATCATCAAAATCCAAAGAAAAAGGAGTATTATCTTTAAAAATTAAATTTGCTTTTTTCATCTATTATTATAAAAATAGCTTTCAATACCATCAGCTATACCCTTAACCAAAGTGTCTTGAAAAACTTTATTGGCAATTCTTTTGCTTTCGCTTGGATGGGTAATATAACCCATTTCAATCAAAATAGCAGGCATTTGTGCTCCCACAAGCACCCAAAACGGCGCTTCTCTTACACCGCCATCGACAATTTTATATTTTTTACGGGTTTGTGTTAATATATTTTTTTGTACATCAATAGCAAGTTTATTAGAGGCGACAATTTTCTCACGATTTAAAAAATTCAAAATACTTTGTTTAGAGAAATAATTAATCTCTTCAAAATCACCCTGATTTTCTTTTTCAGCTGCTTTTTTACTTCTTTCACTTCTAGCAGGACTTAAGAAAAAAGTCTCTACCCCTTCGCTGGTCTTTGCTTTAGCTACATTAGGTGCCGCATTAGCATGGACTGATATAAACAAATCGGCCCTTTTATCATTAGCATATTTTGTTCTGTCCCTAAGATTAATAAATTTATCCGAACTTCTTGTGTAAAGAACTTTATAACCACGCCTTTTCAATTCTCTGCCTAACTTCAAAGCTGTACTTAAAACTATATCTTTTTCTTTCAAGCCGATCTTTTTATCCCCCAAAGCACCACTATCTTTACCACCATGTCCAGCGTCAATCACTATAAGCTTGCTTGATTTAAAACCTGTGGTTAAAGCATTTTTGCTTGTGGTTTTTGATGTTGTTTTATTGCTTGTTTTGTTTGCCATTTTATCACTTGTTTTTGTTACAAGAGTATTTTTTTCACTATTAAAACCTAAAGTTAAACTTTTATCATCTAAGTTTTTAAAAAGCTTAAATTCTTTAGGAGAGCTAAGCACAACGCGGACAACTTTTGGATTATATTGAGTTACAGTTATAGCATTTTGTCCAAAAGTAAAACTTTTACGATTGCCCTCTAAAATCCCTTGAAAACTGATCACTTGTCTAAAAAATTTCTGATCCTTAGTACTAAAACTTGAAATATCATCCTCATCAAGCTCATCGCTTAAATTTAAAACAACGGAGTTAGCAATTTTATCAACATCTAAAACATACAAGGAGTCATTATTCACTTTTTCCACTTTTGCTTCTTGAAATTTAATTTGCTTATTTTCTTGTTTTACTTCCGCTTTCTTATTTTCTTGCCTACTTTCTTGTTTTGTTTGTGCTTTTTTATCATCTTGTTCTAATACTTTTACCTCTTGTTTAACAGCACTGCTATTTTGCACAACTTGCAAAGTTTTAAAAATACTTAACTGCCTATCTTCAAATTTAAAATTAACAGGAATTTTTTCTTTTGCATAAGCCACAATACGGATAACCTGAGGATTATATTGTGAAATAACAAGGCGATAATCGTTAAATTTGTATTCTTTTTTACCCCCTTCTAAAATGCCCTCAAAATCACTAATATAACGAAAATTTCCTTTTTCATCCAAAGCAAAACTTTTTAAATCTTTTTGACTTAAATTTGTATTTAAATTGAGTATCACACTTTGCCCAACTTTACTAGAACTTAAAACATATACTTTGTCTGCCTTTTTTTCTACCTGATCTATTTCTTTTGCTTCTTGGGTTTTATTTGATGATTTATTTTCTTGCTTGGTATTTTGTATTTTAAGATTTTCTTGTTTAACTTGTTGATTTTGTTGTGTTTTTGTATTATTTTTAGGCGGAGTAAAACTAGAAACTTCAGCCACTACTTTAGAGTCGTTTTTTTGTCTATCTTTTACCACTGCCTTACGCAATGCATTAATACTTGTTTTACTGACACCACTTTCTTCTAATTCATTTGCATAAGATTTATCATCCAGATTTAAAGTATTTGAACTTATAATCAATCTTTTTAAAATTTCAATTTTAGTTTTTTCATCTTCATTGATTACGCTTTGTATATAAAGACTTTTTAATTGATGATGAAATTTTACTTGAGTATCACTTTTTGACATAATGAAATTTTTATCAAAACTAGCAAGTTCATTTTCATATGCTCCAAAACATAAGCCAAAAAGTGCGATACAAAACACTAAAATTCTAAGCATTATTCACCATTAACAAGCTTATCTATAAGTTCTTTAACACTAATAAGTTTCTCCAAGCGATAACCATTAGCTCCTGTAAAAAACAATCCCGTTTCTTTTTTACCACTCCAAGCATCAAAAAGCCTATCTGCAATACAATAACCTACTTTTGTAGCTTCTTTTCCACGCCCACATGGTGCAACACAATTACTAATACAATTGATCTTTGGTCCTATTCTTTTATCGACTAAATCAAGCAAATTAGTTCTTACTCCTCTTGCAGGATAGCCTACTGGAGATTTAATGAGTTCTATATCTTCTTCTTTACAAGCAAGCAAAACGCTTTTAAATTCATCACTAGCATCACACTCGAAAGTGCCAATAAAACGCGTTCCCATTTGCACTCCGCTTGCACCTAAAGAAATAGCTTTTTCAATATCTTTTTTATCCCAAATTCCACCTGCTGCAATCACCGGAAAAGATCCCCAGTTTTTTGCTTCTTCAACCACAGGAGCAATTAATTTTTCAAGTTGATAATTTGGATCTAAGCATTGTTCATAAGTAAAACCTTGATGACCTCCACTTTTTGGACCCTCAAGCACAACTGCATCAGGCAAACGATTATACCTACTTTGCCATCTTTTACAGATAATTTTTAAAGCTTTAGGCGATGAAATAATAGGTACTAATGCTACATCTGGAAAATCAGCTGTAAATTCGGGTAAATTTGTAGGCAGTCCAGCACCTGAAACTATAACATTAAAGCCCACTTCGCAAGCATCACGAGCAATTCTTGCATAATCATTACTTGCACATAAAATATTACATCCTAAAGGCGCATCACCGCATACTTTTCTTGCGTTATTTATCAAAGTCTGCAAACCCTCGCGTGAGTAAAAATTCTCACTGCCATAAGGCTTGGCATTAAGTTCTTTGTTAATATGACTACGATTTTCATAATATCCTGTACCTACTGACGAGATGATACCAAGACCGCCATTTAACGATACCGCTGAAGCTAATTTATCCCAGCTTATACCAAGACCCATTCCACCTTGAAAAATGGGATATTTTATAGTGTGTTTTCCTATTTGAAGAGATTTTAAACTCATAGTTTTACCTTTAATTTTGCAAATTTTCTTTTACCAACCTGTAACACATATTCACCCGCATTCAATTGCATTTGTTCATTACTAATTTTTCGCGAATTTACACTCACTGCATTTGCATTAATGCTTCTTCTTGCCGCTGAAGTAGAATTTTCTAAACCACATTCCACCAAAGCTTTAGCAAGCCAAATTTCGCCTTGTATTTCAAATTCTTTTATGTCACTTGGCAAAGCATTACCGCTATGCACATTATCAAATTCAGCCTTAGCAATTTTAGCTGATTCTTCACTATGAAAACGCGTTATAATCTCAAGTGCTAAATTTTCCTTAGCCACTTTAGGATGTAAGGCGTTATTATTTATATCTTTTTTCATCTTTTCAATTTCTTCTAAACTTTTAGTGCTTAAAAGTTCATAATAACGCCACATTAATTCATCACTTATACTTAGAATTTTAGCATACATATCATTAGCTTTTTCTGTAACACCAATGTAATTTCCTAAACTTTTACTCATTTTATTGACACCATCTAAACCTTCTAAAAGTGGCATCATCATCACTGCTTGCTCTTTTCCTATATTATAAATTCTTTGTAAAGTTCTTCCCATTAGAAGGTTAAACTTTTGATCCGTCCCACCCATTTCTATATCACATTTTAAAGCTACGCTATCATAGCCTTGAAGCAAAGGGTATAAAAACTCACATATAGAAATAGGACTTTGTTCCTTAAAACGCTTAGTAAAATCATCACGCTCTAACATCCTTGCTACGCTAAAGGTTGAAGTAAGCTCAACTATACCTGCAGCACCCAACTCATTCAACCACGCCGAATTGAATTTGAGTTGCGTTTTGTGCGGATCTAAAATTTTAAACACTTGCTCTTCATAAGTTTTAGCATTTTTAAGCACCTGTTCCTTATCAAGTTTTTTACGCGTTACACTTTTTCCACTAGGATCGCCAATTTGTCCTGTAAAATCACCAATCAAAAACTGAACTATAGCTCCATGCTTTTGTAAGAATGCCATTTTGGTTAAAACTACGCTATGCCCTAAATGCAAATCCGGTGCCGTAGGATCAAATCCTGCTTTTACGAAAAAATTTTCACCTTTTTCGTAATAATTTTTAATTAAATTTTCAATTCTTTCTTCATCAATAATTTCTGCACAACCGCGTTTAATTTCTGCAAGTATATTTTTTATATCCATATTTTAACCTTCTTTATAAGCATCATTTAGCGAAGTAAAATCCAAAATTTTACAATAAGATTTTAACCTATCGCGAACATTATCCGGATTAATATTATCAGGAATTTCCATCGTAATTTCAAAATAATCTACCGCTGCGTTTATATCGCTTGATAAATTAATTGTCAATAAATTTATTTGCATTTTAGCCAAAACTGCCAAAAACTCTGCTAAAATTCCTTTTTTATTTTCTAAAGAAAAAATAAGTTTATATGATTTTGGAATATTAGAATTCCATTTGATTAAGACCATATCTTTATTATTTTCTATCATTTTATCCGCTCTATCACAAAGTTTATGATGAACCACTGCATTCCCATTATCAATAAATGCAAGCACCGCATCACCTCTTTTAGGATGGCAGCAATAATCAAAATCTACATTCGCAATTTTATGATTAGAATACAATAAAAAATTTCCAATCTTTTGCTCTTTGATTTCATATTTATCAAACCAATAAGACTTTTTAGCATATTTTTTAAGCCCATTAACCATATCTTTTAAATAAGCACTATCGCTAGCCACTTGGCGTATGCGTCTGCCTAAATTTTCTTTCTCTATCCAGTTTTCTATTTTATCTTTATTAACACTAAATATAAAACTTAACATATTAATTGCACTTGCAAGATTAATTTCTCTTATTTTTTGCTTGCAAAATTCTCTAATACTAGCCTTTGCTTTACCTGTTTTAACGCTATCAATCCAAGAACAACGATAAAATCTATCATTGGATGTTACTACACGCACTATATCACCATTTTTAAGCTCGGTTAAAAGTGGAACTTTGATGCGGTTTACATAGGCACTTTTTGCATGAAGTCCCACTTTAGTATGCACCTCATAAGCAAAATCAAGAACAGTAGCTCCGCGAGGCAAGGTAAAAATTTCACCTTTTGGAGAATATACCGCTACATCTTCCACATAAAGACTATCTTTTGCATATTCATAAAGCTCAATAGCATTATAATCTTCTGCATTTTCAAGATTGTTTGTGCTTTGCATTGAAATATCTGTGAGCCAATCAAGACGAGGTGCCACAACGCTTCCATCTTCTTTATATTTCCAATGTGCTGCTATACCAAATTCTGCAATTTTGTGCATATCAAAAGTTCGAATTTGTGCTTCAATAATATTTTTAGTATCAAAAAGTGTCGTATGTATAGTTTGGTAGCCATTTTGTTTAGGCAAAGCTATGTAATCTTTAAAACGCGAAACCAAAGGATTAAAATTAGTATGCAAGACACCAAGTGCTAGATAACAATCACTAACTTTTTCAACCAAAATTCTAACACCCAGCAAATCAAGAACTTCCTCTATGCCCAAACCTTTTCTTTGCATTTTAAGATAAATAGAATAGCTATGTTTGATGCGTTTTTGAATTTCAAAGCTTCCTTGTCTAAAGCCATTACTAAGAAATAAAATTTCAATCTTAGAAATAAACTCATTCAGTCCTAATTGCATTTGCTGATCGTTAGAATTGATATAATTATCAATAAGCCTATATTCATCAGGCATTAAATGCTTAAAACTCAAATCCTCTAAATAATTCTTAATGCTAGAAATCCCAAGTCTATGAGCTATGGGTGCATATACAACCAAAGTTTCTTCACTGATGCGTTTTTGTTTATCTTCTCTTAAAGCATCTAAGGTTAGCATATTATGAAGTCTATCACAAAGTTTTACAATCAAAACCCCCACATCTTCTATGCTTGCTAAGAGCATATTTCTAAAAGTGAGTGCGGATTTGGTTAAGCTTTTTTTTGATTTTGATGAAATAAGATTGTCTTCTCTGATTTCTACAATTTTAGTCAGCCCCAAAACAAGTCTTAAAACTTCGGTTCCAAACTGCTCCCTAAGCTCTTCTTCTGTGCACTGCGTATCTTCAATGACATCATGCAAAAGTGCTGCTAAAATAGTGGCTTTATTATCGCTTAAGAAAGCCACTAAAGTTGCTACCAAAATAGGATGTACCGCATAAGGCTCTCCACTTTTTCTTGTCTGCCCTTCATGAGAAACAATACAATAATCTACAGCCTTTTCCAAGATAGCATCTTTTTGATAAACACTAAAAAGAAGCTCTCTTGCACTTGCTAAATCTTTGCAATTTTTGACATCTTCAATGAGTTTTTCAAACAATAACTCCTCATCGATTGGTTTCAACTAAACCCTCTAGAGTGATTTTATTTTCTGCTATTTCATACAAAGCAATATCTGCAAATTTTAATCTACTTTTATCAGCTTCAACCAATGGCGTTGCACCATTAGCTAACTGCTCTGCTCTTTTTGCAACAACCAAAGAAAGGCGATAACGATCATTTCCCATTTTCTCTAAAGCTCTTGCTGCTACTTCTTCTATTCTATTCTCCATTTTATCTCCTTGATTAATTTTTAACTATAGAACAAAGGCTAGTATCACCTTGTATAATTTTAAGTAAATTTCCTTCTTCGAACATATTGCACACAACTATAGGTAAAGAATTATCTTTAGCCAAAGCAATTGCAGTATCATCCATTACTTTAATATTATCTTGCATTGCTTCATCATAGCTTAAAGTTTGCAAAAATTGTGCATCATCAAATTTATTTGGATCTTTATCATAAACTCCATTGACTTTTGTTGCTTTAATCACCATTTGTGCATCAATTTCGACCGCTCTTAAAATAGCTGTTGTATCTGTTGTAAAATAAGGATTTCCAGTTCCTGCAGCAAAAATCACTACGCGACCTTTTTCTAAATGCCTTTGTGCCCTTCTCATGATATAAGTCTCACAAAAAGCTTCCATTTGGATTGCACTTTGCACTCTAACTTCTAATCCATAACTTTCCAAAGCTTCTTGAATCGCAATAGCATTAATAACAGTTGCTAACATACCCATATGATCTCCGCTCGTGCGTTTAATAAGCCCCCCTTTGGCCGCTGAAACACCGCGAATAATATTACCACCACCTATTACTATACCTACTTCTATATTGTTTTTAATCAGCTCTTTAATCTCATTTGCTATGAATTTTAAAATAGAATTTTCAATACCAAAGCCATTTTCCCCCGCCAAAGCTTCTCCTGAAAATTTTACTAAAACTCTTTTTTTATCTTGCATATATTCTCCTTAATTAACTTGAAATTATATTTGAAATTGCTTTAAATTTAGCTAATTTAAGCTAATAAGCTCTAAAGGATTGATATGAAAATTCTTTTGCGTTACTTCAAAAGTTAAATCATTTTTAATTCTTCCTACTACTGCACCTTTTTTTATATTTTTACCAACCTTTACATTAGGTGCTATTTTATCCAAATGTGCATAAATAGTATGAATGCCATTATCATGCTCTACAATTACAACGCGTGCTAACATACTTGTATCCTTAGCAAAAACTATTTTGCCATCCAAAACGCTTTTTACCACAGCATCGCTTTTATTACTTCTTAAAACAACATTTTCATTAAAAATTTTAATATTATAAACAGGATCAACATAATTTCCAAATTTTTGCTTCACGGTAAAAGATTCTAAAGGTGCTATGGTTTTTTTACCCGTATAACGCTTAATAGAGCTACCTTGATAACTTGATCCAAGTTGACGAATTTGCTGATTATTGCTTGCAATTTTTGTATCATTAGTATTTTTTTGATTTGTTTTCTTTTCTTCTTGTTTGTTTTCTATGATTTTTAACTGGTTAAGGGTTTTTCTTAGCTCATCTTGTTGCGCTTGCAAATCTTGAAGTTTTTTAATATAAATACCACGATCTGTTTTTTGCTTATTAATTTCATCTACTTGTTTTTGTCTTAAACTCTGCAATTTAACCAGTTGCACATTATAATCTTTTAAATTTTCATTGATTTTTTTAATCTGCATTTGCTTATCATCAATAATCTTGCTAATTCCTTCATAATCTTTGGAAAGTTTAAAAATTTCTTCATTAAGAACTTTATCTACTCCTCCTAAAACTTCAAAAGCCATAAAGCTTTCTTTACTCTCTATATAGCCTTCAGGTATAGGCAAATCATAAACAAAATCTTTTGCCATCAAAGCTATCAATTTGCCTTCCATTTTGGCTTTATTTTTTAGAAGACTTTGATTTTGATTTGTAAGCGTATCAAGCTCTTTTAACTGCATTTTAGCACTTGCTTCAAGTTTTGTAGTTTGGGAATTTAAAACATCAATTTGACTGCCTAATTCTTTTAAATTTTTTTCGCCACTTAAGATATCATTTGCCAAATCTTCGAGTTTTTTATTTAATTGTTGCTGTATCCTTTTATTTTCCTCTAAATTTTTTGTTTTTTCACTAATTGCATTTGCAAATATTTCACCATACAGCAAAAAAAAGCAAAAAAAAGCAAAAAAAATATTTTTCATTTTTTTACCTTAAACATTACCGAATTTACACACAATAAACATACAAGCAAAGTGCCTAAAAAAATCAAACTCAAATGTAAGATAAAATTCATAGGTGGTAAAACAATATCTGCTGCTTTTAAAGCATCTTGCACAAAGGAAAAATTATAAATTTGAGTAAAAAAGATAAGTAAGATAATAAAAGCAATGAAACAATCAATTACAACAACTTTATAAAGCATAAAAGATCTAAACCAAAAAGGTGCACCAAAAAGACACATAATTTCAACGCGTTCTTTATGCTCAAAAAGCCATATTCTCATTTGCTTTAAAAATAAAACAAATGAAAGCAAAATAATAACAAACAAAAATAACCAAAAAACAAATTTCATCAAAACAAGCAAAGAATAGATTTTATCATAAGTTTTTGCAAAAGTTTCAACCTTGCTAATACTTGGTATGCTTAAAAGCTTTTCTTTAATAAGATTAAGTTCATTTTGAGTGGGCAGATGATTAAGTTTTATACTATAAAATTTAGGCAAAGAATCTTTTAAAATTTTTAAATTTTTATCTGAAATATCATTCTTTAAACGATCGATTAAATTTTTAGGATCTAATAATTCTAAATTTGAAAAAGATGTAACTTTAGTCTTAACAACATTTTTATCCAACTCTGATGAGCTTGTTACAATAATATTATAATCTTTATTTGCGAGTTCTTCATAATATTTCATCGTTGAATTTGTAAGAAGAATAAATTCAAAAGCAAACATCATAAAAAGTAGCGGTAAAATTAACGATAAATGTGTTCTAAAAAATTTCATTCATTTTTCCATTCTCTATATTGAAACGACGATAATTAAGTCTTAAATTACTCGGTATTCTGTGGGTAACAACGATAACGCAAGTTCCTAAAAGCTCTCTTGCGGATTTTAGTAAAGTCCAAATAATATCCGAAGAATATTCATCCAAATTTCCTGTAGGCTCATCACAAAGCAAAAGCTTAGGATTATGCGCCAAAGCTCTAGCCATGGCAACTCTTTGTTGTTCCCCACCACTAAGTTGATTAGGCAACTTATCCGCTTTAAATGTCAAATTTACATGCTTTAAGAGTTTATTAGCTTGATCTTGACACACTTTTTTACTATAACCTTTAATCATTAATGGAAGCATTACATTTTTTTCTACACTATATTCTTGTATCAATCTATAATCTTGGAAAATAATGCCTATTCTCTGTCGTAATTTTAAAAGATCTAAGTTGCCTATTTTTTTCATCGAAGACCCGCATACTTCAAGCTGACCCGAAAGAAGCTCTAGATCCCCATAAAATGACTTTAAAAGTGTGCTTTTTCCACTCCCGCTTTTTCCCGTAATAAAAACAAAATCATCATCTTTAAAAGTAAAACTCGCTTCTTTTATAACAAGCTCATCATAGCCTAGCGTAAGCTTATTAGCTTGGATTAAATTAGGCATTCTCTTTCCTTAATTAATTTCAAATTTATAAATTATGCTTTATTTTTACTTAAATTTCAAGAAAATTACTTGTGTTAAAATGAAATTTAATGACTTTCTTTAACTCATTTATTGCTTTTAAATTTTCTTTAATTTTAAAAGGCTGTTTAAAAACAAAGCCAACTTTTTCATTGATATAAAAATAACAATGTTCTGGCCTATTAAAGGCGCCTAAAGCTACTTTTATAACCCAACCTTGATTACACTCGTAAATATTCTCAAAATGCAAGAAAAAATCTTCTTTTTTCAAGGTGAAATTTTTAAAATTCTGCTTTAAGCATTCTAAATCTTTTTGCGTGATATTAAGATCAGAAAAATCAAATTCTTCTAAATCAATATTTTCATGTATATCATTTAAATTCCATACACATAAATCAAAAATATCCTTTTGTTGTCTTTTCCATCTATCTTCATACTTGCTTGAAATTTCTAAATTTTCATTTTTCTTAATACTAAACTGAGGCGAAGAAAAAGTTAAAAACTGCTCTAAAGTAAAAATAAAATACTCATAACTATCACTTCTAAGCTCAAAACGCCCATTCTGTGTTAAAACTCTAGCACACTCTTCACAAAATACTTTGGATATAACGCGACGATGTGGTTTTTTATCCCAAGGAACAGGAAAATGTAAAAAAATCTTTTCCACAGAATTTGAATTAAGAACGCTGAGTAAAAGCCTAGCATCACTTTGGATAAGTAAAATATTATTTATATTTTGCACCTTAGCAAGTTTTGCAACTTGCGTGATAGCAGGATTGTAAATTTCTACCCCTATTATCAATACACTAGGATTATTTTTTGCTTGATAAAGCAAATGTCTACCAGAACCAAAACCAATTTCTATATAAATTCTTCCGTGTAATCTTGCTAATAACTCCCCAAAATTATTAGCAATTAATGGAGTTTGTTCAACTAAGGCATTATTTTTTAAAGCAAAAGCTTCACTGATAATATCTTCACAAAAATTTTCTTTAAAAACCCCTAAAGCTTTTTGTAAATAGGCTATTTTAGAAGGTTTGGTATGCTTATCTGCTTTAATAACAAAATTATCTGGATTTTTTTTAATTTGCAAAAAGAAACTTTCTTCAGATACTTTTGTATAAACTAAAATAACATTATCATTATATGCTTTCCAAACAAATTTTACCCCATTTTTTTCAAAGGGTAAAATAAGCTCTTTAAGTTTTCTAGCTTTGAAATTTGGCACTACTGAGCCGCCTTAACTTTCTTCGAAGGCTCTGATCTAAGTCCTGCTGAATCAATAGAAATAACCTCATAACTATATTCCACATCTGGCAAAGCTTTAATATCTTTTAATTTTTTTTCTTTAATACCTTTAAAAACAGCATTTTGATCTCCACCATAACGCTTTACCTCATATTCAACCGCTCTTGAATCATTGTCGCTCCATTCTAATTCTACCCCATCGCTAATTTTTTGTGCTAGAATAATACTAGGAGCTAATGGAAGTCCTAAAGTTTTTCCCTCAATACCTTCTTTAGGCATAGGACTTTCAAGCCCATCATTATCTACTATTGTAACCTTATAATATTTACTTTTGTCAGCCCCTTGCACCAAATCTTCATAATAATTTTTATCCGTTTTAGCCAAAAGAGTAAAAGGAAGAAAACTTGAAGTAGTAGAATAAATTTTATAATAAGATAAATCTTTATATTTAGGCGCATCCCAACTTAAAACAATTTTATTTTCACCATCAAAACTTGCATTTAAATGTTCAACTTGCGGCGGCAAAGCTTTGCTAGTAGAATTTAAAACAGAACTTGGCTCACTCTTTACACCATCAAAACTTACAGCTATAACTCTATAATTAAAATTCTCTTCAGGTTTTAAACCCTCATCAATATACTCCGCACTTAAACGATTTTTTACTTCAGCAATTTTCTTAAATTCTTTTTCATCACTTTTTGCTCTTTCAACAATATAAGAACTTACTCTAGGATCAGGATGCGGTCGCCAAATAAGCTTGATACGATTTGGTAAGCTCGTAACAGCTTGAATAAAAGGAATGGCTTCTAATCTTGGAGCAGTATTTGCTTCTATTATTTTACCTTCTTCTGAAATATGACCTTGGTTATTAAAACTTCTCATCATATAATAATATTTTGTATTAGGCTCTAGCTTGGTGTCAACATAATGGGTCTGAAATTTATCTTTAATTGTTGCTATAAGTTTAAACTCGGTATTTGGATTGCTAGAACGATACAGATAAAAACCTTGTATATTATCATTATATAAAGGCTCCCATTCAAAAGCAATATTACTAGTATCGCTAAGACTTTTCAAAGTTTCAATTTTTGGCAAACTTTCATTGATTAAAACTTCCTTACTAGAACCTATACTTGCAACTTGTGAAACACTACAAGCACTAAACAAAAGTGTCAAAGCACTCAAGCAAAGACTCAAGTGAAATCTTTTCATTCATCTCTCCTAAATTAAATTTATTTTCTAAAATTTGTTTAAAATCATCCATTAAAGGTGCTTTAACAAAAATTTTCTCCTTTTTTATCGGATGTATAAAATATAAAAAATAAGCATGAAGCATAACTCTGCATTCAAAATTTCCCCTATACCCATATAAAACATCACCTAAGATATGCCGATTTAAACTCGCTAAATGAGCCCTAATTTGATGCGTTCTACCCGTAAAAAGCTTGGCTGCTATTAAAGCAAACTCTTCGCTTTGAATTAAATTAACAAAAGCACTTTTAGCTTCTTTAGATCCTTTAGTGCCACTTTGCGTAACAACTTTTTTCACTGCATTAGAACACGATCTAATCAAAGCTTTTTCAATAATAATTTTATCTTCTTTTAGTGGCAAATCAATTAACGCAAGATAAATTCTACCCATGCTTTTATCACTAAGCTGCTTGCTTAACTCCTGATGAGTGAAATTGTTTTTAGCAATGAGTATTGCACCACTTGTTTCTTTATCAAGCCTATGCACAAGCCCGGCACGAACTTCTCCGCCTAAATTTGATAAAGTATAATTTTTTTGCATAAGCCAATCCACCAAAGTCGCACTTTTAACGCTACTTGCCCCATGAACAATCAAATGAGAAGGTTTGTTTAAAACAAGCAAATCTTCATCTTCGTATAAAATTTCTATATCAAAATCCACATCAAAGCAATTTTTTACTTCTTTTATAGCAGGAAATTCCACGCAAATTTTATCATTATATTTTAATTTAAATGAATTTTTATTTTGAATTTTATCATTAACTCTCACGCAATTTTTTTCTATAAGTAAAGCAATTTGATTACGGCTTTGATTAAGGCTTTTAGCCAAAAAAGCATCGAGTCTTAAATTTTCATCAACTAAAAAAGTTTGCATTTTTTCCTTGTAAGTTTTTTATAATTTAGAATTTTAGTTTATAATTATATTTAAAGACTACAAACTGAAGGCAAATTTTGTTCGCACCCGATAGAAGAATTTTAACACATTTTGATTATATGCAACCTATCTTATTTATACCCATCATTTTAATTTCTTTTTTTTTAATCTATGAAGCTCATAGTATTTTAGCCGAAAAACAATTTGTCTATGCCTGTGTAGGATTTTTAGCCTTTGGATTTTTTTTCTTTTTCCCTATTCGTAAATTTATTTGGCTCATACCTATAGCCTATTGGATTAACATTCTTTTACTTTTAAGTGTTGATATTTTTGGGGTTGAAAAACTTGGCGCCAAAAGATGGCTTGAAATCCCTTTTACTCATTTTACCATACAGCCTTCTGAAATTTTTAAACCCAGCTTTATTTTAATGCTTGCTTATCTTATCTATCAAAATCCACCACCAAAAAATGGCTATAAATTAAAACAATTTTTAAAAATTAGTTTTTTTATTATTTTACCTTTTTTACTTATCGCAAAAGAACCTGATTTAGGAAGTGCTACAGTGCTTTTAATCGTAGGCTTTGGTGTGCTTTTTATTATGGGTGTGCATTATAAAATTTGGCTTAGCATTATCATTGCTATTAGCATTAGCTCCCCCATTATTTACACCCATTTTCTAAAACCTTATCAAAAACAAAGAATTCATGATTTTATAGCAGAAAAACCTAGCTATCAAGTCGCACAATCAATGATAGCTATAGGCAATGGAGGTCTTGTAGGAAAATCACGAGATGAAGCTACGCAAACTCATTATAATTTTTTGCCTATCTCAACAAGTGATTTTATTTTTGCTTATCTTATTGAAAGATTTGGATTTTTAGGAGGTTTGGTGCTTATCTTGCTTTATATTTTGCTTATTTTTCATCTTTTAAGTCTTAACTATAAACTCAAAGATGATTATTTTGCTAGGGTTGCTATCAACTGCGTGGCTTTATTTATTTTTATTTATGCCGCGGTCAATATTTCGATGACTATAGGATTTGCTCCAGTTGTCGGTATTCCTTTGCCTTTTTTTAGTTATGGCGGAAGCTCTTTTACGATTTTTATGATTTTTTTTGGAATTTTACAGCATTTAATCACTTTTAGATATTTTTGGGCAAATAATAAAAATAAATAAAATATTTTTAAGCAATAATAAGATATAATCTTACCTTTAATTTAAAGGCGGATTTATAGCTCAGTTGGTTAGAGCAACCGGCTCATAACCGGTTGGTCGCAGGTTCGAGTCCTGCTAAATCCACCATATACTATAAAACTTAAATTATAAAATATCTTCCAAACACCTATTTTATCGATATTTTAAGCAAATAATAAATTTTTAAATTGACTTAAATCTCTCAATTAATATATAATTTTATACCTAGTTTCATACCCAGCTATATTTTTTGTTTTTGGGAATAAAAATATTAGAAAGGATAAAAAATGCTAAGAGATACTAAGAGAGATGAAGCGTATTTTACGAAACATATAATAGAGTGGGAAGAAGA
>NZ_NFNY01000080.1 GCF_002179165.1 Campylobacter jejuni
AATAATTATTAAAATTTAATACTAAGTATTTATTAAAGATAGAAATGATATTGAAAAATAATAATTTATTTTGACAATCAAATATAAAATTAAAGCATTTATTTATTAAATAAGGTATAATAAATAATGCCTTTTAAGGCACTATAAAATTTAGAATTAAATTAAATTTTTATCTTTTAATATAATATAAAGTCTTATAGTAGAGATAAAAAAAGTTAAAATTGCAGGACCTAAAATAATGCCCCAAAAACCAAAGCTTGAAATACCTGCTATCATTGCCAAAAAGATTAAAAGTTCATTGATTTTAGTCGGTGTTTTTACGAGTTTTTCATTGATCCATTTGATAATCAATGGTTTTACCAAGGTATCAGCAATGAAAGAAATTACAATCACAGAATAGATGAAAATTACAAGTGCAGAATTTAGATTATTTGAAGCAAATTCATAAAGACTGACAGGAACATACACCAAAGCTCCGCCAACTGCAGGTATGAGAGAACTAACCGCAAAAATCACACCCATTAAAATACCATCGTAACCATAAACCATAGTAATAACACCAAAAAGTGCACCTTGGAAAATGGCTATAATAACCATAGAATAAAGCACCACAGCCATTACATTACCCACTTCACTAAGAACATCATCAAGTTCTTTTTTATCAATAGGAATGACCGATTTTATGTAAATTATAAGTTCTGTTCCGTATAAATTTGCAAAGAAATAAAATACACAAATTAAAACCATATCCACAAGGAATTTTGCTCCTGATTTTGTAAAACTCGAGGCATAACTTAAAATTTGTTTAGAAATACTATTTAAATCAATAGAAGCTAAAAATTCTTTGATTTTTGGTTCTAAAAATTCAAGGCTTTCTGGCAAGACAAATTGATAATTTTTCACATAGTCTATAGTTTGAGTGGCTAAATTAATATCAAAATTTTTCAAAGCCTTTGCAAGTTCTATCATTGCATATACAAAAGGTGCAAAGAAAAGCAAAACCATGCAAGTAGTTGTCAGTATAGAAGCTAAAAATTTATGCCCTTTGGTTAAATTTAAAAATTTAGCATTAATATTTGAAGTTGCTACCGCCATCAAACTCGCAATAATAATGACAAGCAAAAAACTTTTAAAAAGATAAAGCAAGAGAGATAAAACAACTAAAATAAAGCAAATAAGAAAGAGTTTTCCGGTTTTCATTTTTTTCCTTTAATTTTCATCAAACAAGGTTTTTTCATAATTAAGCTTAAGTACACTATAGCTTTTATTGCTCGCGATTCGACCTTTTGCGGTGCGTTCTATGTAGCCATTGGCAAGTAAATATGGCTCAATCACATCTTCAATCGTGTTTTCATCTTCGCTTAAAGCTGCTGCTATGCTTGAAAGCCCTATGGGTTTTTGTTTGGCATCAGTTAAAAGTTCTAAATACCTTAAATCCATTGCATCAAAACCAAGCTCATTAACCCCTAAGGAATTTAAAGCTTCTTTAGCTCTTTTTTCACTAATGATTTCTTCATCATTTACATCAGCAAAATCTCTTACTCTTTTTAAAAGCCTAAGGGCGATTCTAGGAGTAGAACGACTTCTTCTAGCGATTTCAAGTGCGGCTTTTTCTTCACAGGTTTTATTAAGCTTTAAAGCAGCTTTTTGAAGTATGATAGCCAATTCTTCATCTTTATAAAATTCAAGCCTAAATTGCATACCAAAGCGATCACGCAAAGGATTGCTAAGCATACCTGCACGAGTTGTAGCGCCAATGAGTGTGAATTTAGGTAAATCGATTTTAATAGTTTGTGCTGCTGGACCACTACCGATGATAATATCAAGGCGGTAATCTTCCATTGCAGGATAAAGTACTTCTTCAATTGCTGGACTTAAACGATGAATTTCATCAATAAAAAGCACATCGCCTTCACTTAGATTGGTTAAAATTGCAGCTAGATCTCCACTTTTTTCTATCATTGGAGCGGCAGTTGTTTTGATATTTGCACCCATTTCATAAGAGATAATATTAGCTAAAGTTGTTTTTCCAAGCCCTGCTGGACCGCTAAAAAGAATATGATCTAAACATTCATTTCTTTTTTTTGCAGCTTTGATGAAAATATTTAAATTTTTTTTAATATTTTCTTGCCCTATATAGCCATCAAAATTTGATGGCCTTAAGTTTGTTTCATAGATTTCATCAAAGGAATATTTTTCTATTTCTACTATTCTATCCATTTTTTAACTTAACTTTTTTTAAAAATTAAAATAAGATTTTAGCTAAAATTTGCTAGAATTTAGATTAAACTTTAATAATATGGTTTAAAAATGGGAATTTTAACAAAATTAGAATTAGACTATGAAATTGACGATATAGAAAAATTTTTGCAATTTTTCAGAACCATGTGCGATAGATTTGAGCCTTTAATCATCAAGCTTGGAAGTGATAGTGTGCGCTATAAAGAAGCCATTAAAGAGCTTGAAACCTTAGCACATAACACTGCATGGGCTGCAAGACGGCTTAATCTTGAAGAAGTGACTGATTTTTGCGTGTTTTGCGAAGAAATGATGGCACAAGCAAATCGTTTTGAAGGTCCTGCAAGTGATGAATTTACAGATTGGATGCTTTTAATGAGCGATCAATTTGAAAAATATTGTCGTTCTTATGAAAATGATGATTGCGTTTTAGCTGTTTTTAATCCTTTAATTGTTAATGTTCCAAATATTATTTCTAAATAATGGGAGCGACTTGGCTTCGACAGGAGTAAGTCTGCTTAGATGGCATGTCGCTTTGGGCAAAGCGTAAAAAGCCCAAATTAAAATTAAACGCAAACAACGTTAAATTCGCTCCTGCTTACGCTAAAGCTGCGTAAGTTCAGTTGAGCCTGAAATTTAGATGATACTATCTGGTTTAAATTTCGGTCATTTTTGATAGTGTAGATTGAAAATTGACAACTTTTAATTGAAACAAAAGTCTTAGTCTGGCTTGAAATTTTGGAAGGTGAGTTTGGCTAGATGAAATTTTCACCTTTGCTAAGCATGTAGAAGTCTTTGTGGGGTTATTTTTGGACAGGGGTTCAATTCCCCTCGCTTCCACCATTACTACAAAACTTGCAAATTTCACATCATTTTTTTGATATAATTAAACCATGATAATCCTAAATTAAGGAAACAAATGAGAAATAAACATTTTTTTATAATCGGTGGGGGTAATCTACAAGCGGACTTAATTAAACTTGT
>NZ_NFNY01000124.1 GCF_002179165.1 Campylobacter jejuni
TTTTGTTTTTCTTTTTTAACTCATTTTTTATTCATTGAGTTATTAAACTATTCTTTGTTTGGTTTATTTTGTTTATTGGGTTTGTTTTTGAGTTATTATAAAAGTTATTGTGGAGTTTATCCTTTGATTTATCTGCTTAATTCAAAAAAGTCTTAAGTAAATTTAACTTAAGCACAAATTTGACTTAATTTGACTTAAAAGGATGCTTTAAAAGCATCCTAAGTTAAAGGAGTTCTTACTTTGGTAATATTTAGGATATTTAAAAATATCCTTCTAAATCAAATTCTTTTAATCAATATGCTTTTATTCACATAAAGTCTTAATAAGCTTTTAACTTATTAAGACTTAAGAGAATTCTTTTTAGTTTTTATTTTAATTTGCTTAGTTTAGCTTTTACTTTGTTTTACTTTCTTGTTTAAGCTTTAATCACTTAACCTAACTTGCTTCATAATGAAAGCAGATAATGAAAAAGCTTTTAAACTCTTTCATTATGTATTAGACTTGTTTGTAGGTATAACTTAGTGCTTAGTCTTCTTAGCTAAGCTTTCATTAGTTTTTACCCTATTTTACTTTCCTAGCTAAAGCTTACTTCATTCATTAAGCTAATTAATCTTGCTTGTTATTTAAGTCTTTAGCTTTTACTTTGTCTTACCTACCAAGCATAATTAAACTCAGCAAATCCTGTATGGGTTTTTCCATTCTTAGCAAATATACCATTATAGTTTAGACTAAAATAAAAGGCATCATTTAATGGAACAATAAAGCTTGCACCAATAAACTCATTCCAACGATTAAGTTTAGATGATCCTGTTATGGCTCCACTTCCAAAATTAACCGTGCTCTTAATTGTAGGATTAATAGTAAATTTATATCCTGCTTGTAAAAGTGTTTTTATATTAGGATGCCAATCTCTAAACCAACTAAAGCTTCCTTGAGCATTAAAAAGATTTAATTTATGAGTATAATACCTCTCATGTTTTAAAGCTGCTTCTCCTATCATAGAATAAGCCTTAGTGTATCCTCCTTCATATCCTAAATTAAATTCAGGAGTAAAGATATTATCATTATAAGTATAATTAAGTCCTGTTGCTACACTTAAACCATAAGCATAAGAATCAGGATTAGCACTTGCACTTTTATCCCCTATGTATTTTTTAAGATCGTTTTTAATGAAAGCTGCTTTAGAATGCACTTTAATGAATACATCATCTTCCTCAAATAAAGAATAAATACTGTTAAAGTATTTTAAACCTGCATAATAGGTTTTATTATCCACATCAAAATACCCTGTACTCATATTGGTCTTTTCCGTTCCAAAATAAACCCCATAAATACCACTGTCTTTTAAGGTGGTATAACCTGCTATCATACCACTAGCGTGTCCTTTAGAAATTCCTTGAACTCCTAAGTCTACATATTGAGAAGATTGATAAGGGAGTATGAATAAAGAGTTTTCTTTAGGGGTATTGTGATTTAACTCATTGGCAAAGGCTTTATTGTTTGTAATATCACTTTTTATTAAGTTATTAGCATCTGCATAAAGGTTTTTATCCATTAAAGCTATTCTTTGAGCTTTATTATTATTCATTAAAGAAAAGCTTTGCATAGCATTAGCCATTGTTATATCAATAAACATTGTTCTTCTGGTTGTGGTGGTGATTAAGCTTTTTGACATAGCTTGTCCTATGGTTTTTGTAACATCAATTTGCGTCAATACATTTCCAGTTATAGGATCAATAATGTAAGAAATACCATGTGTCTTTCCGGTAATATTTCCGACCTTATTTGGATCAAAGTCTGGAACTAAATTATCCATTCTCCCTATATTTCCTAAATCAAGCCCCCCTTCATCTAAGGTAATGTTATCAAAAACTACATTATCTTTACCAGAACCGCCTATGATGATTTTATTAGGCCTACCGTCTTTATTTGCGTGTATGACCCAATCTTTAATATGGGCACTGCCGCTTTCTTCTACAGTAAGATGATGATTGTTCTTATTTTTGCCTATATCCCCTTTATTATCAATATCAGTATGTGCACCATCTTTAACAGTAATACCTCCATTAATATTTCCCTTATTTCCATTAGAAATAGAAGTATTGCCATTACCTCCTGCAACAATACCACCACCTAGATTGCCATCATTTTTAATGTTTAAATCTCCATTATTATTAGTGATACCTCCACTAATACTTCCACTGTTAGTGATTGAGCCTAGATTACCATCGTTTTTAATGCCGCCACCTAAATTTGCATTGCCATCATTAGTGATTGAACCCACAGTAGAACCTTCACCCACTGTGATATCTCCTTTAATAGAAGAATTGCCACTGTT
>NZ_NFNY01000148.1 GCF_002179165.1 Campylobacter jejuni
CAAGGAAAATAGATGAATCTTTGGGATAAGAAAGCTAAAAATTACGCAAGATATAGTGAAGAATTAAATGATGTGCAAAAGCAAAGTTTTGAAGAACTTTCAAATTTAAATATTGATTTTAAAGATAAAAGCATTATTGATATAGGTTGTGGCACGGGTGTTTGGACTTTGCATTTAGCTAGAAATGCTAGAGAAATTACAGCACTTGATAATGCAAGTGCTATGCTAGAAATTTTAAAAGAAGATGCTGAAAATTTGGCCCTAAACAATATAAAATACGAAAATTTAAGCTTTACGCAGTGGGCAGATAAAAATCAAAATACTCAATTTGATATAGCCTTTTTAAGCATGTCCCCTGCTTTGCAAAATGAAAAAGATTATAATTTTTTTAAGGATTTGGCAAAAGTTAAAATTTATCTTGGCTGGGCTGATTATAGAAAAAGTGATTTTTTAGATCCTATTTTTAAACATTTTAATACCGAATTTAAAGGCTTTTATAAACAAGATTTAGAAAGTTTTTTACTAGAAAAAGATATAAAATTTCATAAATTTGTTTTTGATGAAACACGCATAGTGGAAAGAAAAAGAGATGAAGCCATAGAAAATGCTTTGTGGCATTTAAATATGAATGGGATTAAAGCAGAAATTGATGAGCTTAGAAATTTGGTTAAAGAAGAAAACATTAAAGAAATCATTAAATCAAAAATCAAACTTTTGGTGTTTTAAGAAATTATCAAATTTATTGACATTTTATTTTAAAGAATAAACCCTAGAAAAAACAAAAATTTTAGTTTTTGTAAAATTGTTTGTAAATTTAATCTCAATTATTTTAGGAATTTTTAGTGTTTTTATTCGATACATATTAAATTTTTCTTTCATTTTTTATAAAGTTAAGAAAAATAATTATAAAATTATGTTCTATATTTATATTTTTTAAAGAAAGGTCAAAAATGATTAAAAATTTAGTTATTAATTTTGGCAGATTAATACTTGACATTATAGTTGCCATTAGTTTTATTATGGCTTTTATTTATTCTATTTCAATGATGTTTATGGTTGGATTTTTCTTTGGTTTGTTTTGGCTTATAGGCTCTTTCATAGTTCTTTTTCTTAGCTTTTTTATGATCTATCTTATTATTGATATTAGAGATAGTTTGGCAAACAAATCTTAAGGTAAATTTTAGCATTATTCATTCTTAAAATATTTTTTAATGGGAGATTTTATGGATTCAAATGCTATTTTAATGATAATTTCAGATAAAATTCCATCTGAAAGCCTACCCCTTGTGCAAGATAAATTAAAAAACGCGAGCGGGGATAAAACAATTCCCTTGCTGTTTTACCTTTGAAAAGCCATATTATCGGTTTGATTTTAGGCTTGTTGTTTGGTAGTTTTGGAGTGGATCGTTTTTATAAGGGTGATATTGGTTTAGTTTTGGAAAACTTGGACTTTTAGTTTTAGGTATTATTACAAGTTTTATTGACATAGGAGGATTGTTTATATTTGCTTTATGGGTATGGTGCATTATAGATTGGTTTTTGGTTTGGAAAGGTATTAAAAAAGATAATCTTAATAAAATTTTAGCAGTGCTAAATTAATTATCTAAATAAAACTAGTTTTTAGACTAGTTTTATTTTACTTTGAAATTTAAATTTTCTCCCGCCATAAAAGGCACAACTTTTTCATTTTCGTTTTCATATACATCTGGCACTTGCCAAATTTCCTTTTCTAAAGTGATGATTTTTTCTTTTTCAAAGGATAAATTATGCACTTTACAAGCATTATCACAGATGAATTTTTGTAAATTGGCTTCATTTGAGTTTTTGCTAAAAAGTTTACTCAACACGCTAAGTGCTACACTCGCACTAAACACACCCGCTGCACAACCACAACACTCTTTTTCATGTTTTGGGTGAGGCGCACTATCGCTTCCAAACATTACTTTTTCATATCCGCTAAAGGCTAACTCACAAAGTGCATCTTTATCCTCATAATGCTTTGCAATAGGCTTACAAAAAAGATGAGGATTCATCTTGCCACCGATTACATCATCTAAAGTGATGATTAAATGATGCAGTGTGATGGTCGCGTATAAATTTTCATAATCTTTTAAAAGCTCACATAAAGTTTTGGTTGTGATGTGCTCCATTACGATTTTTAAGCGTGGAAAGTGTGTGGCCAAGCTTTTGTAAATTTTGGCAAAATTACTTTCTCTATCCATCACAAAATCATTAGTTTCACCATGCACCAAAAGCGGAATTTGTAAGGCGCTCATCGCTTCTAAAGTGGGTTTTAAATTTGTTATATCAAAGCTTGAAACTCCACCATTTGAATTAGTCGTAATCCCTGCTGGATAAAGCTTTATACCAAAAATTTCATCTTTAGCATTTTCAAGAAATTTTTCATCATAATTTTTAAAAAAAAGCGTCATTAAAGGGGTGAAATTTTCATCACCACAAGCTTTTTGAATACGCATTTTATAAGCTTTTAAATTTTCTAAATCGCAAATTGGCGGAACTAAATTTGGCATTATCACCGCTGCACGAAAGTCCTTTGCGCTAAAAGGTGCAACCAAATTTAGCATACTCTCATCTCTTAAATGCAAGTGCATATCTAGTGGGTTTTTAAGTGTCATTTTTTCTCCTAAATCAATAAGAAATTTTACCTTATAAAATTAAAAATAAGGCTAAAATCACAAATTTCTAACAAAAAGCAAAGTAACGAGAAATAAAATAATACCAAGAACTCCATAAATTTGACTTTTTTGATGATATAAAAAATTCCCAATAACAAAACAAGGAAGATGGATTATCCAAGAAAGCATTATTATATAAATCACTGCTAAATGGTCTCTATGTAAGAAAATAAGCATTAAAATCGCTAAAATATAACTAATACTTAAAAATAAAACTTGTCTATTTTTAAGTTTAATTAAAAATATATAAAAAACGATGAAAAATGATAAGAAAAATAAAGAATAATCCATAAAAACAGGGATTAAAAACACAAAAAGACTTAAAGTGATGAAAAAAGCTCCAATTTTTGTTTTTAAATTTTTAACCATAGCGAAATTCTATCTTATTAAATTTAATTTTTAAAAATATTTTTTTATTT
>NZ_NFNY01000013.1 GCF_002179165.1 Campylobacter jejuni
ATATTAATTAAATCTTAATTAAAAATTTTATGATATAATTTTTTAATTTTATATAATCAAGGAGTAAAAAATGGGAAAATTTGTAAGCAGCGTCAATGATTTTTTTGATTTTTGTAAAGAAAACGAAGTTCTTTTTGTAGATTTTCGCTTCACTGATATGATAGGGACTTGGCACCATATGACTTATAATCTTCATGCGATCAACGAGGAAACTTTTGAAGCAGGAATTCCATTTGATGGAAGTTCGTTTCATGGTTGGCAACCTATAGAAAAATCAGATATGATTTTAAAACCTGATATAAAAAGCGCTTTTCTAGATCCTTTCACTGCCGATCCTACTATTATAGTTTTTTGCAATGTTTATGATATTTATAAAGGGCAAATGTATGAGAAATGTCCAAGAAGTATAGCTCAAAAAGCAATGGAGCATCTTAAAAATAGTGGCATTGCTGACACAGCTTATTTTGGTCCAGAAAATGAATTTTTTATTTTCGATAGTGTTAAAATTGTAGATTCTTCACATTGTGCAAAATATGAGGTTGATACCGAAGAAGGCGAGTGGAATGATAATAGAGAATTTACAGATAGCTATAATACAGGTCATCGCCCAAGAAATAAAGGCGGATACTTTCCAGTTCAACCAGTTGATTCTTTAGCAGATATTCGTGCTGAAATGGTTCAAACCCTTGAAAAAGTAGGACTTAAAACTTTTGTTCATCATCATGAAGTCGCTCAAGGTCAAGCAGAAATTGGAGTAAATTTTGGCACACTTATAGAAGCTGCTGATAATGTACAAATTTACAAATATGTAGTAAAAATGGTAGCACATCTTAATGGTAAAACGGCAACCTTTATGCCAAAACCTCTTTATGGAGACAATGGAAGTGGTATGCATGTACATATGAGCCTATGGAAAGATGGAGTAAATTTGTTTTACGATAAAGATGGTTATGGAGGACTTAGTCAAAACGCTATACATTATATAGGTGGTGTTTTAAAAAATGCTCGTTCGGTTGCTGCTTTTACAAATCCTAGTTCAAATTCATACAAAAGAATTGTTCCAGGATTTGAAGCACCTTGTATTTTAACTTATTCTTGCCAAAATAGAAGTGCAAGTTGTCGCGTGCCTTATGGTATAGGTAAAAATTCCGCTCGTGTCGAAATTCGCTTCCCAGATAGTACTGCAAATCCTTACCTAGCTTTTGTTTCTCTTTTAATGGCAGGGCTTGATGGTATCAAAAATAAAACCATTCCTGTAGGACCTATGGACGAAAATTTATTTGCATTGACTTTGGATGAAGTGCGTGAAAAAGGCATAGAACAATTACCACACACCTTAAGAGGAAGTCTTGAAGCTTTAATCCGCTATAATGCTTACTTAAAACCTGTCATGAGCGATATTTTTATTGATGCATATCAACATATGAAATTTGAAACCCAAGTTTGGCCTGTAGAAGCAAGACCTACTGCATACGAATTTAAAACTTGCTATTCTTGCTAAATTTACCAAAACAAAGCGTTTGATTTAGACGCTTTGTTTTTTATATAATTCACTAAAATTTATCTTTCATGGTCAATATAGTAAAAAAGCGAAAAATACCTTCCTAAACTTTCAAATCCACGCTTTTGATATTATGTAAATTGAGTTTTGAAAAGATTTTAGTAAAATCATTATTGTTTAAATCTTTATCATCTATTTTAACACCAAAAAGAATTTCTAATTCTTTAGAAAGATTAAAATTATTCTCTAAAAGCTTTTTTAGAAGCTCATTTGTGTCTTTGTTTTGATAAGTTTCTTTGTTTTGGCTTTTTCCTTGTATGGGTTTAAAAGTTTTCTCATTTTCTTGTTGTTTTTGTGTTTCTTATATTTCTTTTTGAGTATATTTTTTACTTTGCTCAGCAATTTTTCCAAATTTTGCTTCATATTTTACTTGCAGATCTAAATATCTCTCTTTAAATTCATCTACACTTTTACTTGTATGGAAAATCTTAACATAAGCTTCATCATAGCTTACTCCACCAACTTGCATCAAAAGAGACGAGTGAGTATTTTTATCTATCCAATTTAAATAAATCTTTAATTTCTGATTCTGATAATTCATTTTTTCTAAGTTTATCTTCTATTGAGCCTTCGAGTACTCCGATATTATCACTAAATTTTTTAGAATCTTTGCATAATTGTATGAAACTATTTCCAAGGTTTTCTCTTTGTTTTTTCGTAAGTGCAGGATTGCCATTTTCAATACCTTCATCTCTCATTTTAGTTAGTGTTTGTAGTGGATTATTTCCAAAATATTTATTAAAAGTGCTTACAGGAAATACCATCATCTTACATTCCATCCACCAAGTGCATATTCCATTTATTCTTTATACTTGTTTGCCATTTCTTTAATAATCATATTATTATTTAATATTGGACTAGAGTTAAATTTATAGATTTGCCCTCTACTATCCGCTACACCCACACCATAGGTAAAATAAACATATTTTCCATATCTACCATATCCTATATTTCTCTTTACTAAATACATAGGAAAAAATCAACGGAATAATTTGTAACATTTAAAAAAGCTTGCAATCTATTTACATTTGGATTTACATAATCTGATTGTCCTAATGCACATAAACCTTTAGGGCCGTTTATATTATAAGCATAATTTAAAATATAATTTACTTCTGCTTCGGTATATCTTGCTATCACATAATATTCGTCAATACCATTGTGCTTTGCCTGTATCACATACCCACCTTTAACCTCTTTCATCTCATCAAGACTAAGAACTTTAACACCTTTAGAATTATCACTTAATACACTATTAGTTATTTTAGC
>NZ_NFNY01000078.1 GCF_002179165.1 Campylobacter jejuni
AATTTCAAAATAAATTCCACGCATATAAGGATAAAATAAAGTTTGCAATGCTTGTTTTTTAAGTACAAAACCTACAAAAAAAGCAGTAATTAAAGCAGAAATTGGCATTAATAAATTTTGTATGAAAAAGTCTGATAGCTCAAAAAAGCTTTTACCAAAAAAATTCAAACTTGATGCACTTTCATGGTAATAAGAAAGTATGCTTAAACTTCCTAAAAAATAAACGATTATACCGATATATATTAAAGCTTTTTTTCTTGAAATTTGATAGCGATTAATGAGATAAAAAGTAAAAGGTTCTATCATCGAAACTGCCGAAGTTACCCCTGCAAAGAAAAGTGCGATAAAAAAGGCAACGGCTAAAACATTTCCTAAAATATCAAGTTTTGCAAAAAGCGTAGCAAGTGAAATGAAAATAAGTCCTGGTCCTTCTTGTGTAGGATCTGCGTTAAATTCAAAAATAAAAGTAAAAACGATAAGTCCCATCATAAGTCCGATAATAGTATTTATGATGATAATATTCAAAGCACCCGTAATGAAATTTGTGCGATCTGGCAAACTTGCAGCATAGGTTAAAATCGCACAAACCCCCAAAGACATACTAAAAAAAGCAAGTCCTAAGGCATCGAGCACAGAATCTACACTTAATTTTGAAAAATCAGGCACAAATAAAAATTCACTTGCCTTTGAAAATCCATCCATATGAAAAGAATAACCAAGCATTAAAACAAGTAGGATAAATAAAGCGGGCATCATCCAAACATTTAGCCTTTCAATACCACTTTTTACACCCTTTGAAACCACATAAAACACCACGATAAAAACAATACTAAAGCAAACAAACTGAGATAGAACATCGTTTGTGAGCAAGTCATTAAAGACATTTGCCGCATCTTTGGTATTTTGTGGCAAGGTAAAAAATCCAAAATAAATATATTTTACAATCCAACCAATAACAACACTATAAAATGAAACCACAATAATAGCACCAAGCATAAAAAATCCGGCTAAACTCCAAGCTTTTTTATGTTTAGGTGCTAAAAAATGATAAGCACTTACTGGATCTTTTTCGCTTAATTTTCCTATACTAAGTTCGGCTAAAAAAATCACAAAAGCCACACCTAAAGTTAAAAGCAAATACACAATCACAAAAGCAGAACCACCATTGTTTCCCACCATAGTAGGAAATTTCCACGCATTACCCAAACCTACAGCAGAACCTGCAACAGCTAAAATAAAACCAATTTTAGAAAATTTTTCAGTCATTTTTTACCTTAGAAAAAAATTTTTTTTACCATAATCAAAATCACCGCTAAAGGCGAA
>NZ_NFNY01000004.1 GCF_002179165.1 Campylobacter jejuni
CCTTTATTATATTCTATGATTTCATTGATATCTTTTATTTTACCACTATCGATTAAAGCATTAGCAAATTTTTGCTCTTCTGAAAGAAGAAAACTGTGCAGTAAATTTTCACCCTCTGAATTTTTAAGATTAGGATCTGCTCCTAGTTCCAATAAAAAATGTAAAAGTTCTAATTTATTAGCTCTTTCTGTTTTACTGGCAAGGCCTAAAGGGATAGTATGAAAGATTATAGGTTTGTATTGTCCATCGCTATCATAAAAATAAGCATTGATATTAGCTCCCTTATCCACTAAAAGTTTAATAATTTTTTTTGTATGCTCTAAATCTAGCTCATCTTCACTCCAACCAATTGCATTACATCCAAGTAAAAAATTCAACCATGTTTGATCTTTTACAAATTGTAAAATAAATTCACGAAATTCATAATCATAACACCAAGCAAGGTGAAATAATGGATCTAATATTGTCTTTCTATCCCATGGATCTAACTCAAGAATATCCTTACCTTTTGGATCTTCTATGATGCAAACTACATTTATACCTTCTTTATGGATAAATTCTTGCCATTCTTTATAATATTTATCTTTAATGCTATGTTTGATTTCTCGGTCAAAAAACCATTTAAGCATAGGATTA
>NZ_NFNY01000050.1 GCF_002179165.1 Campylobacter jejuni
TATTACAAGTGAAAAAAATAAACATGGTGTTATAATTAGCAATGGAACCTCAAGCATTACAAATAAAGGAACCATCCAAAACCTTGGTAATGGTGCCAATGGTATAGATGCTATGGATTCTACTATAAAAACCTTAAATAATAGTGGCTCGATTATCACTACAGGGCTTGGGGCTATTAATTTTAAAAATACCACTATACAAACTCTACATAATAGTGGACTTTTACAAGCACGAAATGGTATTTATTTTTGGAGTGGTGCAAAAATACAAACCTTAGATAATAGCGGAGCAATAAAAGGAGGTAAAGGTATTTTTCTTCGTGGTAGTGGAGAAATACAAACTTTTAAGAATTCTGGAACCATTGATGCTACCAATTATGCAATACAATTAGATGGTGGCAATAATATCATAAAAGACTTTATTAATGATGGAACAATAAAAGGTAAGAATGCAGGTTTCTTATCTTCTAAAAACAGTACCATTGAAAATTTTACTAATAACGGAACAATAGAAGGACTCAATGGTTTTAAATTTAATGGTGGAGCAATACAAACTTTTAAGAATACTGGAACCATTGAGAGTAAAGATAAAAATGGTGATGGAGTAAATTTCTATAGCAACACTAATGTTCCTGTAAATATAAAAGACTTTATTAATAAGGGAACGATAAAGGGTGGTGCTCGGGGTATTAGCTTGTATAGTAATACCACTATTGAAAATTTCACTAATAGCGGAACAATAAAAGGAAATCAAGGTGTTTCCATTATTCAAAATAATCAAAAAATACAAACTTTTAAGAATACTGGAACCATTGATGCTGAAAACACGGGAGTGTATTTCGGAGGTTCTAACATCACCACAAAAGATTTTATTAACGATGGAATAATAAAGGCTAAGAAGAATCAAGGTATTTTCTTGTATGGCGGTGGTACTATTGAAAATTTTACTAATAACGGAACGATTAATGCAGGAAATTCTGGTCTTTGGATACAAAATGAAAGTAAGATTAAGACTTTAGTAAATAAAGGCACTATAACAGGTCAAAATCATGGCATTATAGCAATTAATGCTGATTATGATCATATAATTATTGATGGTGGTAAAATAGAAAGCAAAAGAAGTGCTATTCAGATACAATCTAGCGTTACAAAAGGAGATAGGATTGAAAAAATAGATATAAAAAACAATGCTATTATTTCAAGTGATGGATCCGCAGCTTTAGCAATATTTAAAAATGCAAC
Organism: Campylobacter jejuni; assembly: GCF_002179165.1. Classification (GTDB taxonomy): domain Bacteria; phylum Campylobacterota; class Campylobacteria; order Campylobacterales; family Campylobacteraceae; genus Campylobacter_D; species Campylobacter_D jejuni_B. The sequence goes on from NZ_NFNY01000050.1 coordinate 1,243, forward strand.
TATTGAAAATCTTAATATCGATCATTCTACTTTATCAGGTTTTATAGACGGAATATATAATGAAGGCACTATAGAAAATATAAATATGACCCAATCTAAATTAATAGGCGGAGAAGTGGGAATATTTAATAACGGCATTATAAATTATGGCATTAAAGTAGGAAATGGTGCAAGTATTTCTGGTGGAGTGGGAATATATAATCAAGGACAAGCACAAATCAACGGAGATATTGAAGTTAGTGGTGGTTCTATAAAAGGTGGTATCATCAACACAGACAATGGAAATATTTCAGGCTCTATTTCTGTAAGTGATGGTGGCAAACTAGACAATATTGTAAACAGTGGCAATTCTTCTATTAAAGGAGATATCACAGTGGGTGAAGGTTCTACTGTGGGTTCAATCACTAATGATGGCAA
>NZ_NFNY01000019.1 GCF_002179165.1 Campylobacter jejuni
ATTAATTATCATAATTTTTTTATTTTAATCCTTTCAAAGATCTGTAAATTTTAAAATTTTAAAAATTAAGTTATAATTTAAAAATAATTTTTAATATTAAAGGAATATAAATATGCAAGAAAACAATAACTTTATTTCTTTCGTTCTTTTGGAAAATAATGAATTGGATTTTCCAGTTTTAAAGTCTTTGCTAGAAAGTGAGCTTGATATGATAATTCCTGATGAAAATTTCACTCAAGATGGGGTTATTTTTCATCATAAAAATATGTTAATTACTTTGAGTTTGATAAAAAATCCCATACCTAATAATGAAGCAGAATATTATGCTAAATTCAATTTTATGTGGAAAAACGCCTTAGATGAGACCAAAAAACATAAAGCGCATCTTATTGTAGCAGTTTTAAGTCAAAGTGAGCCTAAGCTAGAACAAGCTAAACTTTTTACTCAAATTTCATCTATTTGTTTAAAAGCTGAAAATGCTTTGGGATTTTATACAGGCGGTGTGGTTTTAGAGCCTAAATTTTATATTGAAAATGCAAAAATGTTAAAAGAAAATCGTTTGCCTGTTTATAATTGGATTTATGTGAGCGTTTACCCAAGCGATGAAGGCGTGAATGCTTATACTTATGGAATGAAATATTTTGATAAATTAGAACTTGAAGTATGCAAGAGTCAAATGCCAGAAAAAGAACTTTTCTTTACTTTGTATGATATTATCTTGCATATTTTAACCTATGATTTGAATTTAAAAGATAAAGATACTTTAAAATTTGAAGATGGAGTAGAATTTAGTTTTTCTAAAAGCAAAGGTATTAGTGTTGAAGGCGAAAGTTTGAAAATTAAATTTTAGTTTCACATTCGCTTCACAAAAATGAGTTAAACTTCTTTCAACCAAACACAAAAGGAGAAACAATGAAATTAAAATTAGCTTTTGTAGCTTTAATGGGCGCCACAATACTTTTGGCAAGAGATATAGTTGTTCCTGCAAGCGAACTTCCAAAAAATGCACAAGACTTTATTTCTAAAAATTTCAAAACCGCACAAATTGCTTTGGTAAAAAAAGATTATGATTCTTATGATGTAACCTTAAATGACGGGACTGAAATTGATTTTATTATCAATGGAGAGTGGAAAGAAATTGATGGAAAATATAAAGCTTTGCCAAATAGTATTTTACCAAATATTATGTCTAAAGTAAGCACTTCAATGAATGCACAAATTATTGAAGTAGATAAAGAAGTAACTGGTTATAAATTTAAATTAAATAACCATGCAAAAGTATATACTGATATGCAAGGTAATATTTTAGGTCACCAAATGCATCATTAAGACTAAAAACATAAAAAACTCTTTGAAAATAATAATTGCAATTTTGGAAGTTTATAACTTCCAAAATTTGTTATTCTTGCTTGAAAAATTTCACAAATTATTTTTAATTTTATAAAACAAATATTAAAATATAACTACTATAGTGAATAAATTTTACGAAATGTTACACAAATTTTAAAAAAATACTAAAAATTTCTATTTTCTCTCAATAATTAAGGTAAAATAAATTATTAATTATCAGTATTTTATTTTTAAGGAAAACATATGAATACTCCTAAATGGACAAGTCACGATACAAGGTGGGTTTTATCTCTTTTTGGCACCGCTATTGGAGCGGGTGTGCTTTTTCTTCCTATTAGTGCAGGACTTGGCGGGTTAATTCCTTTGCTTGTCATACTTATTTTAGCTTTTCCTATGACTTATTTAGCTCATAGAAATCTCTGTCGCTTTGTGCTTTCAAGTTCTAATCCTAAAGATGATATTACTTTCGTTGCAGAAAGTTATTTTGGTAAAGGCGGAGGATTTTTAATCACACTTTTGTATTTTTTTGCCATTTTGCCGATCTTGCTTGTTTATAGTGTAAATCTTACTACAACCTTGCTTGAATTTTTAATCAATCAATTTCATTTTAATGCCGACCTAACTCATGCTGCGCGTTGGTGGGTAAGCTTTTTAATTGTCGGTATTTTAGTTCTTATTTCGGTATTGGGTGAAAATGTCGTAACCAAAGCAATGAGTTTTCTTGTTTTTCCATTTATCATTTTTTTATTTATTTTTTCCTTGCTTTTAATCCCACAATGGAATGCAGCACTTTTTACAAATATTGACTTTTCAGTGCTTGAAACAAGTGGTTTTTGGGTGACTTTATGGCTAGTGATTCCTGTAATGGTATTTAGTTTTAATCATTCTCCTATTATTTCATCACTTGCTTGTTATTGTAAAAAAGAATATGGCGATTACGCGGAGTCTCGTGCCAGAAAAATCATTTCTTTGGCGGTTGTTTTAATGGTATTTGTTGTAATGTTTTTTGTTTTTTCTTGTGCTTTAACCTTTACTCCTGCAGATTTTGCGGCAGCAAAAGAGCAAAACATCAATATCCTTACTTTTATCGCTAATAAATTCCCAGAAGTTTCAATACTTGCTTATGTTGGACCTATTGTTGCACTTGTAGCGATTAGTAAAAGCTTTTTAGGACACTATCTTGGTTCTCAAGAGGGTTTAAATGGTATTTTATATAAAGCGAGCAATGGGAAAATTCAAGGCAAATTAGCACAAACAATTACAGCTATTATTACTTTTCTTATTGCTTGGTTTGCTGCGTATAAAAATCCAAGTGCGTTAGGTATTATCGAAGCTATCGGTGGGCCGGTTTTGGCTATTTTACTTTTCTTAATGCCGATTTATTGTATTTATCGTTTTGAGAATTTGGCTAAATTTCGCAATAAGGCTTTAGATATTTTTATTGTGATTATGGGACTTATCGCCATTTCAGTTGCTGTGCATAATCTTATCTTAGAACATTTTATAAAGTAGCAAAAATGAGTAATTTAAGCATTTTTAAAATAGGAGTGGGTCCTTCATCTTCACATACTTTAGGACCTATGCTTGCAGGAAATTTATTTTGCAAAAAGATTGCTAAAAAATTAGAGAAAATTGAAAGAATTCAAGTAACGCTTTATGGATCTTTGTCTTTAACAGGCAAAGGACACTTAAGCGATAAAGCGGTAATTTGGGGCTTAAATGGTTTAGAGGCTAAAAATTTAAGTGCAGCTATACAAGAGGAAGCAAATAAAAATGCTATCGATGGAAACAAAATTAATCTATGTGGACAAAAAGAGCTTAAATTTAATTATGAAAAAGATTTAATTTTTTCTAAAGATTTTTTACCTTTACATGAAAATGGTATGCAGATTAAAGCTTTTAATATAAAAGATGAAATTGTCGATGAAGAAACTTATTATTCTGTAGGTGGAGGTTTTGTTTTAAATGCAGCAGAACTTGCAAAAAGAGGTAAAGAGACTGCTGATAAAAAGAAAAATTTAGATATAGAGCTAAATAATTCCAAAGAAGCTTTAGAACTTTGCGAAAAAAGAGATTGGGATTTGGCCGAGCTTTCTTATAGATATGAATTACAATTTCATACAAAAGAAGAAATAAGGGCGTATTGTTTAGAAATTTGGGAAGTGATGCAAGAAGTGTATTATAATGGCACACATCCAAATGATGATTATTTACCAGGAAAGCTGCATTTAAAACGCCGTGCTAAGGGTTTAAAAGAGCGTGTTGCAATGACGGCTGATCCTATGGGGATTATTGATTTTATTTCGTTATACGCTATTGCAATTGCTGAAGAAAATGCAAGTGGAGCAAAGGTTGTTACCGCACCTACAAATGGAGCTTGTGCGGTAATTCCTGCTGTAATGCTTTATCTTAAAAACCACACTATAGGTTTTAATGATGAAAAAGCAATTGAATTTTTATTGGTAGCTATGTTGATAGGTTCTTTTTATAAGAAAAATGCAAGTATCAGTGGAGCAGAAGCAGGATGTCAAGCAGAAATAGGCAGTGCTAGTTCTATGGCAGCAGCAGCAATGGCAACGGTTTTAGGTGCTAATGCTTTTAAAGCTTGTAATGCTGCTGAAATGGCAATGGAGCATCATTTAGGACTTACTTGCGATCCAGTAGGTGGGCTTGTTCAAATTCCTTGTATAGAAAGAAATGCTTTTGGTGCAATAAAGGCCATCAGTGCAGCTAGAATGGCAATGACACGCAAATCAACTCCTAGAGTAAGTCTTGATGAGGTAATAGAAACGATGTATGAAACAGGTAAGGATATGAATTACAAATATAAAGAAACTTCTTTGGGCGGACTTGCTACAAATTTAAAAACAGTGTGTTAAAAGATCAAAGTTTAAAAGAGAAAGAAAACGCTTTGTTTTATAGTTTGAGTTTGAAATGAGTGCAAAGCACGAAGCAAAGTAGATTTTCTTTCTCGCTTAAGATTAAAAAAATATTTTTCTCATTTTTTAGTGTATTTTCTCATTCTTTGAGTTAAAAATTCTTTCATTTCTTCTTTGGTAAAACTTTTTAAAATACGAATTTGTTTAAAAAGCAAACCAAGATTAATAACACCCATAACAAAGAGCAATAAACAAATCATTAAAAAAACAAGATCAATGGCACCGAATTCATTAATAGCAGCTAAACTTGCAAAAAATACACTTGCTAGAAATAAGAAAAATAAAAGCAAAATTTGTTTCAATTTTGCTTCACTAAAATTGTCACTATTTTGAGTGAAATTCCTAAAAAGTATGATTTTTTTGCCTAAATTTGAAACCAAAATTTCGTCATTTTCTTTAAATAAATTTTCTTTCAAGCTTTGATAAAAAAAGACTTCATTGTTTAAATTTAATTCATCTTTGAAGCTTGCTAGCGTGTAATCTTTATAAAAAAAAGATTTGATTTCATTTTTCTTTTCTATTTTAAATAATCTTAAATCGTTTCTCGCATAAAAAAATCCACTAAAGCTCGTAAATGCCATAAGTATCACTCCCTAAGAAATTTCTATAAAGTGGTTTAAAATCTAAAGGTATTGTAACATTTTTTTTATCATTTAAACTTGAACTTTGAAAAATCAAAAACATATCCATTTCATCTTTGAAGTTTTTTAGAAAATTTTCTCCACCCTCATACATTAAAAATTTAGTTTCATTGGGAATTTGAGTATAAATTTGGCGATTTGGAACTTTAAATAAAGGGATATTTTTATCAAAATTTTCTAATTTTTGATGACTTAAAATACAAACATTTGGTGCTTTACCTTTGCAAAGTCTGGCATCAAGTATAGGGCGATCTTTTCTTATTGTTTCTCCACCAAGAACGAGTAAATCAATAACCGATCTGATTTTATGGGCATAAGTGCGACTTAACTCATTGCTTACAATTTCACCAAAAGGTGATCCATTCATACTCAAAGCGAGTTTAAAAAGTTTAAATTGTCCTTTTTGCCATTTTAAAAAAGGTTTTAAAAGTTTTTTTCCTTCATTTTCAAGTACGCCAAATTCAATTTCTACACCTTGTCTTTTTAAAAACTCAGCGCCTCCGCTTGCAATTTTATTTTCATCTTTAATGCTGATGAAAACTTTCTTAAAACCAAGTTCACTAAAAAGTTTGGCACAAGGAGGAGTTTTGCCTTGATGAAAACAAGGTTCAAGCGTAACAAAAGCAATGCTATCTTTAAATAAACCTTGATGATTTTTACAAATGAAATCATGTGCCTCATTGGCTTCTTTAGGTAAGCAAATTTCAGGTTTTAAGCTTTTAAAAGCATGGCTTACAGCGTTTAATTCTGCATGAGAGCATCCCGCTTTTTCATGGGCTTTTATGGCTAAAATTTTCCCATTTTTATCAAGTATAACACAACCTACTGCAGGATTTGGATAGGTTAGAAATTGATATTTCCAAGCTTCATTTAGAGCTAAATTCATATAGAAATCTTTCATTTCACTCCCTAATGCCCTTTTCATAGCCAAAATTTAAGATTTTATGTCTTAAATCCTCTGGAAAATTATATCTATATATAGCAGGGATTCTAGGATCAAGGAGTTTGTCAAGTTTATGTCTTTTATAAATAATTTCTAGTCTTTCAGGACTATAGTATCTTGGGGCATTAGGATAGCCTTGAGGAGGAGTTAAGGCTGCGAGTTTAGCACTTAATACTAGGGTATCTTTGAATAAAGTGGCTTGTCGATCACCCCAATCATTTGGAATATCAGCATCAAATCTAGTTTCCATTCCATTTGCATATCCATCCATATAATGATCAAATTCATTTCTACTTTCTGGAGTAGAATCTATATCTCTCGGATCTTTTAATTTGCCTTTTTCAATATCATCATATAAAGCCCAAATGATCCTGCCTTCTTCATCAAGAGCAAATCGATATCGATTTAAATCAATCACCCAATCTACTCCCATAATCTCATCTATAAAAGGAAGCATGCCAAATTCATCAGGCTGTATAGTTTTAGCTAAATCTTTTACTAATTTAGCCCTTAAAGGATTTTTATGTATCCCTGCCATACCTATACCTATTTCTAAAAGATTATCGGCATAATTATAAATTCCCCTTTTTATACCTAATTCTTCATATCCTCCACCTGTGAGTTGAATATATAAAATAAAACATTGTATCATTCTAGCATTAAAGCCATGATTTTTAGAACGCACAAAATATTCAGGTTTTCCTAATATTCCTGCAGCTAATTCCCATTCACTCATAAATAAAGATCCATCACTTAAATGAGCTAAACCTCTATTAGCTT
>NZ_NFNY01000130.1 GCF_002179165.1 Campylobacter jejuni
AGTCTTTTTTCATCTTCTTTAATTTCTTCTTCCCACTCTATTATATGTTTCGTAAAATACGCTTCATCTCTCTTAGTATCCCTTACCATTTTCTATCCTTGTTTATAAAAAATTAAAATATTTTATCAAAAAAATGAAATGTTAATTAAAATTCTTGTAGTTTTGTTCTTAAATAAAAGCAATAAACACACTTAAAAAGCAAAGAGTAAATTTCTCTTTGCTAAGTTCTAAATTTAAGGCATTTTGTATATTTTGACTAATATTATCAACTAAGCTATTTTAATTTGCGTTATGCAATATCAAAGTATTCCTTTTTCTCCGATATTTTCTAAAATTGCCTTGTAGTCTTCAAGATAATCTTCTATAACCCATCTGTTTTTATTTCCTTTGATATAGTCCGTGATAACTTTTTTTCTCTTTTTGACTTAGTGGCGTAGAAGAAAGATAGCTAAACCACATCTTTATATCATAAACTCTACCACATTGAGATGCACATGTGACAAGCAATTTCCCCACTTTCTTTTCGATTGCTTCTTTGCTAAAGACTCCAAATTTTAGTGCTGCGACATACAAACTGCTATAATCCATATCAAAATCGCCATCTTTTAGCCCATGTGCTTTATATAGACGCATTATTTCTGCTAGTGTTTCTTCGCTCAATTTTAAATCATCAGATACTTCTCTATCTAATTTCTCTAAACTCCAGTAATTCTCAAAACTCTCCTCTGATTCAAACAAAAATTTCACAATATCCGCTCGTCCTACTATCGTAGCACCTTCTAAATAGCTAATCTTTAGCTCTTTGTCTTTTTGTCCAATTTTTAGTGCGATTTTAAAATCTGTGGCATTTTCTTTTATAAATTCCAAAAGCTCTAGCGGGCAATTGCTTATGGTTTTGTTTTTATAAAAATCTTTCTCACCCATAGCTAGGGCATAGATTCTAGCTAGATCTTTATCGCTTGGCTTTTTCTTTTCACAGAAGGCTTTTAGTGCTTGTAGGGCAATATTGTAGTATTTTGTGAAAAATATCTTTTGTTTTCCGCACCCATTATCACATTTCTTGTAAGAGATCGCAAATTCCTTTTATGCTTGTTGGTATTTTTTACTCTTCTATAAGCCATTTTGGGGGATTATTTTCCAGTTTTGTGCTATGAAAGATATTGTGTTTGTTTTCCATGGCGTTTTTAAGTCCAGCTTCGCTAAGCTTCCAAGAATCCAGATTTTGCTCGAAATTCTTACAATCATAAAACATATTTTTGAAATTCTCAACCTTTAAGATATCCCGAGTTTCAATTCCACTAAAATCCTTTCTTTCTACTCCATCCATAAATAAAAAACTCATATCAGTGATAAGACTTGTATCAATCTCACTAAGCTTTATATTTTCGAGTTTGTATAATACTCTTAGTGCGCTTTTGGTCTTTGGGAAATATTTGGCGTTTTTGTTCGTGGCATTTGGATTTTTTTGCATAGTGGATTCTATGTAGTTTTTATTCCATACTTCAAGCATATTTGTAGGACATTGATAAAAAATCTTTTCACAATCAAGCAAAGCTTTAGCGCTTACATTCCATTTACTTAAATCTTGGCGGAAGTTTTCACAATATGCAAACATATCTGTCATACTTTCTACATTGCTTACATCCCGGTTGCTTATATCGCCATTAAAGTTTTCACAACGATAAAACATTCGCGCCATATTTTTTACTTTGCTCACATCCTAAGATTCTATACCGCTAAAACATTCGTTATCCCAAGAAGCAAATTTGAATAAATAACTCATATTTGTGATTAAACTTGTATCAATCTCAGCAAGGTTAATCCCGCTATTATAAGCTCTTCTAAAAAAGCTTTATGTTTTGGTATGTATTTGCCATTTTCGCAGACACAAGACCAGCTCGGATAAGCTTTGTCTTCATGGATTTTTGAAAACCAAAACATATTTTCAAAATCAATGCCATTGTCTAAATCAATCTTTTCGCCCCAAGATTCTAAATTTTTGATCAAAGTTTTCTGCATGTGCAAACATTTCCATAAAACTCTCTACATTTGCAATATTCCAAGCATCAAGGGGTTGGTTAAAACCTACTGCTTCATAAAACATTCGCTCCATATTTTTCACTTTGCTGACATCCCAAGCTTCTATATTATGGTTAAAAAACTCTGCTTCTTCAAAGCAAGATTCCATCGTGGTTACTTTACTCACATCCCAAGTTTCCATCCCGCCAAAATTCCTGCGTCTGCTATTTTTAAATAAATCTTTAAAATTTGTGATTTTACTTACATCAATATCACCCAAATAAATATTTTTATCTTTGATAAGTTTTTTAAGTTTGGCTCTATTTTTTGGCGTAAGTGTAACACCTTTGCTTTTAGTCACTTTAAAAAGTGCATTTAAGGATTTTTTCTTATCTTTTGCGTTGTTGAGTTTTGAAAGGAGATTAAAAAGCTCGTATTCATCGCTGCTATAAATGCTTCTACCTGCACAAACTGCTTTGTCGTCCCAATGCTCTTGCTCTAAATCGCCTAGATAAGATTCTAGATTCTCTATGATATGTGGTGGGATATTTGCACCTTGCTCAAAAAGCTCTAAAATGACTGCTTTTTTAGCTTCCTATTCTGTTGTAGGCGATTTTCTTAAATCTTGCATTGCATCTAAAAGTTGTGTATCTAAATCTTGTGCCATAATTTCTCCTTTTTATGAATAAAAATTTAGAATATTTTATCAAAAAAAATGTCAATTAGAGTTTTTGTGGTTTTATTCTTAAAAATTGTAAGTATAAATACACCCAAAAGCAAAGAGTAAATTTCTCTTTGCTAAAAGTATTTTTATTTTAGATTAAACTTTTTGCTAATTCCTTAGCACCCTTTAAATCCACTTTTCCAGAGCCTAAAAGCGGAATTTTTTCTACTTTAAAATAGCGGCTTGGTTTAAAAATAGCTGGCATTTGAGAGCTTTTTATGGCTTCGCAAACGCCTTCAAAAAATTCATCATCACACTCTACAAGCAGGGCAACTTGTTCGCCTTTTTTCTCATCTTCTAAAGCAACAGCACAAAATTTCACCACATTTGTGTCTATAAATTTGGCAATTTCTTCTTCTAAAGCACCTAAAGATATCATCTCGCCACCGATTTTTGCAAAACGAGAATAGCGATCTACGATATATAAAAAGCCATCATCATCTAAATGTCCTTTATCGCCGGTGTTATACCATCTTATACCGCCCATTTCTTTGATGACTTCATCGGTTTTTTCTTTATTATTAAGATAACCCACCATTACTTGGTGTCCGCCTATGAGTATGAGTCCGTCTTCATTTGCCTTTAAGCTTTCATAAGTGTTTGGATCGACAATGCGAACTGCAGTTCCAGGTAGCGGCATACCTACACTTCCTTCTTTGCTTGCACGGTGGATGATCCAATAATCCGCATCAAAACGATTTGGCAAATTCACACTCGCAACAGGCGTGGTTTCAGTCGCCCCGTATCCTTCAAAAATAGTCTTTTTAAATTTCATTTCAAAAGCAGTTCTTACTTCATTTTTAAGCTTTTCAGCCCCTGATACAACCACTCTTAAACTTTCAAACATAATCGCATCAAGCTTTTTGTTTCTAGCATAAATTCCTAAGAAAGTCGAAGTGCCACACATTATTGTAGCATTATTTTTAGCCACTGCCTTTGCTACGCCTAAAGCATCAGTTGGATCTGCAAAAGTGATACTTTTAATACTTTCAAGCAAAGGCAAAAAGGTAGTAACCGTTAGTCCAAAAGCGTGAAAAGGAGGCAAAGATGAAAGAATCACATCATTATTTCTTGTGCAAAGCACATCAGAAATTTGGGCGATATTGCTTAAAATATTGCGATTATTTAACATCACACCTTTTGGAGTGCCTTCACTACCACTACTAAAAAGAATAGCTGCTATGGCAAGATTATTTTTAGATGGCGCAAAAATAGCTTTTAAAACAAAACTAGGCAAAATGCTAACCGCTATCATCAATGCTAAAATTTTACTTTTTTGTTTTTTGAGAATTTCAAAAACTTCTTCCATATAGATCAAATGCACATTTTCGCCAAAATTTAATGAAATTCCCTTATTTTCAAGTTTTTCTAAGAATTTTTTAGAAGTGTAAATTTGTGAAATTGCTGCACTTTTTACCGCTGATTGTAAAGCTTTTTCTCCTGCGGTAAAATTTAAATTCACCACTACTTTATCGGCAAGTAATGTTGAAATATTCAACAAAGAACTGGCAAAAGAGGCTGGAAGTAAAATCCCTACACATTCTTCTTTTGGTGCGTAAGATCCGCGTTCAAAATTGCTATTAATTTTTTTTGAATTTTCTTTTATAATATTACTTAAAATAAAACTAAGGCTCAACATTTTTCTATAACTAATTGCTCCTGCTAAAGGATCAATAATAGCTATATTATTAAGATTTCTTTTGGCACTACTTATAAATACTCTTGCGATGGTATGCATTGCTTCGCATTGAGATTTCCAAGCCATAAAAGAAAGTTCAAAAACTTTAGCTTTTACTTCTTCTTTTTTAGAATGCAAAGGCATTGCAGTACCAAAAGCTATGGCAATGTTTCTTTTGCTTAATGTGCGGTTTCTGGCTGAAAATTCTTCATCACTTCTTGAAAAAGTACTACCCCAAAGTCCTCGTATGTAAAAAGGTAAAATCACACCTTCGTTTTCTTCTAAATTAGCACAAACATGCTCAAATCCACCTTTAAATTCATTGAGTTGTCCATGTCTTGAAAGCACACCTTCGGGGAAAAGACATACTAAATCGCCATTTTTAATGTGTTCTGCGATGAGTTCTAAACTCGCTTTACTTCCTGCGCTTGAAACAGGAATAACGCCAAATTTATCAAGAAAAATTTTAATATACCATTTAGAATAAATACTTCGCTCCATTACAAAATAAACTTTTCTAGGAATAGCCATTTGCACTATAGCCCAATCAATAAAAGAAATATGATTTCCTAAAAGCAAAGCACCGCCTTTTTCAGGGATATTTTCAAAGCCTTCTACAAGCAAACGATAACGCCCAAAAAATGCCATGCTCAAAAGCATTCTTACCAAAGAAAAAGGGAGTTTTAAGACCACATAAATTGCACCAAAAAAAGACACAATAGTGATAAAATAAAATAAATAAATCACATCAATTTCTAAATGAGCAAATAAGGTTGCCAAAACAAGAAAAACAAGCATAGCAATATTTTGTATAAAATTATTTCCTGCTAAAATTTTGCCCAATTCATTTTCTTTTGCGTGAAATTGTATGAGTGAATTTAGAGGTATTATAAATAACGCACCACAAAAACCAAAAAAGAAAAAAATCAAACTATAAGTAATTAAACTCGTAAAATAAGGCATAGTCAAAGCCATTAAAAACACACCCAATGCTCCAAAAGGAATGAGTCCAAGCTCGATGTAGTTTTTAGAAAATCTTCCAGCCACTAAAGAGCCCAAAATCACACCAATCCCCGAAAATCCCAGAGAGAGCTGCACAAAAAAAGTATTTTCAATAAAAAGTTCATTTTTGCTAAAAACTGGAAAAGTCACAAGATATAATTGAGATATCGCCCAAAATATCGAAATTCCAACTATACAAAGCCAAATAATTTTGCTTTCAAAGATGAGTTTTAAATTGCTCATCAATAATTTTCCACCCAAATAACGCTTAGTATCGAATTTTAATTCCTTTAACTCATCTCTAAGCTTAGGCAAACGACAAGCCAAATAAAACTCTATAAGTGAAAAAAGTATGAGTAAAAACCCTAAAGGTGCCACTTGTTTTAAAACTTCTTCTGAAGTGCTGTGATTTATATCATACAAACTCTCAAAACTTAAAGAAAAAAGACTCATTCCTGCAAGTATAGCCACTATACTTACTGCATTAACTGCACCATTCCCCATAGCAAGTAGGTCTTTTCCAACCAATTCTTTGATAAAACCATATTTGCTAGGAGAATAAAGTGCGGCTTGAATCCCCATAACAAAAGTAAGTACAAAAGCCGTCCAAAAAGCTCCGTTGTAATAGCTTATACAAATAACAATCGTAAGAATAACACTAAAAGCAGCCGAAAGCTTCATAATGAGATTTTTTGGATATTTATCAGCCAAAAACCCTGATGGCGAAAGCATCAAAATAAAAGGTAAAAGAATAAGAGCATTGACAATAGCAGTTAAAAGAAGTTGAGTGCTACCTTCATAAACCTTATATATAGTATTTTGAATGATAATTTTATGTCCTAAATCCACAAAGGCATTGATAAATGCTACGAGTAAAAAAGGAATAAGTCCATAAATTTTTAAAAAATTTTGTTTTTGCATTATTATTCCTAATAATAATTTTAGATTTTTTAATTTTATCATAAAAAATTAAAAATAAAAGCTGATTGCAACAAATATCCCTGTTCCATTTTATTCCAAAGTGAAACAGATCTTGCTTATATTATTTATATAAATATATTTAGGTTGAAGACAAAAAATCTAAATTAAGGAATTAATATGA
>NZ_NFNY01000012.1 GCF_002179165.1 Campylobacter jejuni
AAAAAAAAAAAAAACGAATTTTTTAAATTTTTAATAATTTTTTAGCTTCATTAATGACAATTTGCGGTTTTAAATCCTTCATACATTTATGATGTTTTAGAGGACAAGTTTTTTGCATACAAGGCATACAAGGCAAATTTAAATGAACTAATCTTGCATTTTCGTTATTCCAAGGCGAAGTTTGAGTGAATTTAGTCGGACCAAAAATAGCTATGGTTTTTACTTTATAGATTGCAGCTATATGCATAGGACCGCTATCGTTGGTGATAAAAAGATCGCAAAGTGCGATATTTTGGCATAAAGTTTTTATGCTTGTTTTATTACAAAGATTTTTAAATTTGATCTTATTTTGAGTAAGAATTGTAGCGATTTCATCACAAATTTTAGCTTCAGCTTTTCCTGCACCAAAGATTAAAATTTCATGCGTTTTGCTAAAATTTAATGCCACCTTAGCAAAATACTTACTATCCCAACGCTTCGCACTCCCAAAAGTTGCACCTGCATTAATGCCTAAAATTTTTTTACCATTTTTTAGCGTTAAAGGAGTTTTAAATTTGTTTTTAAAAGGTAAATTCAGTTTTTTAAAATCGGCTTTTGTGCGTAAAGCGTTTTCTATAAAATAAAGATATTTTAAAACCTGATGTTCTTCTTTATGCTTTTTTTTATCAAAAAAATATCTTTTTTTAGCTTTTAAAATGTGTAAAATAATCTTTGATGAAAGAGCTGATCTAAAAGAAAAAGCTAAATCAATTTGCCCTAATTCTTTGCGTAAAAATAGAGCTTGTTTATAGCGGATTTTTTTATTTTCTTTGATAATTTTTACGTTTTTAAATTCTTTAAAAAGTGCGGTAGAAACAAAAGAACCATAAAAAATAAATTCCGCATTTTTAAAATGATTTGCCAAATTGTAAATCGCACTCATAGCCATCACCGCATCGCCTAACCAAGTAGGCAAATTAATAAAAATTTTCATAAATTTCCTAAATTTTGATAAAATTGTTTTTTATCATTTTAGCAAATTTATAGGAAAAAAATGCCACAAATTTCAATTATTATTCCTATTTTTAATGCACAAAATTTTTTAGCAAGAGCTTTAGAAAGTTCTATAAATCAAAGTTTAAAAGAAATTGAAATTATTATCATTGATGATAAAAGTAAAGATGAGAGCTTGCAAATAGCTTTAAATTTGGCTAAAAAAGATGAAAGAATAAAAGTTTTTGAAAATAGTGAAAATTTAGGCACTTTTACGAGTAGAAATTTAGGGGTTTTAAAAGCTAATTCTCCTTTTGTGATGTTTTTAGATAGTGATGATTTTTTAAATTTAAAAGCTTGTGAGTTGGCTTTAGAAAAAATGAAGCAAGACTTTGATTTGCTTTGTTTTGATGCTTTTGTGCATAGAGTAAAAACGAAACAATTTTACCGCTTTAAGCAGGATGAGATTTTTAATCAAAATGATTTTTTTGAATTTTTAGGTAAACAAAGGCATTTTTGTTGGTCGGTTTGGGCGAAACTTTTTAAAAAAGACTTGATTTTAAAAAGCTTTGAAAAAGTAGATATTTATGAAAAATTAAGCTACGGCGAAGATATGCTTTTTTGCTATATGAATTTTTTAGAATGCACGAAAATAGGAGTTTTCAAAGAATGTATTTATCATTATGAGTTTAATGAATTTGGAAGATACGAAAACAAAAATAAAGAAATTTTGTGGCAAAATTATGAGCATAAAAAAAGAAGTAACAAAATGATAAAAAAACTTTCTTTAGGTTTAAAAAATAATGAATTCCGCGAAAAATTATTTGGGGTTTTAGAGAAAGAAAAATTGGATTTAAAAAGAAGGTTAAACTGGAGTATTTTTTAGCGAGGTATAAAAAATGAATTTGGAAAAATTGCGTGTTTTAAAATGGAAGATATTGTCTTTAATTTATAAAAAAGATCATTATGGATATAAAATTTATATGCATAATCATCAAAATAAAGATTTTATTTTAAAAAAATATTCGAATTTCGCTAATAAACATTTTTCAGATTTTGGTATGAAAACTTGGTGTGCGGGGGGGGGGATTGAGTATTGCCTTTTTAAATATTTATATCTTGCTGGTATTAAAGCATATAATTTAGGAGATTATATTCAGACAATTGCTACAAAAAATGCAATAGAGTTGATTGATAAAAATGCCAATTTTCGTTTTTGGGATAGAGATAGTTTTAATCATTACGATGAAAAAGAAAGTGTATGTATTATGCAAGGTTGGTTTGCTGATGATTATAACTTTTTACCCAGTAAGCAAATTTATCCGATTTATTTAGGGACTCATTTTACAAAAAAGATGCAAGATTTTTTTGATATTTTAAATATTAATTTTAAAGATTTTGAAATAGGGTGTAGGGATCTATCTACTTTGAATTATTTTAATAAAAAGGGCGCAAATGCTTATTTTTCTAGATGTTTAACTTTAACTTTGCCAAAAAGAGAAACTAATCCGGAGCAAACTTCTATATTTTTAGTTGATTTAAATGAAGAAATTATAAATTTACTTCCAGATCATATTATAAAAGATGGAATAACTATTCATCAAAAATCTATCAAAATTCGAGATAGAAAATTAGAAAATGAGTGGCAAAATTGCTATAAAGAAGCACAAGATATTTTAAATAAATATGCATGTGAGGCAAAGTTAGTTGTTACAACAGCACTTCATTGTGCAGCGCCTTGTGTGGCTTTAGGAATTCCTGTTATTTTAATACAAGAAAATAGCAATCAAGAAGATAGATTTTCTGCACTTCAAGGCATTTTAAAACCTTATAATTTAGATGATTTAAAAAATAATAAAATTGATTTTAATCCACAAATTGTCGATATTGAAAGTTTAAAAGAAATGATGGTTATCAATTTAAAATTAACTTTAAAAAAGCATATTTTTGGTTTAAATAGTGCCGAATCAAAAGATTTAAATAATATCAGAAATGAAATTGCACATTTTTACATAGCATAGTAAAGCTATTATTACAAGATAAATTAAAAATTAAATTTCATAGTATATTTTTATGTATTAAATGTTAGAATAAATTTTTATAATTTTTTGGAGTATTATTAATGCTAGATATTGTTTGCACAAAAAGTTTTTTTTATGTTTTAAGCGTAAATATTATTTTATTTTCTTTAATATATCTATCAAAACAAGTTTATTCTAATTTTAAAGTATTTTTAAAAAGAATATTGCAAGTTTTAAGGCGTAATTTTAGCGTATTTTATATTATATTTTTTATTATAAGTTTATTTCCTGATTTTATAAAATTGGTATTTGAAATTAGTTTAGTAGTTTTGTTTTTTATAGTGGGGCTTGTAAATTTATTTTTATTTTTTAAATTCAATTCTTTTCTAAATGCAACTTTTTTAGAGACTGCTTTATTTACGACAATCTCTGAGACAAAAGAATTTGTTTTTAGCTATTTTGATTTTAAAATGATAAGCATATTAGGCATTTTTATATTTTTTACAATAGTTTCATTTTTTATTCCTTATGATAATTTACTTTTTTTGTCTAATCAATACTATATTTTAGATATTTTTAAAATCGTGGTCTTTCTTATATGTTTTATTTCAGTTTTAAAAAAACCACATAAATATTTTATTGATGATTTTTTGCTTTATGGTTGGTTTGAAGCCATAAAAATTATAAAAGGAAACAAGAATGAATATTTAACGCAACTTAATGATTTGGAGCAAGAGTTAAAAAATCAATCTAGAACTTATAAGGTTGTAAATTCCAAAAAAGTTAATATTCCTAAAATTGTAATTATAATGGGTGAATCTACTCAAAGGAATTATATGAGTCTTTATGGTTACAAATTAAAAACAACACCAAATTTGGAAAAAATCCAAAATGACGGTAACCTTTTTGTTTTTAGAGATGTTATAGCACCACACTCTCATACAAACCCAGCAATTTCTAAAATTTTTACTTTTTCAAATTATGAAAATAGCTCTATCGCTTGGTTGAAACAAAAAAATATCATTAGTATTATGAGTGGGGGGGGGTATTACACTTATTGGATAAGTAATCAAGAGTCTGTATCTACTCTTGGCAATGCACCAGAAGCAATGGCAAGAGTATCTGATAAAACAATATTTTTGGATAAATTTTTTACAGGAGTATCTCTTGCAAGAGATGGGCAAATATTAGAAGAACTTGAAAAAATATCTCCAAAAGAAAAGGAATTTTATATTTTACATCTACAAGGAACACATATGGAGTATGCCAAACGCTACTCAAGTGAATTTGAAAAATTTAATATAAAAGATTTAAGGGAAAATCATTTAGATGATTTAAATGCAAATATAAAATTAAACAATAAACAAGCAAAGATAAAAGCACAATATTTAAATGCGATTTATTATAATGATTTTGTTGTAAGTGAAATTTTTAATCATTTTAAAGATGAAGAAGCTATTGTATTTTATTTTAGTGATCATGGTGATGAAGTTTATGATTTTAGAGACTTTTTTGGACATACAGAAACTATGGGTTCAAGATATATGGCTGAAATTCCTTTTATGATTTTTTTAAGTGAAAAACTAAAACAAAAGTATCCAAATATAGTTAATAAAATTGAAAAAGCACAAAATTTACCCTTTATGAGCGATGATTTTTTACATGCGTTTTTGGATCTTTTAGATTTAAGCGTAGAGGGTTTTAGAGAAAATCGTAGTTTGTTTAGTGATAATTATAATAAGAATAGAATTAGATTATTTGCAAATAAAAATTATGATGAAGAGTTAAAATTACATAATGAAGAATGGGAATATCCTTTCAAATCTCCTGGTAAAATTTGGCTTCATAGAACAAATGATTTAAAAAAATTTAATGATTTTAAAGAGAAGTATCAAGGTTTTGAAATTGATGTTCATTATTTTAGCGAGCAAGATTATTTTGATATAGGACACGATGGCCAAATTGAATCCATAGCATTAGATTTAAAAAATATGTTTAAGTTAGCTAGGGTTAGGGATAAAATAACAAAACCTTTGCAGACAAAATTTTGGATAGATTTTAAAAATCTTAATGAAAATAATGTACAAAAATCACTTCAAGCACTTTTGAATATATGTAAAGAAACTGGATTTAATATTAAAAATTTAATTATAGAAAGTCCTAATTATAATCTTTTGGGTATCTTTAAAAATCATGGTTTTTATACAAGTTATTATTTATTTGATATAGCAAGTGAAGATCTTTTTAAAAATTCAGATTTTATAAAAGATCAAATTCAAAAAGCAATTGACAGTGATAATTTTAATGCTATAAGTTTTCCTTATAGGGAATATTTATATAATTTTTTAAAAGAATCTAAATTTATGATTGATAATCAAGATATCGATATGCTTACATGGAATGAAGGAAAAGATTTATTTTATAATATGAATGTAAAAGCTTTTTTTGATCCGCAAGTTAAGATTATACTAAGTGGAGAAAAGGGGGAATATAGATAAAAACAATTCTCCTTATCTTGTGTATCTTGTTTTTGAGTAATAATGTCTTATGCGTCTTGGAACTTGCATTAGGTCGTGCAAAAATTTTATGATTATATTTGATTCTAAATATAATCTTTTATATCTTCTTATGGATTTCAGGGGGGGGGTAAGCTGAATTTTTATAGCATCTTTTGGGCGTTCTATAAGATGAAAGTTATTTTCATTTTTACTACAAGCAAGCGGTATAAACTGATTTATAGAGCTATTTGGACAAATAGACATTATTTTTGCATTATAGTGTTTTTGCAAAAAATCTAAAATTTTTAAATCAGTGTTTTTATTATGAAGTCTTGTTTCTCCTTTATCATTATCTCCTGATTTTTCAATTTTTTGGTCAAAATAAATATATTTGTCATCTGTGAAATTCATTCCAGCTAAATAAATTTCTTTATATCCACAGGCTACAGCACAACAAATTGCATAAGTTCCAGTTACCATTTCTGTTGTTTTGTACTCATAGCAAAAATCAAAATCTATCATATCACTTAGATTTTTTAGTTTATGAAAGAAAGTATCATATCCATTTATAGCTGCTGGAAAAAAATACTTAAAATTTTCGCGGAAAATTTTCTCTTTTCTATCTTGAAAATTATACATTTTACAAACAATATTTTCACACTCATAATCACCATTTTGAATCATTTTTTGCATAGTGTAATATTCATTGAAAAAATAAGGAACAACAAAAAAAGCAGCTTTTATTTTTTTCCCAACATAGTATTTATCTTCTGCGTAAAAATGATTACAACGAAATACATCATACTCTTTTGGAAGCAAAGAATAGTCAATTTCTTTTAAACTGGGTCCATTACCTGCTACTAATACAGCCTTTTTTTGTGTGAAATTCATACCTTATTCTTTCTTTTATTTAGATAAAATCTAATTTTCCTATTTTTGTATATAAAATTTTTTAAAATAGGATATGTAAAATATTTTAATTTTACTATTTCTTTATTTTTAAAATTCTTAAATTTGCAAAAAAGTATCTTTTTGTTTTTTCATCTTCTTGCCAACCAAAAAATGGTTTTTTGCGCTCTAAATTAACAATAGGAATTTCAAGATAACTCATTTTTTCTTTTTTGTATTCAAACCAAATATTAAATAGTCTTTCGCTTAAAAATCCAAATACTCTGGCTTGATAAGTATTATATTGTTTATAGGTTATTTTATCTTTTGCATAAAATAAGATATCAAATAACCATTCGCAATATTCAAAAAATAATTCTTTTTTTGCAATAAACATATTGCAAAATGAAAGTGCATAATCTTTGCTATATATAACTTTATCTGCACAATCTCGCATATTCGGATATCTTTCATTAATATATTCTAAACATATTTTTAAATCTTTTCCATAATGCTCTTTGTTGTATTGATCAAACCAATTTTTACAGTTCGATAAGTCTTTGCATATCTTTTCTAATGTAATTTTTTTAGATATTATAATGTCATATTTTGATATCATTTTTTTTAAATATAATTCATCTAATTTTAATAAACGCAGTAATTCAAAAATAGGATTAATAGTTTTAAATTTGAAAATTCTTCTATAATGAAAAAGCCCGTAATAATCAGCTTCCAAATTTTTCCAAGCCCAATATAAGGCTGTTAGTTCGCAAAAATACGGATTTAATTCGCTAATGTTGTCGCTTTCTTGATCATCTCTTAGTAGTGTTGTATTTTTTCTTTTGCAAGCTTTTGTAAGCTCTTTTATTGTATTTCCATTACTTCTTTTGGCTCCTACCAAAATAGGTTGCATTATTTTGTTGGCTATAATAGGGCTTAATTTATGATAACAGACTAAAATTTTAATTTTCATTTAAAATCCTTTCAAATAATTTCAAGGCGTTATCAATAACTTTATCCATATCATAATATTTATACTCACCTAATCTACCAACAAAATATGTATTTTTAAGTTTTTTGGCTTCATTTAAATATTTATCATAAATTTCGTTATTTTTTTGATTTGGTATAGGATAGTATCTTTCATCGTTTTCATCTTTCCAAGTTTTTGGATATTCAAAACTTATGGTAGTATGTTTTGTTTTTTGATTTAAAAAATGTTTATATTCGCATATTCTTGTGAAATCGTAGTTATTTGGATAATTTATAACAGCATTTTTTTGAAAATATTCTCTTTCAAATTTTATAAAATCAAATTTCAAACTTCTATAAGGTAAATGACCATATTTGTAATCAAAAAATTCATCAATAGCACCACAAAAAAATAATCTTTTATATTGTATTTTATTTTTTATTTCATTAAAGGGAGTGTTAAGCTGCAAAGTTATTAAATTATTATCTATCATCCTTTCGCACATTTTGGTATATCCTTGCATAGGAATACCTTGAAATTTATCTGTAAAATATCTATCATCTAAGCTGATATTTATAGGAACTCGCTTAAAGACACTTTCATCTAAATCTTTTGGTTCGCATTGCCACTGTTTTAAGGTATAATGATAAAAAATTTTTTCATAAATAAAATTGCATAAAAATTTTAATTTTTTGTTTTTTTGCATTTCTAATATAGAAATTTTTTCACCAAAACTATAATTTTCTAATAATTCCTTTTCTAAATTTTGTACTATAGTTTTTGGAAAACATTGTTTAATGGAGTTAAGATTAAAAGGAATTGGAATTAAATTTCCATCAATCAAAACTTTTACTTTATGTATATAAGGGTAGAATTTAGTAAATTGATTAAGATATTGCCATATTGTTTCATTGGTGGTATGAAAGATGTGAGAACCGTATTTATGGACTAATACCCCCCCCCATCATCATAATCGTAAATATTGCCACCGATGTGATTTCTTTTATCGATAATTAATACTTTTTCTTTTTTGATATTAGCTAAGCGTTCGGCCAAAACTAACCCTGATAAACCAGCACCAACTATAATATTTTGCGTCATTTTACTTCCTGATTATAAAGAAATACTTTTCTTGTTGATAAATTTATAATAACAATATTTTAAAGAATTGGTTAAAAGCTTGAAATATTGTTTATTGTAAATATTTTTTTTAATTTCTTCTTTGATAATCTTGTAATATTTGCTATTTTTTGTTTTAAAAGTCAAATGTGGTTTAATATTGCTTGGAATAAAAGGAAATAGTGAGCCAAACCATTCATAGGTTCTGGTGATTGTGTAGTTATCTGGATTATTTCTTGTGCACCATAAAAGCATAATTTGATCATCATCCATAATTCCAAAAGATAAGAAGCATTTTAAGCATTCTTTAAAGTCCTGTTTAAATTTTTTCCAAGAGTTGGCATTACCATAAAAAATACTTCCTATTATAAAAACTTCCATATTATAATAAATTGTTGGAATGTTATCTTTTTCTTCATCTTTAACTGAAAAGAAATTAATTTTATTTTCATCAATATTTTCTTGTTTTTCTAGTAGAAAATTAAATTGCGTCTTATCGGTAAAAAATTCATCTCCGTGATTAAAACCAAAATCAAGCCACATTATATTTTCGCTAGTCAAATTTCTTTCTATGGCATCAACCACAAAAAAGGGTTTTAAATACATTAAATAACAATACATTGCATTATTACACTCGATATTTTTTGGATGCTTTCTGTTTAAAGTTTGATCATATGTGATAAAAGTTTCTTGAATTTTTTCAAGGTTTTCTTTATCAAATTCCTTTAAATCTTTTGTAATGATGATAGTTTTATCTTCTAGCTTGTGCTTTTTTCTAATCTCTAAAATAGCTTCTTTCATATCATCTGTGGTATAAATGATTATTTTGTTTTTTACCCCCCCCCAGAAATCAAAATAAGATAAATATTGCTCATTACTTCTTGTGGTTCTACCTACATTATAAAACGCAGTAACAATGGTTAATTCTTCTTGCATTTATATAAACCTTAATATTTTTTATGATATCATATCATTTATAGTATTATATAATATTATACTAGTATCACTTGATATCATTATGATATCAATAAAAAATTAATTAAGTATTAAAATAAAAGTCTAAAACATTGATTTTTAAGGTAGAATATTTATGATCGATAATATTAAAATTCAAAATTATAAACCCATAAAAGAATTAGAAATTGATAATTTTAAAAATATCAATATATTTACAGGTGAAAATAATTGCGGTAAATCAAGTATTTTGGAAGCTATTTATTTACTTTTGTCACAAGAGCAAGTAAAAAAATTTATTGATAGTTATGATTTTAGAAATTTTTCTTTAAATGAGGAAAATGTCAAATATGCATTTAATGATTTTGATTTAAATAAAAAAATAGATATATCTACGATGTTAAACAATTATCCTTTATCTTTGCAAATTTCTTTAATAAAATTAAATAAGGTTTCATTATTTGATGATTTAGAGGAAAGTGCGGCTATAAAAATACTTTTTGAGCATAAATACAAAGAGATTGGGCAAAAAAGCAGATTAAATATAAAAAAAAATACAAAAATAAAATTTGCATCTACACAATTAGAATATGAAATTGAAAGCCCTTTGCATGAAGACAATGCTATTTATTTTCCAGTCGATATATTTTCTTTTGAATCTATTCATTTTTTAAGAAATATCCGTATGGCTAACAAGGAAGAAAGATTAGTCAAATATTTGCAGATTTTTGATGAAAATATAAAAGATGTAGAAGAAATCAATGGAGAAATTCTCATAAAAAGTTCAGATTTTAATCAAAAAGTTCCACTTAAAATCTTTGGTTATGGTTTTATAAAATTTTTTAATTATATATGTGCTTTAGTTTCTAATGAGGCAAATTATATTCTTATAGATGAAATAGAAAATGGTTTGCATTATAAAACGACCAAGAAACTTATAGAATCTTTAATGGAGCTTAGTAGAAAGAATAATATTCAAATGTTTATATCTACTCATAGTTTAGAGTTTTTATCCATTATTGAAAAAGTGGCAAATGAAAAAGAATTTAAAGATTTAGGTGTATTTAATATATATAGATATAAAGAAAATGTTTATTGCAAGCACTATCAATCGGAACAATTAAAAGATTTGCTAAATAATGGCATAGAGCTTAGAAGGTGAAATAAGTGATTAAAATTTATGCAGAAGGAAAAAGTGATAAAATTTTTTTGGATTTATTATGTAAAAATCTTAAAATAGATGAATTTGAAACCATCTCGATAGGAGGTAATAATTTGTCTTCTTCTAGTTTGAAATCAATTAAAGAAGATGTAATTGATATGAGAATTGAAAAGATTTATATAATTTTTGATGCAGATGATGACTATCAAAAAACTAAAGAAAATTTGCAAGAACAATTAAAAAGTCTACAAAATGAAAAAATAAAAATATTTTTATTTCCAAATGATAAAGATGGTGGAGAAATTGAAAACTTGTTGAGTGAGATAGCAAAATATCCTCATTTTATCACTTGTTTTAAAGAATACATTAAGTGTCTTAAGGATAAAGGGACAATCTTGGGTGAAAAAGAATTGGATAAAAATTTCATATATGCTTACAATCAGGCTTGTGGAAGTGGAACAAAAGATATATGTTTAGATCGTTATAATTTAGAACATGAATATATAAAACCTTTGATTGATTTTTTAAAAACATAATAAAAAGGCTTAAAACTATGAATTTATACAATAACACAACGCATAATTTAAGTAAATTAATCCCCATAAAATCTTTAAGAAGAAAATTAAGAACGCATATAGCTTATAAAATGGAACATCCAAAAGTAAGTAAATATTTAGATGAAAATTATATACAACCCTTTTTAAAAGGTGAAATTCCTTCATGTATTTTTGAAAAAAAACAAAATTTTAAAGATGAAAAAATTATATGGCAGTTATGGTTTCAAGGTGAAGAAAATGCAAGTAATATGATCAAACAATGTTTTAAATCTGTAAAAAAACAAATGGGAGATGAGTATAAAATCATCATTTTAAATGAAGAAAACATAAAAGACTATTTGGAATTTCCGAGTTTTATATTAGAAAAAATCAAACAAAAAACCTTCGGAGAAAAAACCATAGTGTTTTTTTCCGATCTTTTAAGAGTATCTTTGTTAGCAACTTATGGTGGAATTTGGTGCGATGCTAGCATATTTTTAAGCGACAAAATTCCACAAACTTTAAGAGATAGGGATTTTTTTGCCTTTGAAAGATCAAAGTGTAAGCCTAGTAGAGAAAAATTAGATCAAATTGTCAAAAGTCCTTATTTTTCTTATGGATATTTTAATTGGAATGAGGATTTTATGGTTAGACTTTTAAATAGTTTTTTGATAGCAAAAGAAAACAATAAAGTTATCAATGCCTTAAAAGATTTACTAATGTATTTTTGGCACAAGGAAGAAAGCTTAGAACATTTTTATTATTTTACTCAACAAATTTTATTTGAACTCCTAAAACGGAATAACTTCATTAAAAATGAAACTTTTGAAGATAAAAGCGATATAGAATGTCATTTGTTGCAATTTTATGCTAAAAATAAATTTGATAGTAAGCTTTGGGAAGAAATTAAAAAGCAAAGTTTTTTGCACAAACTCACACATTTTAGGACCATCAAAAATGGCTCAATGATAGATAAAATTGTTATGCAAGCTTAATAAAAAATATTTTTAATTTTTTGTAGAATTTTCCATACATCATAAGGTAGAATGCTTTGAGCAAAAGGCTTTATTTTGTTTAATTCTTTTTTGAGATTTAAAGGATCAATGCTAACTTTTTTAAATTTTAAAGCCTTTTTTGCATAAAATGGTAAAAATACTTCTTTTATAGCTTTGCTATTTTCATTTTCTGCTTTGTTTTGAAAAAAATCTATGAGTTTTAAAGCAGTGATTACTCTGCTTGCAAGTTTTAAATATTCTTTAGCTAGTTTTGGATCTTCGCCAAATGCCTCATAAATAGTTTTAAAATAATGAGAAATATTGGCTTTGGTTACTTTTTTATCATGGTTTGAAATGCTATTTGCCCTAAGTAAGCATCTATAAAGCTTTTTTGGCAAGACATAAATTTTACTCGCACTAGCAAAAAGAACCATGCCAAAATGTATATCTTCATTGATGATATAATTGATAAATTTAAGTCTAATTTGTCTTAAAAAATCAAAATCAATCATTCCGCCCCAACCAAAGGAAATATCCCTTGAACCAACTTCTAAAGCCCTTTTAGCATAATCTTTTGGACTTACGATACATTCTTCTTTGTAGGAAAAAATTTGCATTCTTGTATTTTGTCCCTTATCTTCAATGCCTTTTTCATAAACACATAAATGATCAAACCACAATACATCTACATCTTGCATTCTTTTAACGCATTCTTCAATGCAATTTAACTCCCAATAATTATCAGAATCTAAAAAAATCAAATAATCAATTTTAGGAACCTCTAAAATCTTATTATTAAGAGCATTTTTGGTTTTATAAATTTTATAAACATTCTGTGGATTTTCATTTATGATTTCAAAAGCATAAAAGTCATCAGTTTTATCTAAAAATTGCGTTTGATATTCTCCATAAAAATATTCAATCCCTGTATTTCTAGCCGAGCTTAATCCGCCATTTTCTTTATCAAACAAAGTGATTCTTTCATCTTTTAAAGCATATTCTTTGGCAATTTTAAGAGAATTTTCATCTGTGCTTCCATCATTTACCAGTATGATTTCTAAATTTTTATAGCTTTGATTAATCACACTTTCTAAACATTCTTTTAAATATTTTTCCACATTATATATAGGTATAATTACGCCAACTTTTTTCATTTCAGCCTTTCCAAGAAATTTTTTTATTTTTTATAGTATCTAAATAAATCTGATGATTGATTTCTAGCATATTTTTACTATTTTCTTTGTGATAAAGATGATAAGCTAAAGCGTTAAATTTCAGGCGTTTAAATAGGCCATTGTTAAATAAAAATCTCGCTACAAATTCGCTATCTTCTCTACCCCAACCAACAAAATTTTCATTAAAACCATCAAGAGTTTGCCAATCGCTTTTATAAAAACTCATATTACAGGTTTTACTACCCTTGACGAGATTTGATTTTTTAAAGAATTTTTTATCAATTTTTGAAAATCTATGAACTAAATACGCTAAAAAATTATTTTTTTTGTTTTTAAAGCCTTTTTTATCAAAAGCTAATTTAAAATCATTTTTTTCTAAAATTTTTTCGCTTTCATTTTTATTTAAAATAGTCCTAGAACCTTGTAAAATTGTTCTAATTTGTGCAAATTTTAAATGTTCTTTGATAAAATCCTTTTCTAAAATCATATCGCCATCGATTAAAATAATATACTCTGAGTTAGCTAATTTTATAGCTTCATTACGGCTTTTTGCAGCACGAAAACCCTTATCCTCAATCCAAGAATGTTTTAAAATACAAGGAAAATTTTTTTGATATTCTTTGATTAAAATCGCGGTATCTTCTTTACTGCCATCATCAGCGATAATGACTTCATCAGGCATGAAATTTAAATTTTTAACGCTATCAAGCACCAAGGCAAGGCGTTCTGGTTCGTTATAAGTTGTGATAATTAAAGCACAAGTTTTTGGTTTTTGAAGTTTTAATTCATAAAGTTTCATATATTTAAAAAAAGCTCCCAAAGCATTGCAAACGCTAATTATAAAGCCTTTGTAACCATAAATTATTCCTTTTTTTAAAAAATAATTCCTAAAAAAAGTCCAAAAAGCTCTGATATTTGCTTTGCAAATCCCGCTTTCTTTGTGTAAATTTTGCTTAGCCCAAAGGCTTGAATAATATTGCATTTTATCAATTAAATGAGAAATATTGTTAAAAGCATAATGTTTTAGGCCATTTTTAAGATAAATTTTTTGCGTTTCATTTGGTAAAATAAGACTTTCATGGACTAAATTGTCATTAAATTTGGTGTAATTTTTATTAAACACTCTTAGAACAAAATCTGGCCACCACCCGCACCCTTTAATCCACTCGCCTTTATAAAGATTTTTGCGAGGCAAAGCTATAATATTAAATTCATTTAAATCAAGTTTTTTTAGCTCTTCTTTTGTCTCATCTTCTAAAATTTCATCCGCATCTATGCTTAAAATCCATTCATTTTTCGCATAACTTAAGGCTAAATTTTTCAAAGCTCCAAAACCTATAAATTCACTCTCGTAAATGTGTAAATTTGAAAATTCTTTTTGAAATTCATAAGCGATTTTTAGGGTATCATCGGTGCTTTCATTATTTAAAAGCACAATTTGTCCAAATTCTTTTAAGGAATTTAGGCACTCACGCAAAGTATTTTGTGCATTTTTTACTATGATGATTACACTCATTTTTTCAAGATTCATTTTATACCTTTGTAAAGTTCTTCATTATAACTTGCAAAGCGACGATGAAAGAAAAAATATTCATCAGGTTTAAATTTAATCATTTCTTCGCAGCATTTGGCTTGATATTTTGTAAGCTCTTCTATACTTGAATTTAAAGGATCAAGAGTTTTAAAAAATTTAATGTGAAATTTTTTATCATTCCCCATATAAATAAAAGCAGGTATGATCACCGCTCCTGTTTTTTTAGCCAAAACACTCGCTCCCATTTGGTAATTGACTTTTTTGCCAAAAAAATCAAGCTTAATACTCTCATTATCGGTGCAGTCTTGATCTGTAAGTATGCCAAGCGTGCGTTTGTTTTTAATCGCACTTAGCATTTTTTTAAGCCCGCCTTTTTTATCGATAAGTTCTATATCAAATTGAGTGCGGTTTTTGGCTAAAATTTGAGTCATTTTTTCGCTCTTTAGTTGCTTTCCTACTATGGAAATCGCTCCAAATTTAGCCGCATAAGCAAGGCTTAAAAGCTCCCAATTTCCATAATGTGCTGTGGTAAAAATGATATTTTTTCGCTCTTTTAAGGCATTGTTTAATATTTCTTCATTATCAAAAACAATTTTGTTTAAAATTTTTTCCTTACTTGTGTTTTGATTTTTAATGCAGTCAAGTCCAAATTTGGCAAAATTATTATAAATTTTAAAGCTAAGTTGCTTTCTTTCCTTTTCATTTTTTAAAGGAAAGCAGATTGTTAAATTTATATCGATAATTTTTCTGTGTTTTTTATTGAGCTTAAAAACGATTTTTGAAACGCAAAAAGCAAGAAAATTTAAAATAAAATTTGGCATTATGCTGACTAAAATTTTAAGCATATAATAAGCACTTAAATACAAGTAATCTTTATTCATTATTTAAAAGTTCCTTAACAAGCTTTAAAATATCTTCTTCTTCTATGCTTGTGATGCAAAAATCACTTTTGTCAATGTGTTTAGCATCGACAATTTTTTTGCCCGCATCGATAACTTTATTAATATTTGTTTTAAAAGCATTTCGGTAACTTGGAGTCGCACCAAAAATAGTAATAGAAGGTTTATTTAAAGCAAAAGCCAAGTGTGTAGGACCACTATCATTTCCTATGATTAAATCCATATTTTTGGTAAAAGCTATAAGTTCTTCGAGGCTAAATTTAGGAGCCAGTTCCAAATTTTTTTCATCAAAAGCACCTAAATTTACAACTTCTTTTGCGAATTCAAATTCTTTCACATTTCCCCAAGCTAAGAAAATTTTAATTTTTGGAAAGTCTTTGACAATGAGTTTGCAAAGTAGGGCGAGTTTGGTTTTGGGATAGATTTTATTTTCCATACTTGAGCCTACATGGATGAGTATGTTTTTTTCATTTTCATTGAGTTTTAATTTTTTACTTAGCAGTTCTCTTAAATTTTCTTCAGCTTCAAAAATATCTTCCTTGAAAGCTAAATCTTTGATATTAAAATCTTTATTTAACATAAAAGAAGCAAGACTTAGGTATCTCACAAAGACATTTTCATTATAATCAATGCTTAATCTTTGATTGTAAAAATTATAAGCAAAACTTTCTTTGAGGCTATTTTTATCAAAACCAAAATTATTTCTACTTAAAATTTTGCTGACAAGAGCTGATTTTATAAGTCCTTGCAAATCCATAACAGCGTTGTAATTATTTTTTCTGGCTTCTAAAAGTATTTTTAAACTTTGTATGATTTTTTTATCTTTTAAAGGTAGGGTATAAAGCTTATCAATTAAGGGATGATTTTTAAGTATGCCTTCAAATCTTTCATCCACAAACCAATGAATCTCTATGTCTTTTTTAAATTTTTTGATAAATTGTAAAACCACAGCACTTTGAATAATATCTCCAAGAGCCGATAAACGAACGATTGCTATTTTCATTAAAACCTAATTTTAAAATTTTTGCTATGATTTTATCAAAATTATTTAAAAAAAGGTTAAAAATATGGCAAAAAACGAAGGTTATATTTGTATTTTTGATTGTGAAAGTATCCCAGATACTGAACTTATCCGCAAAACTTTAGCTTTTGAAGGAAATGATTTAGAAGTGAGCTTAAAGGCATTAGAATGGCAAAAAGAGCAGAGTGGAAGTGAATTTTTACCTTTGCCTTATCATAAAATTGTCAGCATTTGTGCAGTGATTAGTGATAGTTTTGGCAAATTTATCAAGGTTAATAAAATTGACGGAGAAAGTGAAAAGGAAATGATCAGTAACTTTTTTGCTTTCATAGAAAAATTTGAACCAAAGTTAGTGAGTTTTAATGGTAAAAACTATGATATGCCTTTACTTGTTTTAAGGGCTTTAAAATACAATATCAAAGCTTGTAATTATCTTGATACACAAAGTGATAAGTGGAACAACTATAAAACCAGATTTTCCGAATTAAAGCATTGTGATTTGTTTGAAAGTTTTGGGAGTACTAAAGGATTAAAGCTTGACACCATTTGTGCTATGGCTGATCTACCAGGCAAATATGAAGTGCATGGCGATGAAGTAATGAAGCTTTATTATGAAAATAGCTTGGAAAAAATTCATGAGTATTGCGAAAGTGATGTTTTAAATACTTATATGCTTTTTCTAAAATATGAATTCATCAAAGGAAATGTCAGTGAAGAAGATTATATGAGTTTTCTAACTTCTATGAGTGAGTTTTTAAAAACAAAAAAAGCAAGTCGTGCTTATGTAGAAATTTTTTGCAAAGCTTGTGAAAATGAAATTTCTAAAATGCAATTTTAAAGATAAATAAGACAATTTTTGCTAGAATTTCATTGTGTTTATAAGGATAACTTTCAAAAAGCTTGGTGCATTTGGAGGTTAGTATGAGTGAAGCAACAATTTTTATCATTGCTTTAATCGCTCTTATTCCAGTCATTAAAAACTAGAATAAGAAACTAATTTAATATAAAAACACAAAAATTATATTAAAACCCTACTTAGTCAATCCTTAAAGCATAAATTCGCACTAGGCTTTGGTAGGGTTAGCCCAGCTAAAATTTAAAAGACAAGCTCGCTCATTAATCATTAAAATAAATATATTAAAATCTCTATAATTTTTTGAAAAAAGGAAAAATATGAAAATTCTCATTAGCGGTGGTGCGGGTTATATAGGTTCTCATACTTTAAGACAATTTTTAAAAACAAATCATGAAATTTGTGTTTTAGATAATCTTTCTAAAGGTTCTAAAATAGCGATTGATGATTTGCAAAATATAAGAGAATTTAAATTTTTTGAGCAAGATTTAAGCGATTTTAAGGGCGTAAAAGCACTTTTTGAGAAAGAAAAATTCGATGCTATCGTGCATTTTGCAGCAAGTATTGAAGTATTTGAAAGTATGCAAAATCCTTTAAAATATTATATGAATAACACTATTAATACTACAAATTTAATACAAACTTGCTTACAAACAGGAGTAAATAAATTCATTTTTTCTTCCACAGCAGCTACTTATGGAGAGCCACAAACTCCGGTTGTTAGCGAAACGAGTCCGCTAATGCCTATTAATCCTTATGGGCGTAGCAAATTAATGAGCGAAGAAGTTTTGCGTGATGCAAGTATGGCAAATGCAAATTTTAAACATTGTATTTTAAGATATTTTAATGTGGCAGGCGCTTGTATGGATTATAAATTAGGACAACGCTATCCAAAGGCGACTTTACTCATTAAAGTAGCGGCTGAATGTGCGGCAGGTAAAAGAGATAAGCTTTTTATTTTTGGTGATGATTATGACACAAAAGATGGCACTTGCATAAGGGATTTTATCCATGTAGATGATATTTCAAGTGCACATTTAGCTGCATTAGAATACTTAGAAAATAATGAAAGTAATGTTTTTAATGTAGGTTATGGTCATGGTTTTAGCGTAAAAGAAGTGATTGAAGCGATGAAAAGGGTTAGTGGAGTAGATTTTAAAGTAGAGCTTGCCCCGCGCCGTGCTGGGGATCCTTCTGTGCTAATTTCTGATGCGAGCAAGATTAGAAATCTTACTTCTTGGCAGCCTAAATTTGATGATTTAGATCTTATTTGCAAATCAGCGTTTGATTGGGAAAAGCAGTGCTAAAAAAATTATTTTTTATACTCAATGCTAACGATAAGAAATTTTTATTAGCATTACTTGTGTTTTCTATTTTTGTGGGCTTTTTAGAAAGCTTTGCTATTTCTTTGGTAATGCCTTTTATTACTCTAGCAAGTGATTTTTCTTATTTTGATAGAAATAAATATTTAATAGAAATTAAAAATTATTTATCTTTGCCTGTTTTTGAAATTATTGTTTATTTTGGTGTAACACTTATTGTTTTTTATGTTTTTAGGGCATTTTTAAATGGCTATTATTTTCATCTTTTAGCACGTTTTTCTAAGGGCAGATATCATGTAATTGCTTATAAAGTTTTTGCAAAATTTTTAAATATAAATTATGAAAATTTCACCCAAAAAAATCAATCTGAAATTTTAAAATCAATCACAGGGGAAGTCTATAATTTAAGCACGATGATTTCATCATTTTTATTGATGATGAGTGAAATTTTTGTGGTGTTTTTACTTTATATTTTAATGCTTTTAATTGATTATAAAATCACTTTATTTTTAAGCCTTTTTATGATTGTTAATGCTTTGATTTTAATTAAAATTTTAAGTCCTATTATTAAAAAAGCAGGACTTAGACGCGAAGAGGCAATGAAGAATTTTTTTGAAATTTTAAATACGAATTTAAATAATTTTAAATTCATAAAATTAAAAACAAAAGAAGAGGGTATTTTAAATCTTTTTAAGATGCAAAGTGAGACTTTTGCAAAGGCAAATATTACCAATGAAAGTATGGCAGCGGTACCAAGAATTTATTTAGAAGGAATGGGTTTTTGCGTTCTTGTTTTTATAGTGGTTTTTTTAGTTTTCAAAACAAAAAGTGATATTTCTGATATTTTATCAACAATTTCTATTTTTGTTTTAGCTTTATATCGTTTAATGCCTAGCGCAAACCGCATCATCACAAGTTATCATGATTTACTTTATTATCATTCTTCCTTGGATATTATTTATCAAATTTTAAAACAGGATGAAGAGAAATTAGGTGAAGAAAAAATCAGTTTTAAAAAAGAACTAAGACTTGAAAATTTGACTTTTGGATATAAGGGAAAAAGGGATTTATTTTCTCATTTAAATTTTAGCATTAAAAGAGGTGAAAAAGTTGCTTTTATAGGGGAAAGTGGGTGTGGAAAAAGCACTTTGGTTGATATTATTATAGGACTTTTAAATCCAAGAAGTGGTAAGGTGTTTATTGATGAAAATGAATTAAATGCTAGAAACGCTAAAAATTATCGCCAAAAAATAGGCTATATCCCACAAAATATTTATCTTTTTAATGATAGTATTGCCAAAAATATCACTTTTGGCGATGAGCTTAATG
The DNA here is from genome assembly GCF_002179165.1 of Campylobacter jejuni. GTDB lineage: Bacteria > Campylobacterota > Campylobacteria > Campylobacterales > Campylobacteraceae > Campylobacter_D > Campylobacter_D jejuni_B. The sequence goes on from NZ_NFNY01000012.1 coordinate 20,252, forward strand.
AAGAAAAATTAGCTAAAGTGATTAAACAAGCAAATTTGGAGCAATTTATTAAAAATTTGCCCCAAGGAGTGAATACGAAAGTAGGGGATGGTGGAAGTAATTTAAGCGGGGGGCAAAAACAACGCATAGCTATCGCAAGAGCTTTGTATTTAGAGCCTGAAATTTTAGTGCTTGATGAAGCCACTTCAGCGCTTGATACGCAAAGCGAAGCGAAGATTATGGATGAAATTTATAAAATTTCTAAGGATAAAACGATGATTATTATTGCGCATCGGCTTTCAACCATAACGCGTTGCGATCAAATTTATCGTTTAGAGCATGGCAAACTTATCAAGGAGAATAAAAAGTGAAAATAGCTTTCATTATAGCAACTTTAAATTCAGGTGGTGCTGAACGCGTTTTGGTAACTTTAGCTAACGCACTTTGCAAAGAACATGAGATAAGTATTATTAAATTTCATCAAGGTGATTCTTTTTATAAGCTTGAAAATGAGATTGAACTTATCACTTTAGCCCAATTTAGATTTGATACGCTTTATCATAAAATCGCAAGTCGTTTTAAAAAGTATTTTGCTTTAAGAAAAGCTTTAAAGGAAAGCAAAGCTGATATTTTCATTTCATTTTTAGATACAACAAATATTGCTTGTATTTTCGCTAAGTTTGGACTTAAGACCCCACTTATCATTAGTGAACATAGCAATGAAGCTTATTTAAAATCTAAAATTTGGCGTTTTTTAAGACGAGCAAGCTATCCTTTTTGTGATGCTTTAAGTGTGCTTGGAAGTAGCGATAAAGCGTATTATGAAAAATTTGTAAAAAGGGTAAAGCTTTTACTTAATCCTTGTCATTTTAGTGATGAAATCCCTTTAAATTCTAGTTTCGAAAAAGAAAATTCAGTCCTTTTTATAGGGCGTTTAGATTATAATAAAAATCCAGTAATGTTTTTAAAAGCTATCGCAAATTTACCTAAAAATTTGCAAGCAAATTATGAATTTATTATTGCAGGAGATGGAGAATTAAGACAAGAGCTTGAATACAAAGCAAAATCTTTGGGTATAAAAGTGAAATTTCTAGGACGCGTGGAAAATGTAAGAATACTTTATGAGAAAGCTAAGGTTCTTTGTCTTTGTTCCTTTGTAGAGGGTTTGCCAACGGTTTTGATAGAAAGTTTATATTTTGAAGTTTGTAGAATTTCAAGTTCTTATTATAACGGAGCTAAAGATTTGATTAAGGATAATTATGATGGATTTTTAGTAGGTTGTGATGATGAAATAACACTTGCCAAAAAACTTGAATTTGTGTTAAATGATGAAAAATTCAGAAAAGAAATTGCAACAAATGCAAAAAAAAGGTGTAAAGATTTTGATATTTTACATATTAAAAATGAGTGGCTAAGACTTATTGCTGAGGTTAAAAATGCCTAAACTTTCTATTATAGTGCCTACATATAACCGATCTGCTTTGCTTAAAAAAGCTATAAAAAGCATACAAGAACAAGATTTTAAGGATTTGGAAATTATTGTAAGTGATGATAATTCAGATGATGATACAAAAAATGTAGTTTTAAATTTACAAAAAGATGATGAACGCATTAAATATTTTTTAAATACCAAATATAAGCAAGGTCCAAATGGCAATAAAAATAATGGTTTAGATCACGCAAATGGCGAATTTATAACTTTTTTAGATGATGATGATGAGCTTTTGTCTAATGCTTTAAGTACTTTAATACAAAAATCTTATGAAGGATATTCTCATATTTTTGGTAATTGTTTTATAGAAAAAGATGGTGTTTTAAGCAATGAATTTAGTGGAAAGGGATTAAATCAAGATGGAGAAATTTCTAAAAAAGATTTTTTAATGGCTAAATTTAATGGAGAATTTTTTTCTATTTTCAAGGCTTACTTACTTAAAAATAAGCGTTTTAATGAAGACTTTTATGGTAATGAAGCTACACTCTGGGTGAATTTATATAATGAAAAAAGTTTTTATATCCACAAAGCTTTTAGAATTTATCGCATTTTTAGAAAAGATAGTGTGACTTTAGGAGCGAGTAAAAATGCTTATAGAGTGTATTTGGGATATTTAGAACTTGCTAAAATTTTGGAAAATGAAATGCGAATTTCTAAAGATAGTGATTATAAAAAAATATGTGCAAATTACTATAAAATGGCAGCTTATTATGCAAAATTAGCAAAAGAGTTTAAAAAGATGTATTTTTGTCTTTTTAAAAGTTTAAGTATTAAAATCAATATTCCTGCTTTGATATTACTCATTTTAAGTATAATTCCAAACAAAATGATTGAAAAATTATCGAAAATTCGGGTGACTTTATGCAAAAATTAGCAATTTTTATTTATTCTTTGGGCAGTGGTGGTGCTGAAAGGGTTGTAGCAACTTTACTTCCTATTTTGAGTTTAAAATTTGAAGTGCATTTGATTTTAATGAATGATAAAATTTCTTATGAAATTCCTGCAAGCAATATCCATTTTTTAGAGCAATCAAATCCGAATGAAAATCCTATTTTAAAATTTTTAAAGCTACCTTTTTTGGCTTTAAAATATAAAAAACTTTGTAAAAATTTAAATATCGATACTGAATTTGTTTTTTTAAATCGCCCTAACTATATAGCTTTAATGGCAAGAATTTTTGGTAATAAAACTCGCCTTGTGATTAATGAATGCACCACACCAAGCGTGATGTATGCGAAAAATAATTTTAATTCTTTGGCGAATAAGTTTTTAATTTCTTTGCTTTATCCAAGAGCAGATTTGATTTTGCCAAATTCTAAGGGAAATTTAGAAGATTTGGTGGATAATTTTAAAATAGATCCAAGCAAATGTGAAATTTTATATAACGCAATTGATTTAGAAAGTATAGAGCAAAAATCTTTAGAAGAAATTGCTTTGAAAGATAAATTTATTTTAAGTGTGGGTAGGCTTGATAAAGGTAAAAATCACGCATTGCTTATCCGTGCTTATGCAAGATTGGCAACTGATTTAAAATTGGTAATTTTAGGTGAAGGCGTACTTAAAAATGAGCTTCTAAATTTAATTAAAGAATTGAATTTAGAAGAAAAGGTTTTGCTTTTAGGTTTTGATAATAATCCTTATAAATATATGAGTAAGTGTGAATTTTTTGCTTTTGCTTCAGTTTTTGAGGGTTTTTCAAATGTTTTAATTGAAAGTCTTGCTTGCGGTTGTGCGGTTGTAAGCACTGAACATAAAAGTGGTGCAAAAGAGCTTTTTAAGGATAATGAATTTGGGCTTTTGGTGGAAGTGGATAATGAAAATTCTATGTTTCATGGTTTAAAAACTATGCTTGAAGATGAAAATTTAAGAAAAGCTTACAAAAAAAAGGCCAAAGACAGAGCCCTTGATTTTGATAAAGTAAAAATTGCACGCAATGCTTTAAAATATTTATTAGGATAAAAAATGTTAAAAAAAGAATATCTTAAAAATCCAAATTTAGTTTTATTTTTACTCATAGTTTTAGCTTATATTTTTAGTGTTGTATGTAGGTTTTATTGGGTTTCTTGGGCAAGTCAGTTTAATGAGTATTTTTTCAATAATGAGCTTATGATCACTTCAAATGATGGCTATGCTTTTGCAGAGGGTGCAAGAGATATGATAGCGGGTTTTCATCAGCCAAATGATTTAAGCTATTATGGTTCTTCACTTTCGACACTTAGTTATTGGCTTTATAAACTCACTCCTTTTTCACTTGAAAGTATTTTTGTTTATATCAGTACTTTTTTATCCTCTTTGGTGGTTGTTCCCTTGCTTTTAATTGCTAATGAGTATAAGCGTCCTTTAATGGGTTTTGTGGCTGCATTGATGGCAAGTATAGCTAATAGTTATTATAATCGCACGATGAGCGGATATTATGATACGGATATGCTAGTAATTGTCCTTGCAATGATGATAGTCTTTTTGATGATAAGGCTTGTTTTAAAAAAAGATTTATTATCTTTAATAGCTTTACCTTTGTTTATGGGAATTTATCTTTGGTGGTATCCATCAAGCTATACTTTAAATGTCGCTTTAATAGGACTTTTGCTTATTTATACTTTAATTTTTCATAGAAAAGAAAAAATTTTTTATATGGGTGTTATTTTAGCCTCTATCACGCTTTCAAATATAGCTTGGTTTTATCAAAGTACAATTATTGTAGTACTTTTTACTCTTTTTGTTTTACAAAATGAACGCTTTAATTTTACCTTGCTTGGAATTTTAGGTTTGGCAACTTTGATATTTTTAGTATTTAGTGGTGGAATTGATCCTATACTTTATCAACTTAAATTTTATATTTTTAGAAGTGATGAGAGTGCGAATTTAACTCAAGGTTTTAAGTATTTTAATGTCAATCAAACCATACAAGAAGTTGAGAGTATAGAATTAAGTGTTTTTATGCAAAGAATTAGCGGAAGTGTGCTTGTATTTTATATCTCTTTAATTGGCTTTTTCTGGCTTATTAGAAGACATAAAAGTATGATTTTAGCCTTACCAATGCTAGTTTTAGGATTTTTAGCGCTTAAAGGTGGGCTTCGTTTTACTATTTATGCAGTGCCTGTATTAGCACTTGGATTTGGTTTTTTAATGAGTCTTTTAAAGGAAAGAAAATGGCAAAAAAATAATATTTATTTGGTCAATATAGGTATTTTTGTCCTTACTTTTTTAAGTTTATTTCCTATGTTTTACCATATCAATAGCTACAAAGCACCAACGGTTTTTTCTCAAAATGAAGCTACAAAGCTAGATGAGCTTAAGAAAATGGCACAAAGAGAAGATTATGTCGTAGCTTGGTGGGATTATGGTTATCCTATTAGATATTATAGTGATGTTAAAACTTTGGCCGATGGGGGTAAGCATTTAGGTAAGGATAATTTTTTCCCATCTTTTATTTTAAGTCAAGATCAAATAGCTGCTGCAAATATGGCAAGATTTAGTGTTGAATATACGGAAAAAAGCTTTTACGCACCGCAGAATGATATTTTAAGAAGTGATATTTTACGAGCAATGATGAAGGATTATAACCAAACTAATGTGGATTTATTTTTAGCTTCACTTTCTAAGCCTGATTTTAAAATCAATATGCCAAAAACACGCGATGTGTATATTTATATGCCCGCTAGAATGTCTTTGATTTTTTCAACTGTGGCAATTTTTTCTTTTGTAAATTTAGAAACAGGTGAGACAGATAAACCTTTTACTTTTAGTGCAGCTTATCCAGTTGATGTTAAAGATGGCGAAATTTATCTTAGCAATGGTATTGTTTTAAGTGATGATTTTAGAAATTTTAGAACCAAAGATGGCGGTACTTTTGCGTTAAATAGTATCGTAGAAATTAACTCTATTAAAAAAGGCGAATATAAGATTACTCCTATTGATGATACGGCGAAATTTTATATTTTTTATCTTAAAGATAGTGCTATTCCTTATGCTCAATTTATTTTAATGGATAAGACAATGTTTAATAGTGCGTATGTGCAAATGTTTTTTCTTGGAAATTATAATAAAAATTTGTATGATTTGGTGATTAATACTAGAGATCTAAAAGTTTTTAAACTTAAAATTTAAAGGTTTTTTATGAGAATAGGTTTTTTAACTCATGCAGGAGCGAGTATTTATCATTTTAGAATGCCTATAATCAAAGTTTTAATCGCAAAAGGATATGAAGTTTTTGTGATAGTGCCGCAAGATGAATATACACAAAGATTAAAGGATTTAAATTTAAATGTTGTTGTTTATGAGCTTTCAAGGGCGAGTTTAAATCCTTTTGTGGTTTTAAAAAATTTTTTACATCTTAAAAGTGTTTTAAAAAGCTTAAATTTAGATCTTTTACAATGCGGGGCTCATAAAAGCAATACTTTTGGTTTAATCGCAGCAAAATTTGCAAAAATTCCTTATAAAATTGGACTTGTTGAAGGACTTGGATCTTTTTATATCGAGCAAGGTTTTAAGGCAAATTTGGTGCGTTTTATTATCAACACTCTTTATAAATTAAGCTTTAAAATTGCTGATTGTTTTATCTTTGTAAATTCTTCAAATGCTGATTTTATGCGAAATTTAGGACTTAAGGAAAATAAAATTTGCGTGATTAAATCTGTGGGTATTAATCTTAAAAAATTCTTTCCTATGAGGGTAGAAAAAGAAGTCAAAAAAGTTTTTTGGCAAAATTTAAATATCGATGAAAAACCCGTTATTTTAATGATAGCTAGGGCTTTATGGCACAAAGGTGTGAAAGAATTTTATGAAAGTGCAGAGCTTTTAAAAGACAGGGCAAATTTTGTTTTAGTGGGCGGAAGAGATCAAAACCCTTCTTGTGCAAGTTTGGAATTTTTAACTTCTGGTAAAGTGCATTATTTGGGTGTTAGAATGGATATTGTAGAACTTTTGCAGCATTGTGATATTTTTGTTTTGCCGAGTTATAAAGAGGGTTTTCCGGTGAGTGTTTTGGAGGCTAAGGCTTGTGGAAAGGCTATTGTGGTAAGCGACTGTGAGGGCTGTGTGGAAGCCATTTCAAATGCTTATGATGGACTTTGGGCTAAAACTAAAGATAGTAAAGATTTGACGCAAAAAATCGAACTTTTATTAACGGATGAAAATTTAAGAATGAATTTGGGTAAAAATGCAGCCAAAGATGCCCTAAATTACGATGAAAATGAAATTGCAAAGGCTTATTTAAAACTTTATGAAAAGGTAATGAAAAATGTATGAAAAATTTTTAAAAAGAGTATTTGATTTTTGCTTAGCTTCAATCCTTTTAGTGCTTTTTTCACCCCTTATCATTATCACCGCTTTGCTTTTAAAAATCACTCAGGGTAGTGTGATTTTCACTCAAAACCGCCCAGGACTTAATGAAAAAATCTTTAAAATTTATAAATTTAAAACAATGAGCGATGAAAGAGATGAAAAAGGCGAACTTTTAAGTGATGAACTTCGTTTAAAAGCTTTTGGGAAAATCGTTAGAAGTTTAAGCTTAGATGAATTATTGCAACTTTTTAATGTCTTAAAGGGCGATATGAGTTTTGTAGGTCCAAGACCACTTTTAGTCGAATATTTGCCTCTTTACAATGAAGAGCAAAAACTCCGCCATAAAGTGCGTCCTGGTATCACAGGATGGGCGCAAGTAAATGGTAGAAATGCGATTTCTTGGCAGAAAAAATTTGAACTTGATGTGTATTATGTTAGAAATATTTCTTTTTTACTTGATTTAAAAATTATGTTTTTAACCGCGTTAAAGGTTTTAAAAAGAAGTGGAGTGAGTAAAGAAGGATGTGCAACAACGGAGAAATTTAATGGAAAGAACTAAAAAAATTTACATTTATGGTGCGAGTGGGCATGGGCTTGTTTGCGCTGATGTGGCTATGAGTTTGGGCTATGAAGAATGTATTTTTTTAGATGATTTTAAGGGTAAAAAATTTGAAAGTTCTTTGCCAAAATACGATATTTTTGTAGCCATTGGAAATAATGAAATAAGAAAAAAACTTTTTAATCAAATTTCACAAAGTGGCTTTAGGATAGTAAATCTTATCCATAAAAGTGCGATTATTAGTCAAAGTGCGGATATAAAAGAAAATGCAGGAATTTTGATAATGCCTTATGTGGTGGTTAATGCAAAGGCGAAAATCGAAAAAGGCGTGATTTTAAACACTTCAAGTGTGATTGAGCATGAATGTGTGGTGGGCGAGTTTTCTCATGTGAGCGTTGGGGCTAAGTGTGCAGGAAATGTGAAAATTGGCAAAAATTGTTTTTTGGGTATCAATTCTTGTGTTTTACCGAATTTAAGCTTGGCAGATGAAAGTATTTTAGGCGGTGGAGCGACTTTGGTTAAAAATCAATTTGAAAAAGGCGTTTTTGTAGGAGTGCCTGCAAAAAGGATGTAGATGAGTTATAAGCATAGTTTTATTGCTGAATATGTGGTAAATCCTTCACCTTTAGGGTGGATTGTTATAAATTTACTCACTATATATCTAACATGCTATGCATTTCCTTTAAAAAATTCTCTCAAACGCAAAACACTTTTTAAACTTAAAGCGAATTCAAATTCTAAGTCTGGCAAGCTTGTAAAATATGCTGGAATTGCCGTGTTTTTTGGCGGATTAATAGGAATTTGGCGTAATTTTGAAGGCTTTTATCAACTTCCTTTTTTCTTTGAGTTAGAAAATGAAAATTTAAAAGCACTTTGGAGTTTGCAGATATCGGTTTTTTCTATGATAATGGGTATATTTTTATTGCTTTTTTCTGTTGCAAATTTTATAGTGGTTTGCGAAGAAGGAATTTATATCCAAGCCACATACAATTTTTTTATAAAAAATTTATAAAACGAGAAGATTTAGAAATTTTTGAAGAAAAGAAAGAATTTTTAAAAGAATTTCAAACTTGCTTTATTATCAAAGCAAAAAACAAAATGCTACTTGAACTCTATGAAAGTATATACAAAAAAGAAGACTTAGAAAAACTCAAAATTTGATATAAAAATAAACTTTGATTGTAAAAAGAATTTTAGCGTTTGATTCTTAGTAAATTATTTTAGATAAAATACATCATTTTAGTAAAATCACTTTTTATAATAAAGGATAAAAAATGAGGTTTTTTCTTTCTCCTCCGCATATGGGTGGCAATGAGTTAAAATATATAGAAGAAGTATTTAAAAGTAATTATATAGCTCCTTTGGGCGAATTTGTAAATCGTTTTGAAGGGAGTGTAAAAGAGTATTCTAAATGCGAAAATGCTTTGGCGTTAAATTCAGCTACCGCGGCTTTGCATTTGGCTTTAAGAGTAGTAGGAGTAGAGCAAAATGATATTGTTTTAGCTTCATCTTTTACTTTTATTGCTTCAGTGGCTCCTATTTGTTATCTTAAGGCAAGACCTATTTTTATAGATTGCGATGAGACTTTTAATATTGATGTTGATTTGTTAAAACTTGCCATTAAAGAATGTGAGAAAAAGCCTAAGGCACTAATTTTAACTCATCTTTATGGCAATGCGGCTAAAATGGACGAAATTATCCAAATTTGTGAAAAAGAAAATATTATTTTAATTGAAGATGCTGCTGAAGCTTTGGGAAGTTTTTATAAAGATCAAGCTTTGGGAACTTTTGGGGAATTTGGAGCTTATTCTTATAATGGGAATAAAATTATCACAACTTCAGGCGGTGGAATGCTTATAGGAAAAGATAAGCAAAAAATTGAAAAAGCGAGGTTTTATAGCACGCAAGCAAGAGAAAATTGCTTGCATTATGAGCATTTAGATTATGGTTATAATTACCGTTTAAGCAATGTTTTAGGTGCTATTGGTGTAGCACAAATGGAAGTTTTAGAACAAAGAGTGCTTAAAAAAAGAGAAATTTATGAATGGTATAAAGAATTTTTAGGAGACAAATTAGTCTTTTTAGATGAATTGCCAAATTCAAGAAGCAATCGTTGGCTAAGCACGGCTTTGATTGATTTTGATAAAAACGAAATGAATGCTTATCAAAAATGTATAGAAATTTCGCAAAAAGATTTAAATTTGCATCCAAAAATCTCAAGATTGATAAACGATTTGCAAAAAGAGCAGATTGAAACGCGTCCGCTTTGGAAAAGTATGCATATGCAAGAAGTATTTAAAGGCGCTAAAGCTTATGTTAATGGCAATAGTGAGTTGTTTTTTCAAAAAGGAATTTGTTTGCCAAGTGGCACTGCGATGAGTAAAGATGATGTGTGTGAAATTTCAGAACTTATTAGCAAGAGTATAAAGGCTTGATGATGGATTTTTATAAAAGCAAAAGGCTGATTTTTTTCTTATGTTTTGATGTAATTTTATTTGCACTTTCTATACTTTTAGCCTTTTCTTTAAGGTTTAGCGGAGATATTCCTAGTATTTTTTATGCGGGAATGACAAAAGCAGGACTTATTTTACTTGTTTTAAAAATAGTTTTTTTATTTGTTTTTAGAATTTATAAAGTAGCGTGGAGATTTTTTTCTTTAAGTGAAGCGAGAAAAATCTTTTTTGCTTTGGCTTTGGCTGAATTTTGCTTTTTATTGATTTTTTATTTTTATAGTGATTTTTTTAATCCTTTTCCGCGAAGTGTAGTTGGTATAGATTTTGTGCTTTCTTATATGTTTATAGGAACTTTAAGAATCTCAAAAAGAATGCTTGTGGATTTTAAACCTTCTCGTGCAAAGGCAGAAGAAACTCCTTGTATAGTAGTGGGTGCAACTTCTAAGGCTTTGCATTTACTAAAAGGAGCAAAAGAAGGATCTTTGGGACTTTTTCCTATAGCGGTAGTTGATGAGAGAAAAGAACTTATTGGGACATATTGTGATAAATTTATTGTGGAAGAAAAAAATAAGATAAAAGATTATGTAAATGAAGGTATTAAGAGTGCTATTATAGCATTAAAATTAGATCAGGCCGAGCTTAAAACCTTATTTGAAGAGCTTATAAGTTATGGAATAAGTGATGTAAAAATATTTTCTTTTACAAGAAATGAAGCAAGGGATATAAGCATAGAAGATTTGCTTGCTAGAAAACCAAAGGATTTAGATGATAAAGCAGTAGCGGCTTTTTTAAAGGATAAAGTGGTTTTAGTAAGCGGTGCAGGTGGAACCATAGGAAGTGAGCTTTGTAAGCAGTGTATTAAATTTGGAGCAAAGCATCTTATAATGCTTGATCATAGTGAATTTAATCTTTATAAAATTAATGAAGATTTAAATTTGTATAAAGAAAAAATTACTCCTGTTTTACTTAGTATTTTGGATGAGGAAAGTTTAAATGAAGTGTTAAAAGAATACAAACCAGAGCTTGTTTTGCATGCGGCTGCTTATAAACATGTGCCACTTTGTGAACAAAATCCACATTCTGCTGTATTTAATAATATTATAGGTACTAAAATTTTATGTGATATAGCTAAGAAAAATAAAGTAAAGAAATTTGTGATGATTAGTACAGATAAGGCTGTGCGTCCAACAAATATTATGGGTTGCACCAAAAGAGTTTGCGAGCTTTACACCTTAAATTCAAGTGATGAAAATTTTGAAGTTTCTTGTGTGCGTTTTGGAAATGTTTTAGGATCAAGTGGAAGTGTGATACCTAAATTTAAAGCTCAAATTGCCAATAATGAACCTTTGACTTTAACTCATCCTGATATAGTGCGTTATTTTATGCTAGTTAGCGAAGCAGTGCAGCTTGTCTTGCAAGCAGGAGCTATTGCAAAAGGTGGAGAACTTTTTGTGCTTGATATGGGTGAGCCTGTAAAGATTATGGATCTGGCTAAAAAAATGCTTATTTTATCAAATAGAGAAGATTTGGAAATAAAAATCACAGGTTTAAGACGCGGAGAAAAGCTTTTTGAAGAATTATTAATCGATGAAAATGATGCAAAAACAGAATATGAAAGTATTTTTGTCGCAAAAAGTGAAAAAATGGATATTCAAATTTTAAATGATTATATTGAAAAATTAAAACATGGTGAAAATATAGCTCAAATTCTTAAAGAAATTGTACCAGAATTTAATCATAATAAAAAAGGAAATTGATGTTTATAAAAGATATTCAAAAATTTGAAGTCAGTCGTTATCGTGCAAGAGCATATATGACCTACATACTTACTAGAAATCTACCAAATAAACTTCCTAATATACAATTTGATAGTATTAAAACAGCTTTGGATAAAATTGCTCATGATGTTGCTGTTTTTGATGCTTTGTATGTGCTAGATGTTTCGGGTAGACAAATTGAAAATCTTATCACATTTAAAAATAATGAGTCTATAGGTAAGGGTGAAGATAGAAGTTCTAGAGCATATTTTTATAGAGCTGTTAAACTTAAGCGTTGTATCCTTACTGATCCCTATCCTTCAAGTTTAAATAATGAGTTGTGTGTGACTGCCTCAATGCCAATTTATGATGATAAGGGTAATTTGCAATATGTGGTTTGCATTGATATTAGATTAAGCGATATTTTAAAAATAATACAAGTAGGCAATCTTGAATCTTGGTTTATGCAATTTAGTCGTTTGGTTTATTTTGTTTTTGCTTTAACTCTTTTTATTATCACATGTTTTTTACTTCAGAAAGGTTTTTTTAGTCTTTTTGATAATCAATCTGTTGATATAGAACAAATGTTTCAAAGTACCATAGCTATTACTTTAGCTTTAGCCATTTTCGATCTGGCTAAGACTTTAATTGAGCAAGAAGTTTTAGGTAGAGATAAAAAAGATAGTGGAATTCAAAAAACTATGGTAAGATTTTTGGGGTCAATTATTATAGCTTTGGCTATTGAAGCTTTAATGCTTGTTTTTAAATTGGCTATTGGAGATTTAGCTCATATTATTTATGCTATATATCTTATAGGAGGCGTGAGTTTATTATTGTTAGGACTTAGTGTTTATTTGTTTGCAGTGCGTTATAAAAATCCAAATAGTGAAATTAATTAAAAAATTAAACAAAATTATAGTAAAAAATGCTATAATATCATTTTTTAAAATTTTAGGACTTGATTAGCAAGCCTAAAAGTGAAATATTTACAAAAAATTTTGAAAGGACGAATTGTGAAATTGTTGGTTGTTGATGACAGTTCTACCATGAGAAGAATTATTAGAAATACCTTGACAAGACTTGGACATAATGATGTTCTTGAGGCTGAACATGGAGTTGAGGCTTGGGATTTGCTTGTTAAAAACGAAGATATTAAAGTTTTAATTACCGATTGGAATATGCCTGAAATGAATGGCTTAGAACTTGTAAAAAAAGTAAGAGCTGAAGAAAAATATGTAGATATGCCTATTATTATGGTTACAACAGAAGGTGGAAAAGCAGAGGTTATTACAGCTTTAAAGGCCGGAGTGAATAATTATATTGTAAAACCTTTTACTCCTCAAGTTTTAAAAGAAAAACTTGAAGATGTTTTAGGCACTGGCAGTGGAGAAGTCGCAGCAGAATAGCTGATTTTAAATCCATCCAATGCAAAAAAAATATTATGAATTGTTCTTTCAGGTAGAAGAACGGTATAAAAATTTATTCCTAGATTTTGTTTTTGATTTGGGTATTGAAGCCATAGAAGAAAAAGATGGTGGTATTTATATACGCTCTAATGAGAGTTTAGAAGAACTCTCTTGGGCGATTGAGGTTTTTGCTCAAAAACTTTTAGAAAAACTACACTTAAAACAAAATATTATTTTTAATAAAACTCTTGAAGAAAAAGATAATAAAGATTGGATTGAAGAATATAAAAGAAGTATCAAACCCATTTTGATAGATAATGTTTATATTCATACCACTTGGCAAGAAGACAATAAAGATTGTCTTAACATACAAATAAATCCCGCTTTAGCTTTTGGTTCGGGTCATCATGAAAGCACTTATTGTTGTGTAAAATTTTTGCAAAAATTTGCTAAAAATAATTTAAGAGCCTTAGATATAGGTTGTGGTAGTGGAATTTTGGCTATTATTATGGCAAAATTAGGCTGTAAGGTTGAAATTTGTGATACTGATGAATTAGCAATTGATAGCTCTTTAGAAAATGCAAAATTAAATAATATTGATTTTGCAAAGGCTTGGCATGGTTCGGTTGATAAGTCAAATGGCGTATATGATTTAGTAGCGGCAAATATAATTGCTGATGTTATTTTGATTTTAGAAAAAGATATTAAAAAACATTTAGACGAGAATGCTATACTTATTTTATCTGGAATTTTGGATAAATACCGAACAAGGATTAAAGAAAAATTTCAAGATTTAGAGCTACTTGACGAAATGCAAATTAACGAATGGTGCTCTTTAGTATATAAAAATAAAACAAAGGAAAAATAATGAACAATAATAATACCCCTAACAACAAGGGGAATCCGCAAGGAAATAATTTTTTTAACAAAAATCCTATTTTTATTTTTGCAATTTTTGCAATTGTGATGATAGTCTTATTCAAAGGATTTTTTGATGGTAGTGGTTCTTTTGGGGGTGCCTTAAGTGGTACTGAAACCAGTAAAAATGTTGCTTATTCCGAGCTTAAAAAACTAATTGAAAGTGGACAAATTAATCAAGTTAGCATAGGGCAAACTACTATAAAAGCAGTTTCTAGTGCTCACAATACAATTTATACAGCCAAAAAGGTAAACGACCCTGAGCTTGTAAGCTTACTTGATAGTAAAAATATTGCTTATGGAGCATATTCTGAAACAAATTGGTTTATGGATATACTTTTCTCATGGGTTTTACCAGTATTCATCTTTTTTGGAATTTGGATGTTTTTAGCAAGTCGTATGCAAAAAAATATGGGAAGTTCGATACTTGGCATAGGAAGTTCAAAAAAACTTGTGAACTCTGAAAAACCTAAAGTTAAATTCAGTGATGTGGCAGGTGTAGAAGAAGCTAAAGAAGAAGTAAAGGAAATAGTAGATTTTTTAAAATATCCTGAAAGGTATATTAAACTCGGAGCTAAAATTCCTAAAGGACTTTTACTTGTAGGCCCTCCAGGCACAGGTAAAACTTTATTAGCCAAGGCAGTTGCCGGTGAAGCTGATGTGCCATTTTTTAGTGTTTCAGGCTCATCTTTTATAGAAATGTTTGTGGGTGTGGGTGCTTCTCGTGTAAGAGATTTGTTTGAAAATGCAAAAAAGGAAGCTCCTGCTATTGTATTTATTGATGAGATTGATGCTATAGGTAAAAGCCGTGCAGCTAGTGGTATGATGGGCGGAAACGATGAAAGGGAGCAAACTTTAAATCAGCTTTTGGCTGAAATGGATGGTTTTGGGACGGAAAGTTCACCTGTGATCGTTTTAGCGGCTACCAATCGTCCTGAAGTTTTAGATGCGGCACTTTTAAGGCCAGGAAGATTTGACAGACAAGTATTGGTTGATAAGCCTGATTTTAAAGGAAGATGTGATATTTTAAAAGTTCATATGAAAGATGTAAAAATTTCCCCTAAGGTTAAGGTAGAAGATATTGCAAGACTTACAGCAGGGCTTGCAGGAGCGGATTTGGCTAATATTATTAATGAAGCTGCACTTTTGGCCGGTAGGGATTCTAAAAAATATGTAGAACAAAATGATCTTGTAGAAGCAGTAGAAAGAGCTATTGCAGGACTTGAAAAAAAATCGCGTCGTATTAATGATAAAGAGAAAAAAATCGTTACCTATCATGAATGCGGTCATGCATTAATTGCTGAAACGACAAAAGGTGCAAAACGTGTGAGTAAGGTTTCTGTGATCCCTCGTGGACTTGCAGCACTTGGTTATACTTTGAATACTCCTGAAGAAAATAAATTTTTAATGCAAAAACATGAACTTATCGCAGAAGTTGATGTTCTTTTGGGAGGTCGTGCGGCAGAAGAGGTGTTTATAGGTGAAATTTCAACAGGTGCAAGCAATGATCTTGAAAGGGCAACAGATATTATTAAGGCTATGATTTCCATGTATGGAATGAGTGAGATTGCTGGACTTATGGTTCTTGAGAAACAAAGAAATACATTTTTAAGTGGCGGACAAACTATAAAAGATTATTCTGAAAAAATGGCAGAGTCTTTAGATGATTATGTTAAAAAAACTTTGGATGAACGTTATAAGGATGTAAAAGATACTTTAAGCACTTATAAAGGCGCGATAGAAACTATGGTTGCAGCACTTTACGAAGAGGAAACTATAGAGGGAGCTAAGGTTAGAGAAATTATCAAAGATTACGAAAGTGAAAATAATCTTCCAAGTCGTTTGCAAGAACTTAAAGAAGAACACAAAGAAGAACAAAAAGAAGAAAAATGATGAAAAAATATATTGCCAAAGAAGGATATTTAAGTATAAGTGTGGTTTTGGCTTTATTTATTATTTCTTTGGTGTTGTATGGTTTTTCTTTTATACTTTTTTTTCTATTGATAATACTTTTGATTATTTTCAGGGTTCCAAATCGGATCTTAGTTTGCAATGATGAAAAAGCTATATTATCACCTATAGATGGTAGGGTGGTTAAAATAGAAAATGTGTTTGATGATTGGTTGGGTGAGGGTGTTGAAATAAGTATCAAAAATGCTTTTTATAATGCGGGTGCATTTTATACCCCTTTTAAGATGAACATTAATAACATTACCCTTAAACATGGACTTTTTTTATATAGTGAATTAAAAAGTGCGAAAACAATGAATGAAAGAGTTTGTGTTTTCGCTTCTGCTAATGAGCATAGGGTTATTTTAAAAATCTATGCAGGTTCTTTAGATAGAAAGCTAAAATTAGATAATTTTTCTTATGAGTTAAATTCAGGAGAAAAATTAGGATTTTTGATTAATGGCACATTGAGTATTTTTATTCCAAAAAATACGCGTATTCATGTAGGACTTGGTGATGAAATCAAATCAGGTTCTTTATTGGGTTACTTAGCTTAAGGAAAAATAATGATTACTAATAAACCTCAATTTATTTATATTTTGCCGAATCTTTTTACCGCTGCTTCGGCTTTTTTAGGAGTTATTTCAATTCTTGCTTCAATTCAGGGTAATTATTATATGGCTTTAGTTTATATTATTTTTTCTTTGGTTTGTGATGGACTTGATGGACGCGTAGCTAGACTTACAAAAACCACTTCTAAATTCGGTATAGAATTTGATTCCTTGGCAGATTTGGTAGCTTTTGGAGTTGCTCCTGCCATTCTTTTTTATATGGCAATAGGTTCTGAATTTGGCAGATATGGATCTTTGGTAGCAGCTTTTTTTGTCGTTTTTGGGGCTATTCGTTTAGCAAGATTTAATGTTACTACTGGTACCTATGAGCCTTCTGTTTTTATAGGGCTTCCTATACCTACGGCAGCTGTGGTAAGTGCTATTTGGACTTATAGTTATTGCAATTATGATTTTTTAAAAGCTTATGGAGTGGTTTTTTTAGTCTTACAGGCTATTTTGGGTTTATTAATGGTAAGCAATATACGCTATCCAAGCTTTAAAAAACTTGATTTTAATCGTTCTAGTGTTTTAAAAGTTTTGATTGTTTTGATTATTATTTTTTCATTTTTGTATCTTTATCCGCTTGAAAGTTTGATTGTTTTAGCGAGTTTATATGTGCTTTATGGTATTATTAGGGCTTTTTATACTATTATTATTTCCAAATTTAAAATGAAAAATTAATTATAAAAATTTTTTATAGCTTCACATTCTTCTTTACTAAAGCCAGCTTGCATTCTTGCTTCTGTATTGAGTTTTTTTCCAGCTAAAGAAAAGTCGCTAAACATTTTACAAAGTTCTAAAAAATCGTAATTATTTTCATTTGCAAATTTCCACCAAATATCGCCTTTTTTTACATGTTTAATTTCATCATTTAAAATCGTATTTAAAACATCTTTTAAAAAACTTTTTATTGGGTGATTAGAACTCTGAAGTTTGGCTACTACAAAAGGATTTGCATCAAGTCCCTTGGCTTCTAGTCCCCTATGCACCACACCCATTCTATAACATAAAGAATTTTTAGTCGCTTTTAGTGCAGCTTCTAAATTATCATGGATTGGAAAATCCCCGTATTTAAAGCCAAGTTCTTTTAGAGCGGAATTTAAAAGTTTAAAATGTTTAATTTCTTCATCTGCAACTTCTAACCAATCGGTATAAAATTGACAAGGTAAATTTTTAAAACGATAGCTTGCATCCAATGCTAAATTAATCGCACTAAATTCTATATGAGCAATAGAATGGATTATTTTAGCTAGAGAAAGGATTGAATTGACTAGCTTAGGGCGTCTGATGCGAGTAGGGTGCAATAGTGTGAAATTTGAATAAGTATTTTCTTTAAAAATGCTTATTTGATCATGGTTAAATATAAATTTATGGCTTTTAAAATCATCATAAAAAGAGTTAAAATTATCCAATTTTTCTTCGATATTTTGATGGTATAAAATTTTTTCTAGCTCATTAAAAAATTCTTTTTGCATTTTAATTCCAATAATTGTATAGATTTGTAATTTATTATATCAAGGCTAACTTTAATTTATTGTTTAATATAAAAATGATTTTAAAGATTTGCATAAAATGAAAATATTTATTTTTTAATAATAATTTTTGTTATAATTTAAAAGATTATTTGAAAAAGGAGAATATATGAAAAAATTAAATGAAGAAGAAAAAAGAGTGATATTAGAAAAAGGCACAGAGACCCCATTTAGCGGAAAGTATAATGATTTTTATGAGAAAGGAATTTATCATTGTAAGCAATGTGGTGCTAAGCTTTACAAATCAGAATATAAATTTAAATCAGGTTGTGGTTGGCCAAGCTTTGATGATGAGATTGAGGGTGCAATTAAAAGACTTCCTGATAAAGATGGAATTCGCACTGAAATTTTATGTGCAAATTGCAATGGGCATTTAGGTCATGTTTTTGAAGGAGAAGGTTTTTCACCAAAAAATATAAGACATTGTGTGAATTCAATTTCGTTAGAATTTGTTAAAAGTGAAAAGTAGATGCTTCAAGATATTAGCAATGAAATTTATCTAATGTTTTTTGCAAGTATCACTTTGCTTGCTATTTTAAATCCCTTTGGAAATTTGACACAATTTTTAACCATGAGTGATGGTTTGCCTTTAATGCTTAGAAAAAAGCTTTTTCGTACTATTCTTTATACCGCACTTGCCATTGTTCTTGTGTTTTTATTTTCGGGTTCATTATTTACAAACTATATTTTTAGAGTTTCATTAGATGATTTGAGAGTTTCTGGAGGGCTTGTTTTGATGATTATGGCTATTAAAAATTTACTTTTTTCCACTAAAAATGCAACTTGTGATTTTTCTTCATATCAAGAAATGAATGAAAAAGATCTTTTAAGACAGAGTTTGATTCCTATGGCTTTTCCTATGCTTGTAGGACCTGGAACTTTGGCTAGTGTTGTTGTGATTTCTGAAGATGATGGACTTGATATAGCATTTGGTGGAATTCTCATTGCTTTTATCTTTATGTTTATACTTTTTCATTTTGCGGCTACTATAGAAAAAATTATAGGAAAGCTTATTTTGCATGTTTTTTCACGCATTGCTCAAGTATTTATTGCTGCCATGGGATTTAAAATGATTGTAGTGGGATTAAAAAATATATTTAATTTATAATTTATATAAATTAAATTTTAAATATGATATAATTAAGCACTGATATTTTATAACAAAAGGTGTTAAATTATGTTTGGAAACAAAAAAGATGCAAATTTGGTAATGCAACTTGAAAAAAAATGCGGAGGGTTTGAAGATATTTTAAGATCCATTAGTAATACCATGGCGGTAATTGAATTTACAACTGATGGTGTTATTTTAGAAGCAAATCAAAATTTCTTAAGCACGATGAAATATTCTTTAAGTGAAATTAAAGGAAAACATCATAGTATGTTTTGTTTGCCTTCGGTGGTAAATTCTCCAGCTTATAGTGATTTTTGGAGAGATTTAAAAAGTGGCAAAGCAAGAAGTGGTCTTTTTCGTCGTGTCGCTAAAGGTGGAGTTGATATTTATCTTGAGGCGAATTATTTACCGATTTCAAACACTAATGGCGAGGTATATAAAATTATTAAATTTGCTAATGATATTACTCAAAGACATTACGAAATGCTTGATCTTAAAAATACTATTGCAGCTGCTAATCGTTCTATGGCTATTATTGAGTTTAAACCAGATGGTACAATTATCACAGCAAATGAAAATTTCTTAAAAACAATGGATTATAATCTTGATGAAATTAAAGGAAAGCATCATAGCATGTTTTGTGATTCAAGTTATAGAAATTCCCAAGCATATGTGCAGTTTTGGGAGGATTTGAGAGAAGGAAAATATCAATCAGGTAAATATATTAGATATGGTAGAAACAATAAAAAAGTTGATCTTGAAGCAAGTTATAATCCTGTTAAAAATGATGATGGTAAAATTTATAAAGTAATTAAATTTGCTACAGATATTAGTGCTCAAGTGCAAAGAGATGAAGAAAAATTACGCCTAATTAGTGAATTGGCAGACAAAAATGATAATCTTACGCAAGAAGGTGACCGTGTGATTGAAAATACGGTTTCTAATGTTCAAAATATTGCGGATATGATGTCTCAAAGTTCAAATCTTGTTTCTTCGCTTAATCAACAATCTGATGAAATTAAATCAATCATTCAAACCATTAGTGATATAGCTGATCAAACAAATCTTTTAGCTTTAAATGCAGCTATTGAAGCCGCAAGAGCTGGAGAGCATGGTCGTGGTTTTGCTGTTGTTGCTGATGAGGTAAGAAGTCTTGCTGAAAGAACGGGACATTCTGTAAATGAAATTACGACTACAATTAATTCTATACGCAATGTAACTTCTCAAGTGGTTCAAAGCATTAAAGAAGGCTTAGAAGATGTTAATCATAGTGTTGAATTAGCAAAAGAAGCTAAAGATTGTATGGAAAAAATTCGCGAGAGTTCTGCAGAAGTTGCTAAGGCAATGTCTTAATCAAATGAAAAAGCGTAATTTTACGCTTTTTCTATTAAATTTTTAAAACTATCAAAACCGCTTTTTTGATGACATTTTTCTTTTAAAATTTCTAAAAAGTCTTTTCTGGGAATATTCCTTGCCCCCATAAATTCTAAGTGTTTATTATAAATTTGACAATCGATAATAAAATCATAAGGAAGTAATAATTCGCAAAGTTTAATCATTGCTATTTTGGAAACATTTTTTTTAAGACTTACCATACTTTCTCCAAAAAAAACTTTTCCTAGTATCAATCCATAAATACCGCCTACTAGTTCATTATTTTCATAAAGCTCTAAACTATGTGCAAAACCTTGCTTAAAAAGCTCATGATAAATTTGTATAAAATCATCATCTATCCAGCTTTGAGGACGCTCATTTCGACAAAGCATAATCAGTTTTAAAAAATCATAATCAAGTCGAATTTCATATAATTTCATAAATTTTTTCATATTTTTTTGTATATGAATTTCGTTTGGATAAAGCACACATCTAGGGTCAGGACACCACCAAGCTACAGGATTGCTAGTCCATGGAAAAAGCCCAAAATGATAAGCTTTTAAGGTAAAGTCAATTTCAAGTTTTGGGCTTAAAAATATTGGTGCATCTTTAGGTGCATCAAGTAATTTAGAATATAAGTTCGAGCTTTCCATTTTTACCAAGCTTGATTTTAGCTATTCCACCTTTTTTAAGTTTTCCAAAAAGAATTTCATCACTGACTTTTTCTCCAATTTCTTCCGCAATAATGCGTTTTAATAATCTTACGCCAAATTCTTTATTGTAAGCTTTTTTGGCTAAATGAAGTTTGGTTTTTTCATCAGCTATCAATTTGATATTATTTAAATTCGCAGAAATTTCATCTAATTCTTTTTGCACGATTTTTGATAAAATTTCATCACTTAAATCATTAAAATGTAGAATTTTATCAATACGATTAATGAATTCAGGTGCAAAAAAATCTTTTATAGCACGATTGCTTTTTTCCTCGTTTTTACTTAAAAATCCAAGCTCATTACTTTCTTTGAGCCCTAAATTGGAAGTCATTATGATAATGGTATTTTTAAAATCGATCTTAAGTCCGCTATTGTCAGTCAGTTGTGCATTATCAAAAATTTGCAAAAAGGTATTGCTTAAATCAGGATGTGCTTTTTCTATTTCATCAAAAAGAATAAGGCTAAAAGGATTTTTGCGTATGGCATTACTCAAAAGCCCTCCATCTTCATATCCTACATATCCAGCAGGAGAGCCTATAAGTTTGCTAAGAGCATGTTTTTCTGCATATTCGCTCATATCAAACCTTTCTAAATTTAAGCCCAAAAAGTCCGCTAAAAATTTACAAAGTTCTGTTTTTCCAACACCACTGGATCCTGTAAATAAAAATACTCCACGCGGAGAATTGGGATTTTTAAATCCTGCAAAACTTTGCTTTAATGTTGCTACAAGCTGATTGATGACTTCATCTTGTCCAAAAATTTTTGTTTTTAAATTCGAATTTAAATTCATCAATGCTTTATTTTGGTCAAATTCAAACATCTTATGATGATGTGTCATTTTGGCTAAAACTTGTTCTAAGTCTTTAATGTTTGCATTTTTTTTATTTTTTTTATTCAATGCAAAAGAAGCTCCAAGCTCATCAATGAGATCAATAGCACTATCAGGTAGATATTTGTCATTAAAAAATTTTTTACCCCACTCAACTGCTTGTTTTAAAATTTCATCACTCAATTTAATTTTATGAAAATCTTCATATTTATCTTTTAGGCCTTGTAAAATTTGAAAAGCTTCCTCTTTGCTTGGTTCATCGACATTAATTTTAGCAAAACGCCGACTTAAGGGTTTGTTTTTGTCAAAAGTGTTTTTATATTCCATAAAAGTAGTTGCACCTATACATTTTAAACTCCCATTGCTTAGTGCAGGTTTTAAGAGATTAGAAAAATCAGTATGTGATTCTCCAGTAGATCCAGCACCAACTATGGTGTGAATTTCATCAATAAATAAAATAGCATTAGGGATTTTATTTAATTCGTCTAAAATTTCTTTAATGCGTTTTTCAAAATCTCCACGATATTTAGTCCCTGAAAGTAATCCTGCCATATCTAAACTAAAAATTTGGGCATTTTGTAAATTTTTTGGAACTTTATTTTGTGCTATAGCCAAAGCAAGACCTTCGACTATGGCTGTTTTTCCCACTCCAGCTTCACCCACTAAAATGGGATTATTTTTTTTGCGACGCGATAAAATTTGAAGCATTCTTTCTAATTCAAAGTGGCGACCCACTAAAGGATCTATTTTGCCTTGGGTCGCTAAAAGCGTTAAATTATTTGTATAGGAATTTAAATTTTGCACTTCATCTTGCTGTTTTAGTTCCTTGATTTTTTCTAAACTTAAATGATGTTTTTGTAAAAGATAGCTTGATATAGTTCTTTCATCTTGTATGAGTTTTTCTAAAAAATCAATAACTCTCATATCTTTTGTTTTGAGTAAAATTTCATCTAAAATAATGGAGTTTATAGGTTCTATTTCTTGATTTAAAACAGGATTTTTTTGAGCAATGTGGTTTTTAAGCTCATCTTCTAAAATTTCTATTTCTCCATCTGCTAATTCTTCAAAAATATTTTTAAAATCTAAACTAAGTTTAAGTATAGCAAAAAGCAAATGTTCACAAGTTACAAATTCATGACGATTGATAAGGCTTAGATGTTTTGCATTGTCGAGAAATTTTTGTAAATTTTCTTGGTATTTCATTCTTCTTCTATCCTTGTTTGCAATGGAAAATTAGCTAGTTTTGAAGCATTAGCGACTTGTTTTTGTTTAGAAAGTGCAATTTCTTGAGTATAAATTCCGCAAATTCCACTACCATTAAGATGAACTTCAAGCATAATTTTGCTTGCATTTTCAAAATTATGATGAAAAATATTCATTAAAATTTCAATCACAAAATCCATAGTTGTTACATCATCGTTTAAAAGAACCACCTTAAACATTTTTGGCTCTTTTAGTTTGCTTTGCTCTAGTGTCTTAGTCTTTGGCATTATTTTTCTTTATAAATTCTATTAAGATCATTTTGCATGAGCTCTGTTGGAATTTTACCAAGATAAAAATCAGTCGGATTATTATTATTCCAATAGTCACTAAGTTTTTGATAAACACCATTTTTCATTACCACTTTAAAAGGAAGTTGTTCCATGCTTTGATAATCAATATCTTTTAATATCTGTGCAATAATGCGATTGTTTTGAGTGCTATTGCTTAAGAAATAATAAGCACCATAATCATCGGCAAATTTTTTAACCACTTCATCACTCACATCTTCAAAATGAGTCAGTCCTATAATGAGAAATTTGTTTGAGTTGTTTTTCCAAAGTTTGCTAAGCTCTAGCGCTTCTTCTTTGCAAGGGGTGCAAAAAGTTCCAAAAAAATCAATCATTAAGACTTTATTTTCTTCACCCTCGATTACAAAGCCTTTATCAGTTCGCACAAGTGTCTTACTACCGCCATTGACACTATTTAGGACGATTTTATCGCCTTTATTGTATTCTTCAAACATATAATCATTTTGCACTTCTTCTTGATGTGAGCAAGCACTTATAAGAAATCCAATAGCTATAAAAAACAATATTAGTATTTTTTTCATATTTTTAACTCCTTTATTTGTAATTTTTAATAGCAGCTCTTGCTTCCAAGTCCGCTTGTTTTTTCTTTAGGCTTTCTCGTTTATCATGTAAATTTTTTCCTTTAGCCAAAGCTAGAGTTGCCTTTACTTTATTTTTGGCATTAAAATAAAGATCAAGAATGATTAGAGTGTAGCCTTCTATGCTAACTTTTCCCAAAAGTTTATCAATTTGCTTACGATGCATTAAAAGCTTTCTAACTCCTCTTTCTTCGTGTTTATAGTAAGAATGAGTAGTGTTAAGATGTGAAATGTGAGCGTTTAGTAAAAAAAGTTCTCCTTTGATGATACGCACAAAAGAATCTTTTAAATTTGCCCTTCCTGCACGTAAAGCAACGACTTCACTACCTTTTAAAACTATCCCTGCTTCAAAGTGTTCGATAATACTATAATCAAATAAAGCTTTTTTATTTCTAGCAATAGTTTTCATTGATGCACCTTAAAAACACTACTTCCGCTTCCGCTTAGAAAAAAACCCTGTTGTAAAAAAACAAGCATTTTAGGATATAAAGCTACACAAGGAGTAAATAAATCATTTAGCTGGGTATTTTCAAATTCTAAAAGCTTTTTAGTGCTTAAATTTTTATAAATTTTAACATCAAGAATGTTTTTTTCAAAATTAAATATTCCTTTGTCAAATTCATCATAAACCGCTTTGGTTTGGCAAGAAAGCTCAGGAAAAACCCATTCTAAATCAGGTATATCATCATTAAATTCTTTTATGATTTCTCCACATCCGCTTACATTTGCAGATTCAAAACCGCTTAGAAAAAAAGCAATATCACTACCTAATGCGGTGCTAAATTCTATAAGTTTTTGCGTGCTTAGTTTTAAATTTAATTCTTCATTGATTAAAATTAAAAAGCTTGCACAATCACTACTTCCTCCGCCAAGCCCTGCACATATAGGAATATTTTTAGTTAGCTTTATGCTTTTAGTTTTAAAAAATTCTTCCAATTCATTTTTATAGCCTTTTTTGCAAAGCAAATGATAGGCTTTTGTGATGATATTATCTTTGCAATCAAAATCGCTCATTATTTCAAAACCTTTTTTTGAATTTGAAGTTTTATCAATAATGTCAATTTCATCAAAAAGATTTTTTAAAAGTATAAAGCGTGATTCTAAGAGATGATATTTTCTCGTATCAAAACCCGTTAATTTTAAAAAAATATTCGCTTTAGCGTATGCTTTCATGGGATTAATTTTTTACTAAGATCGTCTAATTTAATATCACTTTTTACCACTGAATGCAGGTTTTCATCTTTGATTTGAGTGATAAGTTCTTTTCTTAAAATCATCAAAGATTTTGGTGCATCAATGCCTATTTTTGCATATCCTTTTCCAGTTTGCACTATTTTAATCTCTATGCCTTCGCCAATAACAATGCTTTCATTTTCTTTTCGTGATAATATTAACATTTTTCAACCTTATTTAAAAGATATTTTACCTTATTTTCTTTAACATCAATGATACTAAAATATTTTTCATTTTCTATATAGTAAAAACCCTCATTTTGAAATTCTAATTCTTCTAAAGTAATTTTAGAACCATTTTCTAGTTTGCTTAGATCTTTGATGAAATTTGGTTTTAAATTTAGATATTTTATCACATTTAAGCTTTTTTCGTTATTATAAAAAAATTTTCCTTCACTAATGCGTTCAAGCGAACTTAAAGTGGCATTGATACCTAATTTCCTAGCAAAAAGTTCACAATAAGATCTTATATAAGCACCTTCGCTAACACTGATTTGTATATGCAAAAAAGGATGAGTATAATGTAAAATTTCACAAGAAAAAATTTCCATTGTGCAAGGTTTTAATTTGGCAACTTCCCCTTTTGTAGCCAACTCATAAGCTCTTTTTCCCTCTATTTTTTTAGCACTAAATTGAGGTGGTGTATAAGAAATTTTTCCCAAAAGTTCTGTTTTGATCTGTTCTAAGGTTTTGAGTTCAAAAGCTTTTAAAAGTTCTATTTTTTGTATATTTTTATTATCAAGACTTAAAGATTTAACTCCAAGCCAAAGTGTTGCTTTATATGTTTTTGGGGTTTTTTCTAAAAATCTAAAAAGTTTAGTATATTGTCCAAAAGCAACAATCAAAACCCCTTTAGCAAAAGGATCTAAAGTCCCAGAATATCCTGCTTTTTTGTTTTTGTATTTTCTTTTTAAACTGGATAAAAAAGCATTGGAGCTAAGCTCTATAGGCTTAAAAGCGACAAAAATTTTATTCATACGACTTTTTCCACAAAATTTGACATAATGATGCGTTCGATTCCGCCAAAATTAATGGTAAGTTTTTCTTCTTTTGTATTTTTATTAACATCAATAACGCGTCCTATACCAAAAATTTTGTGCTTAACCAAATCCCCTTTTTTATAACCCTTGGGATTTCCATCGTTTAAGAAGGTTTTTTTATTTAATTTACTTTCTTCTAAAAAGCGACTAGGGTGTAATTCTGCACGACTTCCACGATAAAAACGAGAATTTGCAATAGCTAGCAATAAATGTTTTTTAGCGCGGGTAATGGCTACATAAGCAAGTCTTCTTTCTTCTTCTATATCACTTTCGCTTAGAGGAAAAAATCCTTCTTCAAAACCAATAATGAAAATATGGTCAAATTCCAAGCCTTTGCTTGCGTGTATGCTCATTAAACAAACGCTTTTTTCATCGATTCCATCTTGATCGCTAAGCAATGAAATTTCGCTTAAAATTTCTTCTAGAGTAATATTTGGATTTTCTTTGATTTTTTCTTTAATGTTAGCATAAAATTCATCAATATTTAACACCCTTTCATCGCCATTTTCTTGCTCTTTGTAAAAATCCTTGATTTTAAAAAGTTCTTCAAAGTTTTCAAGCATTTTCTTTAAGTTAGAATGTTCTTTAAGTTTGTGGATATTGTCAATAAAAGTTCTTGCTTCATTTTGAGCTTTTTTTGTAGAGAAGAGTTTAACTCCTCCATTGCTTTCACAAAGGGCTTCAAAGAGCGATAGTTGTCTTTTTTGTGCGTATTCTTCTAAATTTTGCAAAGCTTTTTCACCTATATTTCTTTTAGGACGATTGATAATAGATTTAAAAGATAAGTCATCATCAGTATTTAAAAGAAATCTAAGATAAAAAATTAAATCTTTAATTTCAAGTCTTTCATAAAAACGCATTCCGCTAAGCAATTTATAAGGGATTTTTTCTCTCATAAAAGCTTCTTCTATGGATCTTGAAAGTGCATTTACGCGGAATAGAATAGCAATTTGTGATGCTTCAATACCTGAATTTAAAAGCTTTTTAATTTTATTGGCTATTTCCATGCTTTCGATTTTTTCATTGTCGCTTTTTAGGACTTGAACTTCTTCGCCTTGATCTTTGGTGCAAAGCAATGTTTTTCCAAGTCGTTTTTCATTGTGTGCAATTAAATCATTAGCTGCTTTTAAAATCATACCAACCGAGCGATAATTTTGTTCAAGTTTAACCAGTTTTACATTCTGAAATTCGCTTTGAAAATTTAAGATATTTTCTATTTTCGCTCCACGCCAGCTATAAATGCTTTGATCATCATCGCCCACGACGTATAAATTTTCATGCACACGACAAAGATTTTTTAGAATTTTATATTGCAAAGCATTGGTATCTTGATATTCATCTACTGTGATATAATGATATAAAGCACTCTGTTCTTTTGCAAAATTTTCATCACTTTCTAAAATGGTATTCGTAAGCAACAAAAGATCATCAAAATCCACAAAATTATGTTTAAGTAAATATTCTTGGTAATTTTGATAATAAATAGCCATTTTTTGCAAAGCTTGATGTTTGATTTCATTATTTTTTAGCAATTCCGCTTCTTTAAATATTTCTTCAATACTTTTGCTATTGTTTTTAAAATGTGAAATAAATTGTGCAGCTTGATAAATATTGGCTTTTTCATCGCTAATGATTTCTTTTAGGATTTTTTTTGTATCACTGGTGTCTATAATAATGAAATTATTATTTCTTTCTAGTCTTTCTATATGAAGTTTTAAAAATAAAAGTCCAAATTTATGAAAGGTGCAAAGCAAAGGATTTTCACTACTTTTAAGAAAGCTTAAAGCCCTGGTTCTCATCACACTTGCGGCTTTATTGGTAAAAGTTAAGGTTAAAGTATTTACAGCAGGAATTCCAACTTCTCCTATCATATAAGCAAGACGCGTAGTGATAGTTTTGGTCTTACCGCTACCCGCACCAGCAAGTATAAGCATAGGACCATCGATATGCTTGATTGCTTCTTTTTGGCTTTCATTTAAATCTTTAAACAAATTCATTTTTTGAAAATATCTTTGTTTTTTGGATTATTTAAAAAAATGTTTTTGGATTTTTGTAAATTTTTCTCATCTTTGCGTTTATAAAAGCTAAAATTAACAAATAAAACGCTATCTTCAACTTGAATTTGAGTAATGGCTCCAAGATCGACTTTAACATAGCTGTCAAAATCATCAGGGCCAAAACCAGCGTGAAATTCTATAAAGTTTTTATTTAATTCAATAGAACTAAAAGTGTAGCCCCCAAGCGCAAATAAGGCCAAGGGATTTTTTTTAACATCTAGATTTTCAGGCAAAGCAGGATTAAAATCAACAAATTTAGTATTAGCTACTATGGAAAATTCTATCTTTTCTTCTATTAAATTTAAAAGCGTTTCATAACAATGTTTTTGCATTAAAGAAATGAATTGTTCGTTTTCAAGGATTTTTTTTATCATTGTTTTAACTCCATAAATTCATTGATAATTTTTTTAATCTCTTTTATACCTATCTCCCAAAAAGCTTTATTTTCAATATCAAATCCGAACATTGAAACAAGTTCTTTTGGACTCACGCTTCCACCAAGTGAAAGCATTTTAATATAAAGCTCTTTAAAATTATTACACTTATTGCTTTTATAAAGCCCATAAAACGCTAAAACTAAAAGTTGTGCATAAGCATAAGCATAGCAATAAAAAGGGCTATGGATAAAATGCGGAATATAACTCCACCAAAGGGCATAATTCTTGCTAAGTTCAACACTTTCGCCAAACATTTTTTGAGATTCTTCCATCCAAATTTGAGAAATTTCTTCACTATTTAATTCATTTTCATAGCTATGAACGCGTCTTTCAAAACAAGTAAAATTGATTTGTCTATAAAGCGTGGCAAAAATATCTTCAATTTTAGCTGCATAAAGTGCTAAAAGCTCATCTTTTTTGAGTTTATTTTTGACATAGTCAAATACGAGCATTTCAGCAAAAACTGAAGCTGTTTCGGCTGTAGTTAAAGGTGTATCTTGATTTAGAAAAGATACATTATAAGAAAGTTTTTGATGTATGGTGTGTCCTAATTCATGGGCAAGTGTGAAAAGATCGCGTCTTTTATTCGTGTAATTTAATAAAATAAAAGGATGAGTATCAGGAGTAGCCGAATGTGAAAAAGCTCCACCTTGTTTTTTATCTTGTGGATAAACATCAATCCAACCTTTTTTAAAAGCTTCTTTGGCAATATCTCCAAAAATAGGAGAAAAATCATAAAAAGCATCTAAAACGATTTTTTTGCTTTCTTCAAAGCTGAATTTTGCTTCTTTTCCAATCGGTGCATAACGATCATAATCTTTAAGCTTATCGAAGCCTAAAATTTGCTTTTTTCTTTTATAAAACTTAGAAACTAAATGGAAATTTTTTTGAGTCGTCTCTATAAGTGCATCAACGCTCTGTTTAGAAATTTGATTTCTTAAGTGTCTTGGGGCTTCTGCATCTTCGTATCCGCGTAATTTGCAAATATTACTTAATTCTGTTTTAATCATATTTAGAATGAAAGTTAGCAAATTAATATTTTTATCTAAGGCTTTGGTAAATTTTTTAGCAGCTTTTTTTCTTATTTGTCTTTCATTATCGTATAGTTTGCTAAGAATTTCTTCTTCACTAAGTTTTTCGCCCTCAAAAGAGATTTTTAGTGCAGTCATGCTTTCATCAAAAAGCCTACTAAAAGCATTTGCACCAGTATTTGAAAGATAAAGCATAACGCGTTCTTCTTTTTGACTTAGATTATATTTTCTGTTTTTGAATAAATTCTCTAAATAAAAGCTATAGTCTTTACAAAAATCAATAAATTCTTTCGCTTTATCTTCTTTTAATTCGCAAAATTCAAGTTCAAAAAACAATAAATTTTCTTCTATTTTTTTGCATTCTTGTTCATATTTGGCATAAAAAGAACCTTTAGAAGTATCTTTAGCAAAACACAAATAAGCATAAGTCATGATTTTTGAAACCATTAAATTTAAATTTTCATATTCTTTTAAAGCATTTAAAAAATCATTAGAGTTTAGCTTTTCTAGCATGGTAAAATAGCTATTTTTGAATTTTTGAGCTTGTTTTATACATTCTTGTGTTTTGCTTTCCAGTTCGTTTTCATTTTTAAATAATACGCTTAAATTCCATTCTAGCATAATCATTTCCTTAATTTTCTAAGATTAATTTTTTTAAAACAGCCATTCTAATGGCGACTCCATTTTTAACTTGTTTTAAAATTAAAGCCCTTTCATCGTCCATTACTTCATCGCTAATATCGATATTTCTATGCACAGGCCCAGGATGAAGCAAAATGAGTTTTTTATCTTTAATCAAATCAAATTTTATACAAAAATCATTAGCATAATCTTTTAAGGAAGCATAAATGATTTTGTTGTGCCTTTCTGTTTGCGTTCTTAAACTCATAATGATATCAGCTTTTAAAATCAGTTCTTCATTTAAAGAATAAGATTTTTTCAGGGGCGAATTTGGCATAAAATGTGGGGGGGCAACTAAAGTAATATCTAGACCAAAACGCGTTAAGAGTTCAATATTTGAAGAAGCAACGCGTGAGTTTTTAATATCGCCAACAATGAGAATTTTTTTACCTAAAATATCACCTTTAAAATGTTCATAAATGGTAAAAAGATCAAGTAAAGCTTGAGTAGGGTGTGCATGTTTGCCATCTCCGCCATTTAAAACAGGACAATGCATATGTGAAGCTAAAATATGAGGAACGCCAGAGTTTGCATGTCTTACGATGATAGCACTAGGACTCATGGCATCCAAATTTGCAGCTGTATCGTAAAGCGTTTCACCTTTACTTGAGCTTGATTTTGAAACATCGAGTCTTAAAACTTCTGCTCCAAGTCTTTTTGCTGCACTTTCAAAGGAAGAAAGAGTGCGAGTGGAATTTTCAAAAAATATGGTTGTAATGCTTTTGCCATCTAATAAATTTCTAGGTTTTTCATCTAAAAATTCTCTAGCATCCTTGAATAACTTCAAAATCTCTTCATTATTAAAATCTTTAGTAGTAATTAAATGTCGCATTTGTTTTTCACTTAATATTGTAATTTAAATTATTTTGTGAGCAAATAGCTGTAAGTAATACATCAGTAGAGCTATTGAGTGCTGTCTCAACGCTATCTTGTATTACACCTATAATAAAGCCTATGGCTACGACTTTCATCGCTATATCGTAGTTGATATTAAACAAAGAACAAGCTAAAGGAATGAGTAAAAGTGATCCACCTGCTACGCCACTTGCACCACAAGCGGCAAAAGTGGCAAGAATACTAAGAAAAAAGGCTTGCAAATAACTTATCTCAATACCAACGCTATGTGCAGCACTTAAACTTAAGATAGCTATGGTTACTGCAGCTCCAGCCATATTAATACTAGCACCCAAAGGAATAGAAATGCTATAAAATTCTTTATCAATATTTAATTTTGCACAAAGTGCCATATTTACAGGAATATTTGCTGCTGAACTTCTTGTAAAAAAAGCAAAAAAAGCACTATGTCTTAAGCAAATAAAAATTAAAGGAAAAGGATTTTTTTTAGTATAA
Source organism: Campylobacter jejuni (assembly GCF_002179165.1). Classification (GTDB taxonomy): domain Bacteria; phylum Campylobacterota; class Campylobacteria; order Campylobacterales; family Campylobacteraceae; genus Campylobacter_D; species Campylobacter_D jejuni_B. The sequence continues at coordinate 52,196 of NZ_NFNY01000012.1, forward strand.
ATAAAAACAATTAGGGCATTGACAACAAATACAACAAAAAGCATTGTGACAACAAGTAAGATTAAAAGTTTTGCATAGCTTAAAAGACCCTGCATGCCAGTTTGTGCTACCGAATTTGCTACAAGTCCAAAAATTCCAAAAGGGGCAAGTTTGACTATAAATTTAACGATTTTTAAAACCCCTTCATTTATATCGATAAAAATTTGTTTTGCTTCATTAGAGCAGTGTTTTAAAGCGATTCCACCTGCAATAGCCCAAGCAAGAATTCCTAAATAATTTCCATTTGAAAGTGCGTTTATGGGATTATCTACTATTTTTAATAATAAATCTTTAAAAACTTCTCCGATATCAGCAGGAGATGAATTTTCCGCTTTTACTATCCCTTCTAAAATCAGCTCTACGGGAAATAAAAAACTAGCAATTACAGCACAAGCTGATGCTAAAAAAGTTCCTATAATATATAGCATGATAATATTTTTTATTTTTGTGTTATTTTGTGTAAAATCTTTTGTGCAAATAGAGGTTAAAATTAGAATAAAAACAAGCATCGGTGCTATTGCTTTTAAAGCGTTTGTAAATAAAACACCTAATAAATTTGCCATTTGTGCTATATCTTTAGAAAGCATTCCTATAAGTATTCCTAATACAATACCTATGCAAATTTGTAAAATAAGATTTCCTTTGGCATAGCTTTGAATTATTTTAGAAAACATAATAACCTTTTTAAATCATTTAAAAACTTGATTTTAACGAAGATTTGCTTAATTTTAGCGAATTTTTAAATTCTAAGCTTGGATAAATTTATTTAAGATAGAATAATGTTTCATTTTTTATGAAAGGACTTTTTATGTATCTATTCACTTCAGAAGTCGTAAGTGCAGGTCATCCAGACAAATGTGCTGATATAATCGCTGATACAATAGTGGATATACTCTTGAAAAATGACAAAAATTCAAGGGTGGCGAGTGAGGTTTTTGTCGCAGGAAATAAGGTTGTGATAGGAGGCGAAGTTAAGTCAAATCACAAGCTTAGTAAAACTGATTACGATAATTTAGTTAAAGATGTTTTAAAGCGTATTGGCTATACTGGAAGCGGGCATTTTAATAAAGAACAATGTTTGCATCCTGATGAAGTCGATGTTATGGTGTTTTTAAACGAACAAAGCCCTGATATTAATCAAGGTGTTGATCAAGAAGATGGCGAAACGGGAGCGGGCGATCAAGGTATTATGTTTGGTTTTGCAAGTTGCGAAGCCGATGAGTATATGCCTGCTGCAATTTCTTATGCAAGGGCACTTTGCGATAAGGTTTATGCTTATGCAAAGGCTAATCCGCATGAGCTTGGTGTGGATATTAAAACTCAAGTAACGATTGATTATGGTACAAAGGCAAATTTTGAAAATTGCAGACCGCAAAGTATTCATACTATAGTTGTTTCTGCACCTTGTGTTGAAAGTATGAAAATAGAAGATTTAAGAGCTTTGGTCAATAAACTTATTTTAGAAACAAATTTACCAAAAGAGCTTTTTGATCCTAGTAAAACAAGAATTTTAATCAATCCAACCGGAAAATATGTCAATCACTCTTCTTTGCATGATAGCGGATTAACCGGAAGAAAACTTATCGTTGATAGTTTTGGAGGGTATTCTCCAATAGGTGGCGGTGCACAATCAAGTAAAGATTATACAAAAGTTGATAGAAGCGGACTCTATGCGGGTAGATGGCTTGCTAAAAATATAGTCGCAGCAGGACTTGCTAAAAAATGTATAGTTCAGCTTAGTTATGCTATAGGTGTTGCAAAACCAACTTCTGTAAGCGTGGATTGTATGGGAACAAATACGAGCGTAAATGATGATGTTTTAAGCGAATTTGTGATGAAGAATTTTTCACTAACTCCAAATTGGATACGCGATAAATTCTCTCTTGATAAACCAAGTAAAGATACTTTTTTATATGCCGATGTTGCAGCACGCGGTCAAGTAGGACAAAAAGATTATCCTTGGGAAAAACTTGATGCAGTAGAACAGTTTAAAACATTGTTATAATTCTTAAGCCTTGAAATTCAAGGCTTTTTATATTTTGATTTAAATATTATTTTAAAATTTGACTTAAAAGATTTTTCCATTGTGTGCTAAGTTTTTCTTTTGGTAAAATTATCGCATTTTCTTTTCCATTTGCTGCGTGATAAACACTCACTCCATATTTACTTGCATAAAATTTCATTAGAAGTTGTTGAAGTTTATATTCACTTGAGTGATTAAACCAAGCATTATTTGAAATGGCTATTATAATTTTTGAATTTTTATAATTTTGCTCTTTTGTGGCTTCATAACAAATAGCATTGGTTATGATTTGATTATTGAGTTTATATTTGCTTTGTAATGGGCCTTGTGCCAATTCTTCTATATCGGGTAAAAAATATTTTTTTATAAGTTCTTTAAAAAATGGAATTTCTTCTCCAAAAGGAACTAAAAAATGCTTATTTAAAATATAGACATTTTGATCTTTAAAGATATAAGTGCTATTATAAATTTGATTATTTTCCATATTAAAAGCACCGGTAATAATAATAATATTTTTTGAGAGTTCTTTTAGCATTTTTTCATATGGGGTATTTTTTAAATTGAAAGCAAAAGCAGTTTCTGGTAAAACAACAAGCTCTTTTTTTTCATTTATGGCTTCAATGATTTTTTTGATTAGATGATTTGAATTGTTTGTTAAATTTTCTTGAAGAAATTTTTGATCTTGTGAAGTATCTGTGTTTATAAGTTTATAGGATAAATTTAAATTTTCTGCTTTTTTCTCATCGTATTGAAAGCCTATAAAAAATAAAGCCACAACAATGCTTATTTTATAATATCTTGAAATATAACCCTCATAAATGAAATATGCCATTAAAAAGATACAAATAATACCACGATAGCTTGGATCAAAAAAACCATAAACGCTAAATACTCCCCAATTTAACCAATCAAAACCTAAAGGATGAATAAAGCTTAAGCAAAAAATTCCACAAAGTCTTAAAAAATCAAATTTAAGTAAATAGCATAATCTAAACAATATTCCATAAACCATACCAACAATAATAATTATTACGGGTACTAAATAAGTTAAATTAAAATAAATTGAAGAAAGTCCTATCCACCAAAACCAAAATATTCCTATAAGAAATCCAATCCAAAAATATTCTTTAGCGCTTTTGCTTTTTAAGAGTAAAATCAAACCCCAAATGGCAAGAAATGGACTAAGAGTTTGGGTAAAAATATTTTCAAAAAAAGATAAATAAATGGAATTCGATAGTAAAAATGCAATAAAAAAGGCTTTTATTATTTTAAAAATGGTAGAATTAGTGTTTAATTTTTTTGGAATAAAGGAAAAATATGGCAGAAAATTCAATTTTAGCTTCATTATTACCTCTTGTCGTTCTTTTTGCGATTTTTTATTTTTTGGTAATAAGACCACAACAAAAGCAAGCAAAAGCACATAAGCAAATGCTTGAGTCTTTGCAAAAAGGCGATAAAATCATCACTAATGGTGGACTCATTTGTGAAGTCGTAAAACCAGAAGAGGATTTTATCAAAGTTAAGCTTAATGAAGACAATGTTACTGCAAAAATTTCACGAGAATTTATAGCAAAGAAAATTGATGCGTAATTCTAAAATCACTTACCGCTTGGTTATTTTTGTGGCGGTATTTATCTTTGGAGTGGCTTTTTCACTCCCTTCTTTTTTGCAGTCTGAAAAAGGTGCGAAAATTAATTTAGGACTTGATTTACAAGGCGGACTTTATATGCTTTTAGGAGTAGATAATGAAGAAGCGGTAAAGTCTAAAATTAAATCTGTCGCATCTTCTTTGAATTATTCTTTTAATAAAGAGAATATTTTAAATGATGGATTAAATACTCAAGGTGATAGCCTAACTTTTACTTTGTTAGATGATGCAGATATATCTAAAGTTGAAAATTTGCTTAAAGAGATAAAAGGGCTTGATATTAAAAAAGACAATATGCATTATCAAATTTCTTTTACCCCTGAAGAGATTAAAAATATAGAAAATTTTGCTCTTTTGCAAGCGGTTGAAACCATTAGAAATCGTTTAGATCAATTTGGTTTAGCAGAACCTACGGTTGCAAAGCAAGGAGAGGATAAAATTTTAGTTGAACTTGCGGGGATTAAAACAAAAGAAGATGAATTAAGAGCCAAAGAACGCATCACTAAAGCAGCACATTTGCAGCTTATGGAAGTGGATGATTCTAAAATGAGTCAAGCTTCTACTATGAGTGATGCCGAAGCAGCGAGTTATGGACTTGTTTTAGTCCCTGATTCTAGAAATCCAAATTTAAAATATACTTTAAAAAATATTCCTATTTTAGATGGATCAATGCTTACTGATGCTAGAGTAGGGCTTAGTGACAAAAGCAATTATCCAGTAATTAATTTTACTTTAAATGCTGAAGGATCTAAAAAATTTGCTGATTATACAGGAGCAAATGTTGGAAAACGCTTGGCTATTGTGCTTGATAATAAAGTTTATTCAGCTCCATCAATCAATGAACGCATCGGTGGCGGAAGTGGACAGATTAGTGGAGCATTTACACAAGAAGAAGCACGAGATGTGGCGGTGGCTTTAAGAAGTGGAGCTTTACTAGCGCCGGTTAAGCTTTTGGAGCAAAGAAGTATTGGACCATCTTTAGGTGCTGATAGTATTAAAATGAGTATGATTGCACTCATTGGTGCTTCTATTTTTATTATTGCATTTATGATGTTTTATTATGGTATAGCAGGAATTTTTGCTAATATTGCAATGCTTGTGAATGTTTTAGTTGTTGTTGCCGTTATGGCAATGTTTGGAGCAACTTTAACCTTACCAGGTATGGCAGGGCTTGTTTTAACGGTGGGTATGGCTGTTGATGCAAATGTGATTATTAATGAGCGTATTCGGGAACTTTTGCGTGTTGGTGTTAATATAAGAACAAGCATAGAGCAAGGTTATAAAAATGCTATGAGTGCGATTATAGATTCTAATATCACTTCTCTTGTTACTTCGATAGCACTTTATGCTTATGGAACGGGAGCAGTTAAGGGTTTTGCAGTAACTTTAGGTATTGGTATTGTTGTTTCTATGATTACAGCGATTTTAGGAACGCATGGAATGTTTGATTATTTTATGCACCGCATTGAAAAAAGCAATAATACAAGATTTTGGTTTGGTTATAGGAGAAAATAATGCAGTTTTTTAGCGAAAAGAAAATTTATGATTTTATGAGAATGCGTTTTGCTGCGATTTCTCTTTCTTTTATTTTGTTTTTTGGATCTATTTATTTGCTTATTGATCGTGGTTTGCAATATGGTATTGATTTTAGTGGCGGGACTTTAATCCAGCTTAAGTACGATTTAGAAGCTCCTATATCTCAAATTCGTGAAATTTTAGAAAAACAAGGAGCTTTCCAAAATTTATCTGTAACCGAATTTGGAAGCAAAGAAGAAGTAACAATCCGTTTTTTAGGAAGTAATGATAATTTGAGCAGCGATATAGGTGAGTATATTAGTACTCTTTTAAAAGATACGGGCAAGTTTGAAGTGCGTCGTGCTGATGTGGTAGGGCCAAAAGTGGGTGATGAACTTAGAAATAAAGGACTTATGGCGATAGCGGTTTCTTTGGTGGCTATACTTATTTATATAGCAGTGCGTTTTGAATGGCGTTTTGCACTTGCTGCTATTATCAGTGAAATTCATGATGTTGTGATTACTTTAGGAGCAATTTCACTCTTTAAAATCGATGTAAATTTAGATACTTTGGCTGCAGTCTTGACCGTGCTTGGCTATTCTTTAAATGATACAATTATTATTTTTGATAGAATTAGAGAGGGTATTAAAACAAGCAAAAAAAATGATCTCACACCTATTATAAATGAAAGTGTTTCGGCGACCTTATCAAGAACGGTTTTAACTTCAGGTTTGACTTTGGCGACTGTTGTTATTCTTTATTTCTTTGGTGGAGAAATGATACAAGGCTTTTCGTTAGCCTTGATAGTGGGTATTATTGCAGGAACTTTAAGTTCTATTTTCGTTGCAAGCCCAACTTTGCTTTGGTTTAAATTTAGTGTACTTGATTTTAGAAGTAAAGAGCTTGAAAAAATTAAAAGAAAACAAGAAAAAGAACGCGATCGTGCTATGTATGAAAAAGGAACGATTTAAGGAGAAATTATGGCTTATGAAGCGAGTAAGATAGAAAAAAAATGGCAAGAAATTTGGGATAAAAATGAATATTTTGAACCAAAAGATGATTTGACTTTGCCTAAAAAATATATTTTATCAATGTTTCCTTATCCAAGCGGACGCATCCATATGGGACATGTGAGAAATTATAGTATAGGGGATGCAATTGCTAGATATTATCGAAAGATAGGTTATAATGTTTTACATCCTATCGGTTTTGATAGTTTTGGTATGCCAGCTGAAAATGCAGCGATAAAGCATAAAATTCATCCTAAGACTTGGACTTATGAAAATATAGCTTATATGAAAGATGAGCTTTTTTCTTTAGGTTTTTCTTTTTCTAAAAGAAGAATGCTTGCCACTTCAGATCCTCTTTATACGAAATTTGAACAAGAGATTTTTATTAAAATGTATGAAAAAGGTTTGATTTATACTAAAGAAGCCAATGTTAATTGGTGTGAGCAAGATCAAACTGTCTTGGCAAATGAGCAAGTAGAAGATGGAAGATGTTGGCGTTGTGGGCATGAAGTCGTGCAGAAAAAAATGCCAGGATACTATGTTAGAATTACTGCTTATGCAGATGAGCTTTTAAAAGAGCTTGAAAATTTAAAAGACAAATGGCCTTCTCAAGTTTTAACTATGCAAGAAAATTGGATAGGTAAAAGCGAAGGTTTAGAATTTGGTTTAAAACTTGATGATGAAAGTATTAAAAAAGCTAAAATAGATGGCTTTGAAGTCTTTACTACAAGAGCAGATACGATTTATGGTGTTTCTTATGTAGCTTTAGCACCAGAACATAAAATAGTGCAAAATTTATTAGATGAAGCTTGTTTAGATAAAGATATAAGTAATAAGATTAAAAACATACAAAATCAAAGTCCAAGAGAAAGACAAATTAGCGAAAAAGAAGGGTATTTCTTAGGAATTTATGCTATTCATCCTTTGACTAAAGAAAAAATTCCAGTTTGGGTGGCAAATTTTGTTTTGGCTGATTATGGTAGTGGTGCGGTTATGGCAGTACCTGCACACGATGAAAGGGATTTTGAATTTGCTAGTAAATATAAACTTGATATTAAACAAGTTATTGAGAGTGAAAATATTAAACTTCCTTTTACACAAAAAACAGGAAAGCTCATACAAAGTGATGAGTTTAATGGACTTGACTCTAATGAAGCAAGACTTAAAATCATAGCCAAATTTGAAAAAGATGGCATTGGCAAAAGGGTTGTTAATTTTAAAATTCGTGATTGGGGTGTTTCAAGGCAGAGATATTGGGGTGCACCTATTCCTATGATTAAATGTCAAGATTGTGGCATAGTGCCTCAAAAAATAGAAAATTTACCTATCACTTTACCTGAGGATGTAGAAATTACGGGTGAAGGAAATCCGCTTGAAAAACATCCTACTTGGAAAGATTGTATTTGTCCAAAGTGTGGGAAAAAAGCACAAAAAGAAAGTGATACTTTGGATACTTTTTTTGAGAGTTCTTGGTATTTTGCACGCTTTGCAAGTGATGAAAAAACTTGGCAAGAAAAGGCTTTAGATGAAAAAAGTGTGAAATATTGGATGAGCGTGGATCAATACATTGGCGGGATTGAACATGCGATTTTACATTTGCTTTATGCAAGATTTTTTCAAAAAGCTTTAAGGGATTTAGGATATTTAAGTGATAATGAGCCTTTTAATAGACTTTTAACTCAAGGTATGGTTTTAAAAGATGGAGCTAAAATGTCTAAATCAAAAGGCAATGTAGTAGATCCTGATGAGATTATTAAAAAATATGGAGCAGATACAGCAAGACTTTTTATACTTTTTGCAGCACCGCCTGCTAAAGAGCTTGAGTGGAATGATGATGCGGTTGAAGGGGCTTATAGATTTATTTGTAAGCTTTTTGATAAGGCACAAAATGTAAAAGTGAGTAAGCTTTTAACGATAGAGCAACAGGAACTAAATAAAGAAGAAAAGTATGCAAGATTAAAAGTTTATGAAGCTTTGAAAAAATCTTTTGAAGTTTATACTCAAGGTTTTGCTTTTAATACTTTAATTGCTGCTTGTATGGAAGCCTTAAATGCTTTAAGTGTTTGTAAAAACGAAGCTTTAGAGCAGGAAGCTTTTTATATTATTTTAAATATTTTAGAGCCTATTATCCCACATGTGTGCTTTGAATTAAGTGATAAACTTTTTAAATGCGAAAATTTCAAGGTATTAGAGCTTAAAGATGAAGTTTTTGTTAAAGATAGTTTAAATTTGGCTATTAGTGTAAATGGTAAAAAGCGTGCTGAATTTGAAGTTGCAAGTTCTGCAAGTAAAGATGAGATTTTAAGTCTTGCAAAAGAAAAAGTTTCAAAATGGCTTGAAGGAAAAGATATAATTAAAGAAATTTATGTAGAAGGTAAATTAGTTAATTTGGTGGTTAAATGAAAAAAATCTTAATATTTTTTACGATAATATTTTTTGTAGCTTGTGGATATGTTCCCACTTCAAAAGTTGCAAATAATGTTTTTAATGATAAGGTTTATGTCAATGTAGAGCTTAGTCTCCAAGATCCTAGAAATAGTATTTTTGTGGTCGATACCCTCAAAGAAATGGTGATTTCGAAGCTTGGACGCAAATTGGCATTAAAGCATGAAGCCGATGATGTGATTAATGTTAGAATGAGTAATCTCGAATTTATCCCTTTGGTATATGATAAAAATGGTTATGTTGTAAGTTACAAGGCGAGATTAAATTTGGATTTTAGCGTGATATTTAAAGATGGTGATAGTGAACATTTTAGCACAAGTGGGAGCTATAATTTTGATATCTCTCCTAATAGTGTTATCAGTGATTCAGCACGCTATAAAGCTATTCGTGCAGCTTCTAGCGAAGCATTTGATGAGTTTATTTCGGTAATAGCTATTAAAGGTCATAAGCGTGCTACCCAACATCAATGAAATTGCAAAAGAAACTTTAATCACTCTTAAGGAAAGAAAACTTCGACCTACGCCAGAAAATTATACGGAAATTTTTGAAGAACTTTCTCAAAAATATGGTCTTGTCAGCGCCAATAAAATAAAGCTTGATAAATATAAATCTTTACTTATCCCTAGTTTTCAACAAGAACTAGCCGCTAAAAATGTCAAAACCATTGATGAATTAATAAGTTTTTTGGTTTCTTTGGCTAATCGTCAAAGCGGTAAGCAATTTAGTGAATTTTTTGAGCTTTTAAGCATAATTATAAGAGTTTTACAGGTAAGCAAAGATAAAAAAATTAAAGACTTGGCTAAAATTACTTTTATGCGTATTTCAAAAACTATGGATAGTGAAAGTATTTTTTTGCTTTCTAAAAAATGGAAAGAATTAGAAAAGAGCTATGAAGAAAATAATGAAGTCGAAATGCAAATGCGTAAGTATGGGATCAATAAATACGATGATTTTGAAAATATCATCAAAAAATTACTTAATGAATTAGGACAGAGAAATTTTGAATACTTTGCAGAACTTTTAAGTCTTTGTTTAAATCCTTCTTTGGTTGAAGATTTAAAAATTCAAGGTTTTATGCAAAATTTAACCCAAAAACCTTTTGTCGTAGGAGAGAGTGCTTTTAAAAATGAGCTTTCAAGCTATGTTACTCGTCGGATTATGGTTGATAATATGTATGTGCAAAAGAATTTGAATTTTTTCAATGAAAATTTAAAAAAAATCAACGATATTTTTATATTGCTTAGTAAATCAAATGAGCAAAATATAGACTTTATATATAATTTAACTCCCGATGAGAAAGGCGAGGTTAAGTTAAGTTTTGAAGTCTTAAGAAATAAATTTGAACAATTTAACGAGAAGATAAATTCTTTAAATGCTCAAATTGAATTTACTCAAAATTTAGAAGAACGAGAAGCTTGGAATGTGGTTAAAGAGCTTGAAAAATTGGATGAGAATTTTATTAAATATAAGGTAAATTATTCTTTGGCTTTGTTTTCTATCCAAAACTATCGTTTTATAATGGAAAAATATGGTTTAAGTAGCTTGAATGAAATTTTTGTTCGTTTCAAAAAAATTTTAAAAGATAGTTGTGCAGAATTTGATGAGCTTTGGATGATAGATGAAAAAAGTTATCTTATCATTGCGCCAGGAAAAAGCAAGGATGAAGTGGCTCAACTTGTCGATGAAAATTTAAGAACTATAGAAAATTTTCGTTTTATTTATAAGCAAGATGTGATTGCGCCAAAAATAAATGCTGTTTATTTAGATAAGCAAAGTAGACCCAATATAAGTATTTTAGAAGAATTAATGAAGCAAATTTCAAATTTGAGTGAAAATGAAAAATTCAATGATGAGCAAAATTGAAGAATTTCTAGTTAAAAAGAGTATTAATTATGATAAAATCGATCGTTTTATGATGTTTAGAATGTATGAAAAATACAAAGAGAAATTTACGCTCAAGCCTATAATACATATTATTGGAACTAATGGCAAAGGAAGTACGGGACGCTTTTTAACGCAACTTTTGGAAGCTTTAAATTTTAAAGTAGGCCATTATACTAGCCCTCATATTTTCGAATTTCGTGAGCGTTTTTATAAAAATAATGATATTGTGGAACAAGAAGAATTAGAAAATGCACATGAAAGATTAAGGATAATTTTTAGAGAAGATTTAGAAAAATTAAGTTATTTTGAATATGCTACTTTTTTGGCTGTAATTCTTTTTGAAGATTGTGATTATGTGATTTTTGAAGCGGGAGTAGGGGGCGAATATGATGCGACTTCTGTTTTTGATAAAAGAATGAGTATTTTTACTAAAATAGATCTTGATCACACTCAAATTTTAGGCGATACTTTGGAAAAAATTGCTAGAACAAAATTAAAAGTTATGGCAAAACAAGCTTTAATTTCAAACGAACAAGATGAAAAAGTGTTAAAAATAGCTAAAAAAATAGCATTTTTAAAAAATACTGATTTAAAAATAGCACAGAAGTTAGATTTAAAAAATCAAGAATTAGTGCAAGCATACGCAAAAAAATATCAATTGCCAGATTTTTTAAAGCATAATTTAAATTTAGCCTTAAATGGATTAGAACTTTTGCAAGGTAAGGATTTGCTTAAAGACGCTTTGCAAAATTTAGGAAAATTAAAATTAAAAGGGCGTTTGGAGCAAATAAAAACTAATTTGTTTGTCGATGTAGGACATAATGAAATGGCAGCTCGTGCCTTGCGGGAGAAATTTGGTGATGAAAAGCTTGTTTTAATTTTTAATTCTTTTTTAGATAAAGATATTTTTCAAATTTTAAATACATTAAAGCCTATAATTGATAAAATAAAAATATATGAATATTTTAGCAATGAACGCAAACTTGCAAATGAAAATATTTTTATTATTGCTAAAAAATTAGGAATTAAGTGTGAAAAATTTCAGCACTTAGACCCTAATGAAAAAACTTTGGTATTCGGTTCTTTTACTTTGGTGGAAAATTTTTTAAAGGAGTTTGGTGATAAAGAATAAATTTACTATTACGATTACAGACATTAATGGTTCAAGGCATTTTTATTTAAATCAAATAATAAAAAAAATAGTGCTTTATGTTATCGCGTTTGTATTTTTATTTTTGGTTTTTAGCGGTTTTTATATTAAATATCTTGATAGCAAGCTAAATGATATTAATGAAAAAAAAGAGCAACTTTTAGCAAAAAGCAAAGAGTTGGAGTTAGCAAATACTCAAATGCAAAAAAGCGTCGAAGAAAAAGCCAAACAATACGCTGCGATTGAAGATAAAATAGCTTCTTTTGAAGAGGCTTTGGGTTTAGAAGCTGAAAATAATCTTACTATCACTGATAGATTGGATAATCTTAAACTTACCAATGAACAACAAGTTGGAATTTTGGGGCAAATTCCTAATGGCTGGCCTATAGAAAATAAAGGGATTACAGGGAAATTTGGTTGGAGAGAGCATCCACTTCTAAAAAGAAAAGAATTTCATCCGGGTATAGACTTAAGAGCCGAAATGGGAACCCCTGTTTATGCTCCTGCTAGTGGAGTAATAGAATTTGCGGGCTATAGTGATAATGGCTATGGTTATAATGTTATTTTACTTCATAATTTTGGTTTTAAAACAGTTTTTGCACATATGATGAGAAAAGATGTGGTTAAGGCAGGGCAATTTGTTAATAAAGGACAATTGATAGGATATAGCGGAAATACGGGACTTTCTACAGGTCCTCATTTGCACTATGAGGTGAGATTTATTAATAAAACTCTAGAACCTTTGTATTTTTTAAATTTACAAAGAAAAAATATGAATGATTTTTTTAACCAAGAAAGGAGAGTTCCATGGCAATCTTTAATAAAGGCGGTAACAGCACAACATTTAGTTCCAGTTCAGAAACGACAGTAATTTCATCGGGTGCTAGAATAGAGGGTAAATTTTATTTTGCTTCTATGCTCCATGTGGATGGCGAGTTGAATGGAATAATTCATTCTGAAAGCATAGTTGTAATTGGGAAAAATGGAAATTTAAAAGGTGAGCTTAAAGCAGATAAGATAGTAGTTAATGGCTATTTCGAAGGTGAATTAGAGGCTGATAGTCTTGAAATTTTAACCGGTGGCGTGGTGAGTGGAAATATCACTATTAAAGAATTGGCTATAGAAAATGGCGGTCGTTTTAATGGAACAAGTAAGATTAAAGAAGAAGATCCGGTAAGACTTATAGAAAATAGTGCAGAATAATGCAAGCGCAATTTTTCGAATACTTACAGAGTGAAAAAATAGCACAGCTAGTGCTTTGCGAAGATGACAAAGAAGCTTTTTTGCTTTCTCAAGTATCGCTTTTTAAGGGTTTAAAAACTTTTGTTTTACCTGATTTTAGAGCCGAGTTTGGAGATGATTTAAGAGCATTTTCTAAAGAACTTTTTGAAATTTGTAAGGTTTTAAATGCTTATCACAAAGTTGATGGAAAGAAAATTCTCATCTCTCCTTTTTCAACTGTGCTTAAAAAATTACCTTCAAAATCGCATTTACAAAATTATTCTATCTCTAAAAATAAAAGTTTTAATTTAAATGAATTTCAAGATGAGCTTATAAGATTAGGCTATGAATTTGTAGATATTGTCCAAGATAAGGGTGAGGTAAGTGTGCGTGGGGAAATCATTGATATTTTTTGTATTAATGAAGAATTACCCACTAGAATTTTGCTTTTTGCAGATGAAATAGAAAGCATTAGAAAATTTGATCCCATCACTCAAAAATCTATTTTAGATGAGTATGAAAATTTAGAAATTTGTCCTTTTTTAACACATTTTTCAAGTCAAAATTATGGAAATTTTAGAGAAAAACTAGAGAATTTTAAAAGCGATGTTTTAATTAGTGATATGAATTCTTTGGGTTTTTGGTGTATTGATGATTTTTATGATTATTTAGAGCTTGATTTTGTTAGTATTAAAAAAATTGACGATGAAAAAGATTCAGAAAAATTAGCCAAGATTAATGCTAAAATCACTCCTGAAGCTAAAAATTATAAAGATTTACAAAGTTCTTATAATCAAGATTTTTTTTCTTTTCATCAAAATAAAAAAATAACTATTTTGGCTAAAAATGAAGCTTTATTTAAGGCTTTAGAGCTTGAAAATACGCAAAAGATTAATTTTATAAAAAGCGATTTGATTGTTAATTTAATCAGTAATGAAGAGCTTGTTATTTCATTAAATCGCAAAGAAAGACAAAAGTACAAACGCAAAGCTAATTTAATCATAGATGAACTAAAAAGTGGCGATTTTATCGTGCATGAAGATTATGGGGTAGGAAAATTTTTAGGTCTTGAAATGATAAAAATAAGCGGGGCTAAAAAAGAATTTGTAGCCATTGAATATCAAAATAAAGATAAACTTCTTTTGCCGGTTGAAAATCTTTATATGATAGATAAATATTTGGGAGCAACTGGAGGCATACCGCTTTTAGATCGTTTAGGAAAGACAACTTTTATTAAGTTAAAGGAAAAATTAAAAACCAAGCTTTTAGCTATTGCTTCTCAAATTGTTATTATGGCGGCAAAAAGAGCTTTGATAAAGCCAAAAGAAGTTAAAGTTGATTATGTAAGTCAAGCTTATTTTGTTTCAAAAGCTGGTTTTTCTTATACAGAAGATCAAAATAAGGCTTGCGAAGAAATTTTAAGTGACTTTGAAAATGGCAAAGTTATGGATAGGCTTTTAAGCGGTGATGTGGGTTTTGGTAAAACTGAAGTGGCTATGAATGCTATTTATCCTGTGGTAAAAAGTGGTTTTTGTGCTTTTTTCTTTGCACCCACAACGCTTTTATCTCATCAACATTTTAAAAGCTTAAAAAAGCGTTTTGAGCCTTTTGATATTGAAGTTTTTAAGCTTGACCGCTTTACAAGTACTAAAGAGAAAAAGATTTTGTTAGCAGATTTAACACAAAATAAGCCTTGCGTTGTTGTTGGAACTCATGCACTTTTAAATGTAGAATGCGAGAATTTAGCCCTTGTTATTATTGATGAAGAGCATAAATTTGGAGTAAAGCAAAAAGAAAAATTAAAAGAACTCACGCAAAATTCTCATCTTTTATCTATGTCTGCAACGCCAATTCCAAGAAGTTTGAACCAAGCTTTAAGCTCTATAAAATCTTATAGCATTTTGCAAACTCCGCCAGAAGATAGATTAGATGTTAGAACTTTTGTTAAAGAAAATGATGAAGTTTTATTAAAAGAAGCTATTGCAAGAGAACTTAGGCGTGGGGGACAAATTTTTTACATACATAATCATATCGCAAGTATAGAGCAGTGTAAAAAACATTTACTTGATTTGTTTAAAAATCTAAGAATTCTCATCTTGCATTCTAAGATTGATGCTAAGGTGCAAGAAGAAGAAATGCTTAAATTTGAAAACAAAGAATACGATTTGCTTTTAAGTACTTCTATTGTTGAGAGTGGTATTGATTTGGCTAATGCAAATACGATGATAGTTGAAAGAAGTGATCGCTTTGGAATGGCAGATTTGCATCAACTTAGGGGTCGTGTGGGTAGGAGCGACAAGCAAGGATATTGTTATTTTTTAGTGGATGATAAAAATGCTATTACGGAGGATGCTTTAAAACGCCTTGTTTCTTTAGAAAGCAATTCTTATCTGGGTGCAGGATCTGTGCTTGCGTATCATGATTTAGAAATTCGTGGTGGCGGGAATTTATTAGGCATAGATCAAAGCGGACATATAGAACAAATCGGACTTAGCTTGTATCTTAAAATGTTAGAAGATGAGTTAAATGCTTTAACAAAAAAAGAAAGTTTTGAAGAGAAGAAAATTGATTTAAAGCTCAACATCAATGCCTTTTTAAATCACGAACTTATCAGCGAAGATCGCTTAAGGCTTGAGCTTTATAGAAGACTTAGCAAGTGTAAAAGTGTGAATGAAGTTTATGAAATTGAAGGGGAGATTGAAGATCGTTTTGGTAAGCTTGATATTTATACTAAGCAGTTTTTATCGCTTATTATTATTAAAATTTTAGCTTTAGGTCAATTTAAGATTATAAGTAATTTTGAACAAAATATACAATTCACAAAAATTAACGACGAAAAAGAACTCATCAAGGCAAGAAGTAAAGACGATGATGATATTATAGAGGCGATTTTAACACATTTAAGAAAGAATGATAATGGATTGGCAAAAGCATAAAGCAGCGATTTATAGAGCAAGAAAAGATATTTTAAAGCCTGTTTTAGAAATTGATGAAATTTCTTTAAAGGATTTAGTCGGTATAGAAGAACAAAAAAATGCACTTTTTGAAAATACTTTAAATTTTATAGAAGAAAAAGGATCTAATCACGCACTTTTGTGGGGTGCAAAAGGCACAGGAAAATCAAGTTTAATCAAAGCCATTTTTAATGAGTTTAAAGAAAGAAATTTAAGACTTGTTGAAATCGCAAAAGAAGATTTATTTGCTTTGGCTGATATTATTGATGAGCTAAGAAATGAGCCTTTTAAATTTATACTTTATTGTGATGATTTTTCTTTTGAAAAAGATGATGATAGTTATAAGTTTTTAAAACCTTTATTAGAAGGTAGCATTGAAGCGGTGCCAAAAAATATACTCATTTATGCAAGTTCTAATCGCCGCCATTTGCTAAGCGAAAATAAAAGTGATAATGATTATATGCAGATAAATCATGGTGAACTTCATCAAAGTGACGCAGCCGAAGAAAGACTTAGTTTAAGCGATAGATTTGGACTTTGGCTTAGTTTTTATCAAGGAAATTTGGGTCAGTATTTAGAAATTGTTGATTTTTATTTTAAAGATATTGAGTGTGATAAAGAACTTTTGCACGCTAAAGCAAAGGAATTTGCAAATTTAAGAGCAAGCAGGGGTGGGCGAACCGCTAAGCAGTTTTATTTGGCTTTTAAGGAGAAATTTAAATGAATGGAGCTGAAATTTTTGCAAAGTTGATTGATTTAAAGCTTGATTTTAGCGAGTTTGATTGGCTTGAAAATAGGGGTCTTAGCGAGTTTGAGCTTTTAATTTCTGTAATTTTAACGCAAAATACTAATTGGAATAATGTTTTAAAAGCTTTAACAAATTTAAAAAATGCACAAATTTCAAATTTAGAACAAATTGCTAATCTGTCAAATTTAGAACTTGCTACACTTATAAAGCCAAGCGGATTTTATAATACCAAGACTAAAAGATTAAAGGGTTTAGTAGAAAATATTTTAAATACTTTTGAAAATTTGGAGAATTTTAAAGAAAATGTAAGCAGGGAATGGCTTTTAAATATTAAAGGCTTGGGCTATGAGAGCGTTGATAGCATTTTAAATTATTTGTGTAAAAAAGAATTCTTGGTTGTGGATAGCTATACTCAAAGACTTAGTTTTTATTTGGGTTATGAATTTGAAAATTATGAGGAGTTAAGAGAATTTTTTGAAAGCGGCATTGAAAGTGAAAGTGAAAATTTAAATAAGCTTTTGGGTAAAAATTATGAACTTTATGAGCTTTATCAAATTTTTCACGCCCAGATTATTGCTTTTGGAAAAATTGCTTTTAAAGGTGTAAAATTAAGCGATCAAGGTAAGGAATTGATAAAAATTTTAAAGGAAGAAAAATGAGAGCAAAAGGAAGTGAATTAATCCCTATTTTAAGTATAGCAGGAAGTGATTGTAGTGGCGGAGCAGGTGTGCAAGCTGATCTTAAAACTTTTAGCGCACACAATCTTTTTGGTATGAGTGTGATTTTAAGTGTAGTGGCTGAAAATACCGCAAGGGTAATTTCGGTGTATGATGTGCCTACTAAAAGCGTAGATGAGCAAATGCTTGCAGTTTTTGAAGATATAGTGCCAAAAGCAACCAAGATAGGGATGATAGGAACTTGCTCTCTTATGGAGTGTGTAGCTAAAAATTTAGAACAATTTAAACCTCAAAATGTTGTGATTGATCCTGTAATGTTTGCAAAAAATGGTTTTGCTTTAATGCCTGAAGCAAATTGTGATTTTTTTAAAAAAACCATAGTTAAATTTGCAGATATTCTTACGCCAAATATCCCAGAAGCTGAGTTTCTTTGCGGATTTAAAATCAGCGATGAAAAAGCTATGATAAAAGCAGCCAAATATTTATGTGATTTAGGAGCAAAAGCTGTTTTGCTTAAAGGCGGACATAGTGAAGAAAATGCCAATGATGTCCTTTTTGATGGCAAGGAAATTTTTATCTTAAAAGGCGAACGCATAGAAACAAAAAACACTCATGGCACAGGTTGCACGCTTTCTTCGGCCATTGCTAGTAATTTAGCTTTAGGAAAAGATTTATTTAATGCCGTAAGTGAAGCAAAAGAATATGTTAGAAATGCCATTTATTATTCTTTAAATTTAGGTAAAGGCTGTGGCCCAACTAATCATTTTTTTAGGTTTTTAAATGAAAAATGAAATTGATCTTAGCCTTTATCTTGTGGCAAGTCGCGGTGAAAAAAGCGATGAGGTTTTTTTAAATACACTTGAAAATGCGATAAAAGGTGGAGTCAGTATTATCCAACTTCGCGAAAAAGAATTAAATTCGAGAGAATTTTATCATCTTGGTTTAAAGGTGCAAAAGCTTTGTAAATTTTATAAAATTCCATTTTTAATCAACGATAGAATCGATATTGCCCTAGCATTAGATGCTGATGGGGTGCATTTAGGACAAGAGGATTTAGAAATTAGCCTTGCTAGAAAGCTTTTAGGGGAGGAAAAAATTATAGGTTTAAGCCTTAAAAAACTAGAACAATTAAATTGTATACAAGGTGCTAATTATTTAGGTTGTGGTGCAATTAAGGCTACTCCAACCAAAGAAAGTTCAGTTATAAGCCTTAAACTCCTAAGTCAAATTTGCGAAAAAAGTCCTATTGGCGTAGTAGCGATTGGTGGGATTGATAAAGAAGCGATTGAAGAGCTAAAGGGCATTGGGGTAAGTGGCATTGCAGTCGTTCGTGCGATAATGAACGCACAAAATGCTTTTTTGGCAGCTAAAGAATTAAAACAAGCAATCAATGAAAATTTATCTTTTAAATGAAACTCCTTTTAAAGGTGTAGAAAATTTGATTTTAAATGAAATTAAATTTTATGATTTTAGCGTGAATTTAAATGATTTTGACGCCTTGATATGTACTTCTAAAAATGCTTTGAAAGCTTTAGAAAAAGCTAAAATTATTTTAAATTTAAATATCAATTTATACGCAGTAGGACAAAGCACAGCTGAATTTGCTAAAAGTCTAGGTTTTAAAAATATTAAAATTCCTAAAGCTGCTTATGGTAAAAATCTTTTTAATGAATTTAAAGAGGAGTTAAAAGATAAAAAATGTTTGTATTTAAGAGCTAAAAATATCGCTTCTGCTTTAAATTTGGATCTTCAAAATTATGGCGTAAATTTGAGTGAAATTATCGTTTATGAAAATATTTTTAAAAAAGGTGAAAAAAAACTAGAGCAACCCGCGATTTTTATTTTTACTTCGCCTTTAAGCGTGGAAAATTTCTTGCAAAATTATTTCTTAAGAGATGATGATAAAGTCATTGCAATAGGGCAAAGCACTGCAAAAAAACTTGTCAATTTTAAAAATATTTACATTTGCGAAAAGCAAAACATAAAAGCTTGTGTAAATTTAGCAAAAAGCCTTATCTGATTTTACTTCCAAAAAAAATCTTTAGGATGTAAAATAAAGGTTTTATTGATTAAAATTTCATCATTAACTGCTTGTTGCGTATGCAATGCAACGCTTATGTGTGCTATAACAATACCATCTTTGCTTAGGTTTGCATCTTGATTTATATTTTCAAAATTGAAATTCTTGCATTCTGCTAAGGGATAGAAATATTCTATTTTAATTTTATCATTTGGATTAGGATAATTAAGAACGATGGAATTTAAGCATTTTTTATTTTTAAGTTTGGCTTGATATAAAAAATATTTCGCTATATTTTCACTAGCAAGAACTTGAGCTTGTAGATAATAATAAGTATCTCTTGCAAATCTTGGAGCATAGCTTGAAAGTGTTGTATTTAGGCTTAACCATAATCCTAATACGATAATCGATATAATCAAAATGATTAAAATGTAAGCTTTCTTCATAAAAACAATCTTTTTTCTAAGCAATACTTTTCTTTATTTTGTGTTAAACATATTTTTAATTTGTCTTTTGTTATTTCAAAAAGGCTTATATTACGCGTCAAAATTGCACTTTGTTTTAGTTCTTCATTAAATCGTGGTTTTAATTCATACTCAAGTTGATCTTTTTTAAGAGTAATTTTTAATTTGGCACGAATAGGGATAAATTTGCCTATAATATTGCCGCTAATATTATTTTCTGAAAGCACTAATAATTTTTCTATTTTGTTATTTTTAAAAATATAAACAAAATTTTGCTTATCGTTATAAAGATTCTCCCTATTTTGAAGTTGAATTTTGAAATTGCTTTTTGGTGAGTATAAACTTGTATTATTCTCCAGAATAATAGTGGAATTTAATAATTTTGGCTCATTATTTTTTAAAAACAATAAATCATCTTTTATGAAGCAAGTTAAAGCGTTTTGTTCAAAATTTAATTTGATACAATTTTGTAGTAATTTTTCTATTCTTAAAAGGGCTAAATGTGTTTGAATTTTTAAGTCATTCGTCTTTAAAATTTGACTATTAAGCTGATAAAACTCGGAGAAAGGCTTTATTAAGAAAGCTAAAAGAAATCCTGATAAAACAAGGACAAGAATAAATTCAAAAAGACTAAAAGCTTTAATCATTGTGAAATAATAAAGTATAGTTTTGATCTGAAAAGTATAATGTTTTAAACTCAAATAGACCATCTTTGACATAAGCTTCTTGTAAATTTATGCCATTAAAAATCGATGTATTTATGGTTGTGTTTCTTAAACTAGGATTAGTATAGAGTTTATCTTGAAGGAAATATAATTTTTCAAAGATATTTGAATTTTCATAATTTTTATAAATAAAGTCAAAAGATTTAGAGATACTTGTAAAAATAAAAGCTAAAATAATTATAGAGACAATAAGCTCTATTAATGAAAAAGCATTTTTCATTTCGCACTAGCATTAATAGCTTCAAAAAAAGTTCCGCGAATTCCTTTTTGCTCTAATACCTTAACCCCTTTAATAGTAACACCAGCAGGCGAACAAATATTTTCTTTGATAATGGCTGGATGTTCATGTTCTAGTAAAGCAGCAGTGCTTTTAAAAAGAGAACGCGTAAGTTCTAAGCTTAAATCTTTTGATAAACCCTCATATACTCCGGCATTTGCAATGCTTTCAGCAATCAATGCTAAAAAAGCAGGAGCACAGCCGCTTATTGCCATTGCAGCATTCATTTGTTTTTCTTCGTTTAATTCATAAGCTTTGCCAAAAGAATTTAGAATTTTTATAATTTCGTCTTTAAAATTTGTATTTTTTAAAACATAAGGTGTGGTGGAAGCATGATATTTTGCAGCAGTATTTGGCATAATTCTTACATAATTTTGTGCTTTAATTTGTGAAAGCTGACTAAAATCAGTATTCGCTAAAACAGAGATTAAAATGCGGGCTTTTCCTTTTAGTAAATTAGCCATACTTTCTAATGCATAAGGTTTAAAAGCTAAAATAATATCTTTGTTGTCTAAATTAAAATTTTCATAGAGTAAAGTTTGAAAGCCATCCTTGGCTATAGATTCTAGTTTTTCGGAATTTCTTCCGACTATATAAATATTATAATTTTCTTTGAGTCCATGAGCTAAAGCTTGTGCCATGGCACCATTTGCAAGTATATATAAATCAGTTTTCATTATTTTTTAATATAATTTGAAATCTGATCAGCTTGAAAAAAGTCAGGATAATTTACAGTGTCTAAAATCACTTGCACCATGGTATTATTGTCAAGGTTTATTACCACTGGAGCTAAGAAATTTACGGTTGATTCTTCTATGGTTTTGGCAATGGCAACTATATTAAAAATTTTCATATTTGATTCTGGAGTTAAAGAGAGTAATTCTTGATAGTAAGTCGGTATATCAAATTCATAATCAGGTCTTATTAAATAAGGATTGATAAGAACAAAAGAAAAATCTTTTCCATCAAGACTTTTGAGTTTTACAAATACTTCATCTATAGTTGAAAATTCCATATTTTTAGTTTCTTCAAAACCTAAGATAGGGCATTTAACAGCTAGGGTCATTTTTTCTCCTCGGGATTTATAATTAATTATTCTATCATAAAATAAGCAATATTAGTTCCAAAATTTTAATTTATTTAAATAATTTTACTATAATTTTATAAAAAAATAATCATAAAATGATTAAAATAATGAGTTTGAAGTTTGAAAATTTATATATTGAAGGTAAAACAATGAAAAAAAATTTTTTTCTATTATTGTTTGTGGGAATTTTATTTATTGCATGCAGTACAAAAAATGATGAAGGTTTGTATAATTTAAGCGCAAAAGAATGGTATGCGCAAATCATTAAAGATTTGCAAGATAAAGATTTAGAAAAAGCAGATGATCATTATAATGGTATGGCAAGTGAACATGTAGCAGATCCGCTCTTGGAAACAACTCTGATTATTTTAGCACAAGCACATATGGATGAAGAAGAATATCAATTGGCTGAATTTTATCTTGATGAGTATAATAAAAAATTTGGAAATTCTCGCAATGCTGATTATATTCGTTATCTTAAAATTAAAGCTAAATTTGATGCTTTTGCTGTGCCAAACCGCAATCAAGCTTTAATGCTTGAAAGCCAAAAAGAAATCGATCTTTTTTTAAAGGATTATCCTTATACGGAATATGAGCCTTTGGTGCAAACTATGCTAACAAAATTTAATTTAGCCATATTTTACCTAGATGATACAATACGAGATTTATATCACCGTACAGGACGCACTCAAAGTGCCAAAATTTATCAGCAAAGAATGCAAGAGAGTGAATTTTATCAACAAAGTATTATAAAACCCGAACTCCCTTGGTATCGAAGTATATTTGAGAAATTTTAAATTCTGAAAGGAAACTTATTATGCAAATTGAAGAGATGCAAAATTATCCATTAAATTTACCTATATTGGTAGAAGATGAATTGTTTTTATATCCTTTTATGATTACTCCAATTTTTATCAGTGATTCTGCTAATATGAAAGCTTTAGAGCTTGCAATTAAAAATGATTCTATGATTTTTGTAGCACCTTCAAAACTTGAAAATGGAAGGACTTTTGAAGAAATTTATGATTGTGGTGTTATAGGAACCATAATGAGAAAAGTTCCTTTGCCTGATGGAAGAGTTAAAATATTATTTCAAGGATATGCCAAAGCTAAAATTACTCAAGCACTTTCTAATAAACCTTTAGAAGCTAAAATCGATTTAATCAGAGAAGAAAATTTAGAAAATACCAAAAAAGAAGCTTTGCTTGATGTTTTAAAAGAAAAAGTTAGGATTTTGGCAAATATCAGTCATTATTTTTCTCCTGATTTGCTTCGTACCATAGATGAAGGAATGGATGCATCTAGAATTTGTGACTTAATTTTAAATACTATTCGCATTAAGAAACAAGAGGCTTATGAGTTTTTTATTTTAACTAATTTGGAAGAAAAGCTTTTAAAACTCATTGATTTAATAGCCCAAGAAATAGAAGCTAATAAAATTCAAAAAGAAATTAAAAATAAAGTTCATTCTCGTATTGACAAAGTCAATAAAGAGTATTTTTTGAAAGAGCAATTAAGACAAATTCAAAAAGAATTAGGAAGTGATACTCAAAAAGAAGATGAAATAAGAGAATATTATAAAAAATTAGAAAGCAAAAAGAAATTTATGCATGAAGATGCATATAAAGAGATAAAAAAACAAATTGAAAAATTTGAGCGTATTCACCAAGATAATTCCGAAGCTTCTATGATACAAACTTATATTGAAACAGCCTTAGATGTGCCTTTTGAGAAAGTGGCAAAGAAAAAGCTTGATATTAAAGAAGTTGCCAAGCAGTTAAATCAAGATCATTATGCTCTCAGTAAGCCAAAAGAACGCATAGAAGAGTATTTTGCAGTTCGCGAACTTTTAGAAAAGCGTAAAATTGCAGATAAGGACGGAGCTAAAGTAATACTTTGTCTTTATGGACCTCCAGGAGTTGGGAAAACTTCTTTGGCTAATTCAGTAGCAAAGGCTTTAAAAAGAGAGCTTATTCGTATAGCTTTAGGCGGGCTTGAAGATGTTAATGAACTTCGCGGACATAGAAGAACTTATATAGGAGCAATGCCAGGACGCATTACGCAAGGACTTATAGAGGCTAAGCAAATTAATCCTGTTGTGGTGCTTGATGAAATTGATAAATTAAACAGAAGTTTTAGAGGTGATCCAAGTGCGGTGCTTTTAGAAATTTTAGATCCTGAGCAAAATTCTAAATTTAGAGATTATTATTTAAATTTTAATCTTGATTTAAGTAAAGTTATTTTTATAGCAACAGCTAATGATATAGGTAATATACCAGCACCTTTAAGGGATAGAATGGAATTTATTGAGTTGAGTTCTTATACTCCAAATGAAAAATTTCATATCACTAAAAAATACTTA
The DNA here is from genome assembly GCF_002179165.1 of Campylobacter jejuni. Lineage (GTDB taxonomy): Bacteria > Campylobacterota > Campylobacteria > Campylobacterales > Campylobacteraceae > Campylobacter_D > Campylobacter_D jejuni_B. The sequence continues at coordinate 76,445 of NZ_NFNY01000012.1, forward strand.
ATTCCTGATGAGCTTAAAAAACATGGATTAAAGTCAAGCGAATTAAATGTTGATGATGAAACCATAGAGCTTATTATTAGTGAATATACTAGAGAATCAGGAGTAAGAAATTTACGCAGAAAGATAGCGGAGCTTTGTCGCAAGAGTGCAAAGAAATTACTTTTAGAAAATATTAAAAAAGTAAGTATTAATACTAAAAATTTAAATCAGTTCTTAGATAAGAAGGTTTTTGAGATAGAAAAACATGACGGAGAAGATCGCGTAGGGCAAGTAAATGGTTTAGCATGGACAAGTGTTGGTGGAGATGTATTAAAGATTGAAGCTATTAAGATTAAAGGCAAGGGAGAATTGACCCTTACAGGAAGTTTGGGTGATGTTATGAAAGAATCTGCTAGAATTGCTTTTAGTATGATTAAGGTTTTAATTGATGAAGGAAAGATTAAAATTCCTAAAAAAATCATTCTTGATTCAAAAAATAATGTCTATGATAGTTATAATTTACATATCCATGTTCCAGATGGTGCAACTCCAAAAGATGGACCAAGTGCTGGAATTACTATGAGTACGGCTATTGCATCGGTGTTTAGTGATAGGAAAGTTCGTGCTGATGTAGCTATGACAGGTGAGATAGATTTAGCTGGAAATGTATTGCCTATAGGTGGACTTAAGGAAAAGCTTATTGCTGCGTATAAGGCAGATATTAAAACTGCTTTAATTCCAAAGAAAAATTATGAAAGAGATTTAAAAGATATTCCTGATGAAGTTAAGGATAATATGAAAATTATTGCTGTTTCAAGTTTTAATGAAGTTTTAAAATATGCTTTAGTTTAAAAGTTTAAGTTTTAAATTTCTGAAGAAAAAAAGACAAGTTTTAAAACTTGTCTTTCTGTTTAATTATAGTCCTTCGAAAGGATTATTTACTACTTCTTTTCTATCTACTATATAAGGGATGAGTGCTACATGCCTAGCACGCTTAATTGCAACCTCTACCATTTCTTGGTATTTTTTACTTGTGCCTGTTAAACGACGAGGCATAATTTTAAATCTTTCTGATAAAGCGTGTTTTAACATAGCTGTATCTTTATAATCAATAAATTCAACTTTTGCTTCTGTGTATTTGCAATATTTGCGTGAGTATTTTCTTTTTTCTGCCATAGTTTATCCTTTTAAAATGGTAAATCGGTGTCATCGCTATCGTAAGCATCGACATCAATTTCTTTAATTTTTTCTTGGTTTTGGTTTTGGGATTTTTGTTGGACTTGTTGTGGATTTTTTTTGAAATTATTTTCACTCATATAAGGATCATAGCTTTGATTTTCATAGTTTGAATAACTATTGTTGTTATTATAATTATTTCCACTATTATTAAAATTTGCACCTTGTTGAGGATTGCTTCCTAGCATTTCCATATTTTCAACTTGAATACTATGTTTAGAACGCATTTGTCCATTTTGATCATTCCATTGTTCAAATCTTAAGCGACCCTCTATAAGAACTTTAGATCCTTTAGAAAGATATTGGTTTGCTATTTCAGCAGTACGACCATAAAAGCTGATATCAACAAAGCAAGTTTCTTCCCGCCTTTCTCCATTTGTGGTAAATCTTCTAGTTACTGCAATAGCTGAAGCACCAATGGCACTTCCATTTTGTCCATAACGCATTTCTATATCACGCGTTAGATTTCCCACCAAAACAACTTTATTAAACATTTCTTTCCTTATTGAATTTCAGGTGCATCTAAAGGTTTAATTTCTTTTTTAGATTGCTTAATGCCGTGGCTTAGTTTTTCCCAAGCTGCGATTTCTTTTTTATTTTCGTATTTTACAATTAAAAATCTTATCACTTCTTCAGTAATTCTTAATACCCTTTCAAGCTCTGCAATTAAATTTGTAGGAGCTTTAAAATAGATTACAAAATAAGTTCCTCTTTCGTATTTTTTAATCTTATACGCTAACTTTCTTGTACCCATTGGAACAACGGTTTCAATTTGTGCACCATTTTTGGTAAGGACTTCTTTTATGAATTCCAACTTTGCATTTACTTCCTCTTCGGTAAGTGTCGGCTTTAAAATAAATAAAACCTCATAATGTTTCATATATTCTCCTTGTGGATTTTAAGCCTATCTTTGATAAATTTAAATAGGCAAGGATTTTGCAGAGTTTTTTTGACAATGCAAGGCTTTAATTATACTAATAATATGCTTAATCTTTATTTAGAATTTGGTCTAAATTTTGTTTGATTTCTTCAAGCATAGCAAAGCGTTTTTTATACATAGAACGCTTATTACTTGAAATTTCTTCAAGGCTTTTTTGACTATGAGAGAGTTTGTAATATTGATGATTTTTAATTTTTATCAGTTCTCCTCCATTTTCCAACCAAATTTTTTTGTAATCAACAAAATAGCCTTTGTTTTGTCCTTTTTGAGATCTGATCTGATTTTTTTCATGAACCCCAAGTGTAGCATCAAGTTTTAAAGATATACAAAGCATTTTAACGCATTCTATAAGCATGGCAATAGGACGTAAACCGTGACATTTTTTTGTAAAAGATTTATTTATCTCTAGAGTATTAAAATTAGAATGTTTATAGCCCTGTATACAAGAAATCAGAAGTTTGTTATCTAAAGTAAAACAAAAACAACATTGTTCAATAGTATATTTTTGATATCTTAAAGAAAATGCCCAAAAGCCCTCTTCAGAAACATGGCGATTATGACCCAGATAAAGTTCAAAGTCTTCATTAAATTGAAAAATGATTTGATCTTTGGGTAAAAACTGAAAATTTTTAAGGCCTTTATCCACATCATAAATTAGAGTTCTAACGCGTTCACTACCGCTAAAACTTTTATCACAAAATCTTCTTGTAGCATTGTAACAGATATCGGGTTTATTTAAAAAAAAATTTCTTAAATGCTTATTTTCCTCTATATTTAGTATTTTTTCAAGGAATTTAACTTGAGGATAGTATAAAATTTTTCTAGAATAAAATCGCATACAACGCCAAAAATTAATACTTTTGCGTTTATCATTAAAAATTGGTGTAGGAAATTTAAATTTATTCATTGCATTATTCTCATAATATCGTTAAATGTGGCAAAAAGCATTAAACTTAAAAGCACGGCCATTCCACCATAGCTTAAATATTCAAACGCTTTTGGCGGAACTTTGCGTCTAAAAATAAGCTCATAGAGATTAAAAAGTATGTGACCGCCATCTAGCATAGGAATGGGTAAAAGATTTAAAATTCCTAGATTAATAGAGATTAAAGCGGTGATAAATAGCAATAAGACTAAGCTTTTTTCAGCTGCTTTTGAGGTAATTTCTGTCATGGTAATAATACCACCTAAATTTTTGGCCTCTACCTCACCGCTTACAAGTTTTGCTATGCCTTTGATGATAAGCATTGAAGCTTCTACACTTTCATTATAAGCGTAATTCAAACTTTGTAATCCGCTATGATGAACAAGGGTTGTGGTGCCATTAGGTGTTATGCCTAGTTGTGCTTTTGGGACAATTTGTCCAAAATCATTATAGCCTTGTCCTAATTTTGGAGTGAGTGTGAATTCTAAATTTTCACCTTTTCTGTCTATGAGAATTTTTAAAGGTTCAAGTTTTAGATGCTTCGAAATTTCATCAAAACTTTGAATTTTTATACCATTAATGGCCAGTATAGTATCATTGTTTTCAATTCCTGCTAAGGCTGCAGCTGAATTAGGTGCAATAGTGCCAATTTGTGTGCTTAATTTTTGTATACCTAAATTTCCTATGATAATATAAAGCAAAAATGCTAAAAAAAGATTGAAAAATGGTCCTGTAAAAAGGATGTAAATTTTTTTAATAGGACTTAAAATGGTATAACTATCAGGATCTAAATTTTCCAAATTTGGTTGCATATCATCTTGCCCTTTAAGTTTAACATAGCCACCAAGAGGTAAAGCACTTAAGCGATATATTGTGCCTTTAAATTCGTGTTCAAATAAGCTTTTTCCAAAGCCTATACTAAAAATTTCTACCTTAACACCTAGAGATTTAGCTGCTAAAAAATGTCCCAATTCATGAAAAAAGATTAAAAAAGAAATGACTAAAATAGTGGCTAAAAATTCTATAGAATAAAATTTAAAACCTAGGATTAAAATTAAAGCCAAAAAAAGTAAAGATTTCATTGTAACTTTCCTTTGCTTTGTTTGATATAGCTAAAAATATATTCAAATCCTGAATAAAGCGTGAGAAATAAAGCAATATAAAGTAAAATTTCTGCTCCAAACCATTCCATAGTTAAAAAGCCTATAGCTATCATTTGAAAAGCGGTTTTTAATTTTCCTGCAAACGAGGCGCTCACATCTAAATTTTCACTCACCATAACCACACGAAAACCGGTAATAAAAAATTCACGCACTAAAATAAGATAAATTACCCATTCGTTAGCCTTTCCTGCTATTAGAAGTCCTAAAAAAGCTGCTAAAATTAGCATTTTATCAGCTAATGGATCTAAAATTCCACCAAGTTTCGTGGTTTGTTTTAAAGTTCTAGCAATAAACCCGTCAAAAAAATCACTCAAAGCAGCCAAAGAAAATGTTAAAGCGGCAAAATAATTGATCCAGCTTTGATGGATATTTTCAAATTTATGAGTCAATAAGAAAAAAAGCAAAGGAGTTAAAATCATTCTAAGAACAGCTAAAGCATTAGGTGTATTCATGAAAAGCCTTGAAAATAAAATATAAAATTATAGATAAATTGTATAAAATTTCGGCAAAGTTTTAGTAAAAAAATCATATTTTTATATAAATAAAAATTAAATTTTTAAAAATAATGAGTGTTTTCTTGTCTCAAAGACAAGAAAAATTCAAAGAAATTTAATCACATCATCAAAGTCAAAGCGAGTTTTTTGCGGAATTTTTTTATCATCACTATAGCCCAAAGCGACGATCAAAGTGGATTTTTCTTTTTTTGTATCGAGTAAAAGATAAGCATCAAGCTTTTCTTTGTCAAAACCACCTATGGTGCAACTTGCTATATTTAAAGCATTTGCACTATAAAGTATGCCAGCAAGTGCAATGTGGGCTTGTTCTCTTGAATAAGATATTTTTTGTTCATCATTTAAAGATTTTAAAAAAGGTAAATAAGTATCCAAGCGTTTTTGAATTTCTACTTCGCTCATATCTCTTTTTCTAAGTTTATCTTCAAAATAATCTAAAAAATCAAGTCTTGAAACGATAACAATTAAAGCTGCACAATTTTTTACATGGTTTTGATTGTTGGCAATTTTAGCAATCTCTTCCTTTTTCATACTATCTTGTATCACAATAAATTTCCAAGGTTCAAGTCCTAAAGAGCTAGGGCTTAAACGAGCGATTTCTAAAATAGTATTTAAGTCTTCTGCTTTTAGTTTTTCATTTTTGTAATTTCTACAAGAATATCTTGTTTTAAAAATTTCAAGTTCTTTTTTCATTATTTCTCCTTATAAAATTCAACTACTTCATCAAATTTAAGTCTTAAAGTAGGATATTTTGATTCATGTGCTTTGTATCCTAGTGATAAAATTACTGCAGTTTCAAAAGGATATTTTAATTTAAGAAATTCATCCACTTTATCTTTTTCAAAGCCTCCAATCATACAAGAATCAATACCTAAACTCATCGCCGCTAAAGACATTTGCATCATGGCAAGATAGCATTGAAGTGTTGCATAATGATAGAGTTCTTTTTCATTCATTGCATTCGTTTTGCGTGTATAAATTTGTAAAATTCTTTGAAAATTTTCTTCACTTTTTCCTGCAAAACGACGCACTTGCTTTTGTGTAAATTCATCTTTGCTTTGCAAGTCTTTTCTTGCTAGAAAAATGATATTATGACTCGCACTTGCGACATTTTCTTGGTTAAAACAAAGTTTTGCTAAATTTAAATTATCATTTTTTTCACCAACAACGATAAATTTCCATGGTTCAAATCCGTGAGAACTTGGAGCTAAAATTCCACTTTCTAAGATGAAATTTAAATCATTTTCATTGATTTTTTTATCATTAAAAAGCTTACAGGCACGACGCTTTGAAATTAATTCTTTAAAATCCATTATTTTTCCTTGATTAAAAGTTAAATACATTATAAGCTTAAAAGCTTAATTATAAATTTTTAAAAGTTAGTTTTGTAAAAATTTTCTTATTTTATTCTTTAATGAATGATTTAAATTGCTTTTTGAAATATTTTCAGGCTAAATTTTTTAAAAATAAAGTCCATTTTATTATAATCCATAGTTGTTGTGTATAAAAATTATAAGTTTTATTTCTTTATATTTTTGCATTTTTCCTAATTTTATATATTTCTTAGTAAGAAACATTTTTTGAGTGGATATTTTGTTCTATGGTAAGATTATAAATATAAAGACAATGATTGTGATAAAGCACATTAAAAGGCAATGCTTTGTAAAGCGCTTTAATGGTTTTTTATCTTTTATAGATAAAGAATTTATAATTTTGTGTTTTTATTGTAAGTTTAAATCTTTTTAAAAAAATCATATAAACTTAAATTTGGCTTTAGTTGTTTTATTATTAAAGATATTTTATGCCTTACTAAAATTAATTCTTTTATTGATTTATCCTTAATTTAAAATTCAAAAATTTCTGGTTTTAACTTTAAAAGTAGGCAAAAAGTAGCCAAAACCGCTTGTTTTTGTAAGTATTCTCTATCGCCTTTAAGATGAAGAATTTCTTGAATATAGGTCCCATCTTTATACATTGCACCTATATAAATAGTTCCTGATTTAATCTTATGAATGTCATTGTTTCCAGTTACTCCGCTAATAGCTAAAGCAAAATCGGGCTTCGCAGTTTTAAAAATGCCTTTTAACATAAAATATACACAACGCTCACTGTATTCTCCATCATGGTCTAAAATACTTTCACTAATACCTAGCCACTCGTGTTTTATGCGATTTGAATAGCTAATAATTGATCCTTCAAAAATTTCACTCACTCCATTAAATTTGGTTAATGTACTTGCACAAAGTCCGCCAGTACAGCTTTCTGCAAAGGAAATTTTGAGATTTTTTTCTAAAAGCTTTGAAATAATGAATTCTATAGGGTCTTTACCTAAAAAGACTTTTTGTCCAAAAAGATTTTTTACGCTTCTTAAAAAGCCGTCTAATTTACCAAAATTCACACAAGTTGCTTTGATTAGAGTAAGATTTTCTAAAATTTTGCTTGATTTTATACTTACCTCATAGGATTTAGTTAGAGTATCAAGCAATAAAACAGCACTTTCATCATCGATACCAAAAAGGCAAAAATAAGAAAAATTAGGTCTTATGTCGCCAAGCAATAGTGGAAGTTTTTCTCCGATTTGAGCTTTAATTACATTGATTTTAGAGTTTGTAAAATCACACACAAAACTATCTTTTGTAAAATACGCTTTATCAGGAACTAAATTATCCTCTTTTAAGACTAAATTATCTTCACCTAAAGTGGCTAAAATTTTTGCTATGGTTGCATAATGATTAGGTGTGGTAAAAAGCGTAATAAAATCATATTTGTTTAATAGTTTTTCAAGTAAAAAAGGTAGATCTTTATCGGTTTTATTTTGAAAACGAATTTCGTGAATTTCTTTAAATTTATTTTCATAAGTGCGATAAATATAATCTTTAAAATTTTCATTCATTATAAGTTCATCGCCGATGATAAAAAGCAAATGTTTCATAAAATTTCCTTTTTTCGCGTAATTATAGCTAAATTTTAAATTATTTTGAGTAGAATTTAATATTAATAAAATTTAGGTGGAAAAATGGATTATAAAGATACTTTGCTTTTGCCAAATACTACTTTTGCAATGCGTGCAAATTTGGCAGAAATGGAGCCAAAGAGATTTCAAAAATGGTTTGAGCAAAATTATGCTTATGAAAAAATGAAAGAAAAACGCAAAAATGCTAAAAAAGCTTTTACTCTGCATGATGGCCCTCCTTATGCTAATGGACATATCCATATAGGGCATGCCTTAAATAAAATTTTAAAAGAAACAATCATTAAAATACATTATTTTAATGGCGAGAAAATTCGCTTCACTCCAGGTTGGGATTGTCATGGACTTCCTATAGAGCAACAAGTTGAAGTAAAACTTGGAGAAAAGAAAAAGAGTTTAAGTAAAAAAGAAATTCGTGAATTTTGTAGAAAACATGCAGATGAGTTTGTAAATATTCAAAGGGATGAATTTAAAAGTCTTGGTGTGATTGCAGATTGGGATAAACCTTATCTTACGATGAAATTTGAATTTGAAGCAGCAATTTATCGCACCTTGTGTGAAATCGCTAAAAAAGGTTTGCTTTGTGAGCGTTCTAAGCCTGTTTTTTGGAGTTGGGCGGCAAAATCAGCTTTAGCGGAAGCTGAAGTTGAATACGAAGATAAAGAGGATTATTCTATTTTTGTGGCTTTTGATTTAGATGAAAAATCTTGCCAAAAAATAGGTGTCTCAAAAGCAAGTGCAGTTATTTGGACTACCACACCTTGGACTTTAGTGGCAAATCAGGCTATAGCTTTAAATCCAAATGAAAATTATGTCATCACAAAAGAAGGTTTGATTTTTGCTAAGCCTTTGCTTGAAAGTATGATCAATAAAGGTTTAACCAAAGGCGAGATAGAAAAAGAATTAAACGCAAAAGAATTTGAAAAACTTGAAGCAATTAATCCTTTAAATTCGAGAAAATCGATCTTGATTATGGGTGAATATGTCTTAATGGACGGTGGAAGCGGACTTGTACATACCGCACCAGGGCATGGCGAAGATGATTATTATGCTTGTTTAAAATACGGCATAGAAGTGCTAATGCCTGTAGATGATGGGGGTTGTTATGATGAAACCTTACGAAATAAAGGGCTTTTACCTTCGAATTTACTTGATGAATTTATAGGACTTCATATCTTTAAAGCTAATGAAAAAATTTTAGAGCTTTTAGGAAAACATCTTTTGCATTCTTCTAAATTCATACACTCTTATCCATTTTGTTGGAGAACACATAAACCTGTAATTTATAGAGCGACTAAACAATGGTTTATTTTAATGGATGAGCCAAAACTTAATGGAAAAAGCTTAAGAGAATGTGCCAAAGAGCAAATTTTAAAAACTAAATTTTATCCACAAAGTGGGGTTAAAAGAATAGGTTCTATGGTGGAAAATCGCCCTGATTGGTGCATTTCAAGGCAAAGAGATTGGGGAACTCCTATAGCTTTTTTTAGGGATAAAAATACCAAAGAAGTGATTTTTGACGATGAGCTTTTTAGCTTTGTGGCAAATATCTTTGAGAAACACGGAGCGGATGCTTGGTGGGAATTTGAGATTAAGGATTTAATCCCTGCAAATTCAAAATATAATGCAGCAAATTTAGAAAAAGTTTATGATATTTTAGATGTTTGGTTTGATAGCGGAAGTACTTCGAATGCAGTTTTAAATAGCGGAATTTACGATGCTGGAGAAAAAAGAGCAAGTATGTATTTAGAAGGAAGCGATCAGCATCGCGGTTGGTTTCAAAGCTCTTTGCTTGTAGGGACGGCTATAAATGAATTTGCACCTTATGAAAGCATTTTAACCCATGGTTTTACCACGGATGAAAAAGGGCAAAAAATGTCAAAGTCTAAAGGCAATGTTATAGCACCTGAATATGTGGCGAAGACTTATGGTGTTGAAATTTTAAGACTCTGGATACTTTTAAGTGATTATTCTAGTGATCTTAAAATTTCAGACAATATCTTAAAACAAGTAAGCGAACAATACCGCAAAATAAGAAATACCATAAGATTTTTACTTGCAAATACGAATGATTTAAAAAATTTAGAAGTTAAAGAATTTAGCTTTATTGATCAATGGATACTTACTCGTGCAACGCGTGTATTTAAAAGCGCTAAAGAAAATTTCTTAGCCTATGAATTTGCAAAAGGTTTTAATACGCTTTTAAATTTCTTAAGTGCGGATTTAAGCGGAATTTATCTTGATATTAGCAAAGATAGACTTTATTGCGATGATGAAAAAAGCAAACGCAGAAAATCCGCGCAAGTGGCTATGGCTTTAATCGCAAAAGAACTTTTAAATTTATTGGCACCAAGTCTAACTTATAGCGTCGATGAAGCCTTGGAACACGCTAATAATTTGATAAAAGGTGAAGCTAAAGATGTGTTTGATTTAAGTTTAGAAGAAAAATTTGAGTATGATTTTGGCATTGATGATAGTTTTTTACTCAGTGTACGTGAGAAATTTTTTGAAAATATCGATGTGCTTAAAAAAGACAAGGTGATTAAATCAACTTTAGAATTAAATTTTAATACCAGTTCAAAGTTTTTAACTTCTGTTCCAAAAGATGAATTAAATGACTATTTTATGGTAAGTTTTGATGAAAATCCACAAGGAGAAATTTTGTGCGAATTTGAAGTGGAAAATGAAAGCTTTAAAATTACAAAAGCCACGCTTTGTAAATGCCCAAGGTGCTGGAAATTTGAAAGTGTGAAAGAAAATGAGCCTTGTGTGCGTTGTAATGAGGTTTTAAAAAATGCTTGAAAATCCTATTTCAAACCAAATCATTATAATGACAATAGCAATTATTGCCGTTTGTTGTATTTTGGCAATTATTTTTATTAAGAATTTGGCAAAAAATAATTTTAAGGAAAAAGAATGATAACTCTAAAAGAAGCTTTAAAACTTTCTAAAACAGAACTTGAAAATTTAAAGAAAGAACTCAATGAAAAAGCTAAAAAAGAAAGCAAAATTGGTGCTTATATAGAGCAATTTTTAGCTAAAGATTTAAGCGATGGTGGCGAGGGTGTGCCAGTAGCTATTAAAGATAATATTAGTGTTAAGGGTTGGGAATTAACTTGTGCAAGTAAGATTTTACAAGGTTATGTAGCACCTTTTGACGCAACAGCAATCAGTAATTTAAAAAGCAATCATTTTGCTCCATTTGGTAGAACAAATATGGATGAATTTGCAATGGGAAGTTCGAGTGCGACTTCATTTTATGGAAAAACTTTAAATCCTCTGAATTTAAATCGTGTTCCAGGCGGATCAAGTGGAGGAAGTGCTGCTGCAGTGGTTGCTGGTTTGGCACTAGCAAGTTTGGGTTCTGATACGGGTGGATCTGTGCGTCAGCCAGCAGCATTTTGTGGTTGTGTGGGTTTTAAACCTAGTTATGGAAGGGTGAGTAGATATGGACTTGCTTCTTATTCTTCAAGTTTAGATCAAATCGGCGTTTTAACTCAAAATGTCGAAGATGCAGCCTTGCTTTATGATGCGATCGCAGGATACGATAAAATGGACAGCACAAGTGCAAATATTGCTTTTACAAAAACAGCTCCAAATTTAAATGCAGATAAAAAACTAAGAATCGCAGTAATAGAAAATTATGTAAATGACGCAAGCGATGAAGTAAAAGCCGCACTTTTGAAAAGCATTGAAATGTTAAAAGCTAATGGACATGAAATTGTTTATAAGCAAATGCTTGATTCTAAATTTGATATAGCGGCTTATTATATCATTGCAACTGCTGAAGCAAGTGCAAATTTAAGTCGTTATGATGGTGTGCGTTATGGACAAAGATCGCAAAATATAGAAAATCTTAAAAATATGTATATAAATACTCGTAGCGAAGGCTTTGGCGAAGAAGTAAAAAGAAGGATTTTGCTAGGAACTTTTGTTTTGAGCAGTGGATATTATGATGCTTATTATATTAAAGCACAAAAGGCAAGAGCTTTTATTAAGGCAAAATACGAAGAAATCTTGCAAGATGCTGATCTTATTTTTATGCCTGTAACTCCTACAACTGCGTTTGAATTTAACACCAAAAAAAGTCCTATGCAAACTTATTTAGAAGATGTTTATACTATTTCTTTAAATTTAGCAGGACTTGGTGGTATTAGTGTTCCTGTTGGAAAAGATAAAGAAGGGCTTAATATCTCAGCTCAACTGATTTGTAAAGCTTTTGATGAACAAACTTTGCTTGACGGAGCTTTAAGTTTGGAAAAAATTATAAAGGAAAATAAATGAATATAATTAAGCGTGCTTTAACTTTTGAGGATGTACTTTTGCGTCCTTGTTATTCTGAAATCTTACCGAAAGAAGTAAAAATTCACACAAAACTAACTAAAAATATCACTTTAAATATGCCTTTGATTTCTGCCGCTATGGATACGGTTACAGAACATAGAGCTGCTATTATGATGGCAAGACTTGGCGGACTTGGCGTGATACATAAAAATATGGATATAGCTTCACAAGTTAGAGAAGTAAAAAGAGTAAAAAAAAGTGAAAGTGGAGTGATTATTGATCCTATTTTTATTAGCCCAAAGGCAAGTGTAGCACAAGCTTTAGAAATTATGGCAGAATATAGAATTTCAGGTGTTCCAGTAGTTGATGAAAATAAAATTTTAATAGGAATTCTAACCAATCGTGATTTAAGATTTGAAAATGATTTTTCAAATTTGGTTGAAAATGTGATGACAAAAGCACCTTTAATCACCGCACCTAAGGGTTGTACTTTAGATGACGCGGAGAAAATTTTTAACACAAATAAGGTAGAAAAACTTCCTATTGTTGATGATAAAGGGCGTTTGGAAGGACTTATAACAATAAAAGATCTTAAAAAACGCAAAGAATATCCCGATGCAAACAAAGATAGCTTCGGAAGACTTCGTGTAGCAGCAGCCATAGGAGTAGCACAAATGGATCGTGTTGATGCTTTGGTGGAGGCTGGAGTGGATGTAGTGGTGCTTGATTCGGCACACGGACATTCTAAAGGCATTATTGATACTATAAAAGCTGTAAAGGAAAAATATCCAAATTTAGATGTAATTGCAGGAAATATCGCTACTGCCGCTGCAGCAAAAGCTCTTTGCGATGCGGGAGCTGATGCAGTAAAAGTGGGTATTGGACCAGGAAGTATTTGTACCACGCGTATTGTTTCAGGTGTGGGTGTGCCTCAAATTTCGGCTATTGATGAATGTGCTATGGAAGCTAAAAAATATGGTGTTCCTGTGATTGCTGATGGAGGGATTAAATATTCAGGGGATATTGCAAAAGCCTTAGCAGCAGGAGCAAGTTCTGTAATGATAGGATCGCTTTTAGCAGGAACAGATGAAAGTCCAGGAGAGCTTTTTACCTATCAAGGAAGGCAATATAAATCTTATCGCGGTATGGGTTCGCTTGGAGCTATGCAAAAAGGGAGCTCGGATCGTTATTTTCAACAAGGTACCGCACAAGATAAATTAGTTCCTGAGGGTATAGAAGGGCGTGTGCCTTATGTGGGGAGTATAAGGAGTGTGATTCATCAGCTTTTAGGTGGTCTTCGTTCTTCTATGGGTTATGTGGGTGCAAAAGATATAGAGGATTTTAAGGCTAAGGCTGAATTTGTGGAAATTACTAGTGCAGGGCTTAAAGAAAGCCATGTGCATGATGTGACAATTACACACGAAGCACCAAATTATAAGGTTAATCAATGAGTTTTGAAAAAAACTTAAAAAACGCTAATGAGGCATTAGAAAAGCTAAATGATAAAAATTTAACCTTAGATGAAAGTGTTAAAATTTACAAAGAAGGCTTAAAAAGTCTTGAAAATGCGAGGCTTGAGCTTGAAAAAGCAAAACTTGAAGTGGAGTATATTGATGAGTAAAATTGCAGCTTTACAATTTCCGACTTTGGCTTTAAGTGAGTCAAGGCTTGATTATTATTTAAAGGCTTCTAAGGATAGCGGTGCGAATTTGGTTGTTTTGGGTGAATATGTGATCAATAGTTTTTTTACGGAACTTCTAGCTATGCCAAAATCGATGATAAAAGAGCAAAGCCAAACAAAAAAAGAAAGCCTAATCCGCCTTGCTAAAAAATATGAAATCGAAATTATTGCTCCTTTTGTAAGCGTGGAGAATAAAGGCTTTAAAAAGCTTTGCTTGAAAGTTTCTCCTAATAGCGTAAAAAGTTACGAGCAACAAATTTTAATGCCTTATAATCATTGGAATGAGAAGGCTTTTTTTAATAATAAATGCGAACAATATAAACTTTTTAGTTTTTCTTATGCAGGGTTTAAGTGTGCTTTAATTTTTGGTTTTGAAACACATTTTGATGGTTTTTGGAAAATGATAATGCAAAAAAAGATTGATTTAGTTATCATTCCAAGTGCCTGCACTTTTGAGAGTAAGCAAAGATGGGAAGAGCTTTTAAAAATTAGAGCTTTTTTAAATTCAACTAGCATTTTAAGAGTAAATCGTATAGGAAAATTAAAAGAAGATTGGAATTTTTACGGTGATACTATGTTTATTAATGCTTTTGGTGAGATTGAAGAAAGACTTGGAAGTGAAGAAGAAATGCTAATTGTTGAACCAAAAAAGAGTGATGAAGCAAGAAAACTTTGGGCTTTTGATAAAATGACAAAGGGTTTTGAAAACTGATTTTTAAGATATTAAAAGAAAAATATAATTTGTTTTAGTATCTTAAAAAAATACTCCTAAAATTTTAAAAATAAGAAAAAGTTTTGTGACATCTAAAATAGAAAAATAGGCAAGAAAAAATAATTTTGATATAGATTAAGATGTTATGTATATGAAATTAACAAAATATCTTTTATGGTATTTTGTTTGCTTTCTTGTCGCGATTTTTATACCTTTTTATTTTTAGGAAAATATTTAAAAATTTATAAAGGTCAGTATTTGTAGATATTTGCCTTTTTAAATATCTGTAAATGGTATTTAAAAACGGCATAAATTTTTAAGAATATGAAGTTTTGATAAGCAAAATGTGTTTTAATGATTAAATAATGTGAAAATCGTTCTTTGATTTTAGCTTGCTTTATTTTTTGCTTAATATACTTAACAAAAATTTTTATCTTTTATAGCTGTTTTTATATCGATTATTTGATTTTTTAATAAAAATTCAAATGTATTATAGTCTTAATGGGTTAAAAAAACTTATTCTTTATTGCTGTTATTGGCTTGAAAAGCTTTTTTAAGCTGATTATTATGTGTTATTTACTTATTATGATGTGAGATTGAGAAAGCAAAACCAAATTTACAAATAAAAATCTTGTTGTTTATATATTGCTTTAGATTTAATAAAGTAAAATAAACATTTAATTCAAGGAGTAAAAATGCCTTTTGTGAATATACGTATTACCAAGGAAAACAACGAGCCAACGGCGGAGCAAAAACAAGAGCTTATCAAAGG
The DNA here is from genome assembly GCF_002179165.1 of Campylobacter jejuni. Taxonomy (GTDB): domain Bacteria; phylum Campylobacterota; class Campylobacteria; order Campylobacterales; family Campylobacteraceae; genus Campylobacter_D; species Campylobacter_D jejuni_B. Next base: position 91,620 of record NZ_NFNY01000012.1, read on the forward strand.
AGTTACCGAGCTTTTGGCGAAGGTTTTAAATAAAAACAAAGCCTCAACCGTTGTGATTATCGATGAAATTTCCACAGATAATTATGGTTTAGGCGGAGAAAGTATCACAGAACTTAGAAAAAAATAACGCTAATTTTGCAGAGTTTTAAGAGCTTTTTTATATTTTAGTTTTAGTAAAAAAATGTTAAAATTTAGCTTTTAATTTTGACAATACTTGAGGCAAAAATGCAAAAAATTCATTTCATAGGTATAGGTGGTATAGGAATTTCCGCACTAGCAAGATTTTTAAAAGAAAAAGGCTTTTTAATAAGCGGAAGCGATTTAAAGGAAAGTAAAATCACCAAAGATTTACAAAATGAGGGCGTGGAAGTAAAAATTCCACATCATAAAGATAATATTTTAGGAAAAGATTTGGTGATTTATTCCGCGGCAATTAAAGAGGAAAACCCCGAATTTAAACACGCTAAAGAGCTTGGTATAAAATGCCTTTCAAGAAAAGAGGCCTTGCCACTCATCTTAGAAGATAAATGCGTTTTTGCAGTTGCTGGAGCACATGGAAAAAGCACGACTTCAAGTATTTTAGCATCTTTAATTCCTGATGCATCGGTGATCATTGGAGCGATTTTAAAAGAATTTGGATCTAATATGATCTATAAAGAAAGCAAAAATTTAATCTTTGAAGCCGATGAAAGCGACAGTTCTTTTTTAAATTCAAATCCATATTTAGCTATTGTTACAAACGCAGAAGCAGAGCATTTAGATCATTATGGAAATGAAGTTTGCAGACTTCACAAGGCTTATGATGATTTTTTAGATCTAGCTAAAATTCGCGTGATAAATGCAGAAGATGAGTATTTAAAAGAATATAAGCAAGATGCTATTCTGCTTTATCCTAGCAAAGATATTAAAAATTGCACGATGTGTATAGAAGATTTTAAGCCATATACGAGTTTTGAGCTTAAAAATTTTGGAAAATTTAGCGTTTTTGGTATGGGAGAGCATGTAGCAATCGACGCAGCTTTAGCGATTTTGGCTGCACTTAATTATGAAAATATAGAAAATATTAGGAAAAGATTAAAAAATTATCAAGGTATTAAAAAGCGTTTTGATATTTTACATGCTGATGAAACTTTAGCTCTTATTGATGATTATGGTCATCATCCAACCGAGATAAAAGCCACGCTAAAAGCTGCAAAAGAATACGCAAGATTAGCAGGATATTCTAAAATTACAGCTATTTTTGAGCCTCATCGCTATACGCGTTTGGCGGCGAATTTAAATGAATTCATTAAGGCTTTTGAAGGAGTCGATGAGCTTATAATTTTACCTGTCTATAGCGCAGGAGAAGAAAAAATCGAACTTGATTTAAAAGCAGCTTTTCCTAAGGCTTTGTTTGTAGATGATATTAAAAGAGAAGGGAAATTTTTAGTCGCTTCTAAGGGGCAAGTTTTTGATAAAGGGCTTATCATTGGTTTTGGTGCAGGAGATATTAGTAATAAATTAAGGCAAAATAATGGGTAGGATATTTTTTTATATTTTTATAATTTTAATTTTAGCTTTAATTGCTTATGTGTTAAGAGAAAAACTTGGTTCTAAAACCAAGCCATTTTTTGGAATTTTACTTGTTTTGATGATTGTTTTTGCGGTATTTTATGAGATGAAAAACATTAAAAAGTCAAATTTGGCACAAGAAATAATCGTAGCTTTTAATCAAGGAAAAGAAATAACTTGCAAAGATTTTAATGTAAGCAATAAGTATTTTAATTACGAATTTGGCACAGGAAGTTTTGTTTCAAAAAATAATAATGAAAGTTTTAAATCCTTAATTATTGATGTTAGAAATTGCGAGCTTTAAATGAAAGAAGAATTGATTTCAAAGCTTGATTTAAATGGCTTTTTGGATGAGTTTAAAGCTCTTCTTGCAAGGGATAAAGATATATTTTTACAAGGTGATTTTCATCTTCATTTTAAACGCATTAATGAGCTTTGCGAAGTAGAATTTCCAAGCCCGCCAGAGCTTTCAAATTTAGATACAGCTTTAGTGCATTTAAGCAAGCAGGGTGTTTTGCATTTGGATGAAATTTTTGAATTTGTGAAAATTTTCCGTTATTTTGAAAAACTCAAAAAGCTAAAATTTGGTAGTAATTTAAATTCTTGGCTTGAAAAAATCGAATTTGTAAATGGAATTTTAGAACTTTGTGAGAAATTTGATGAAAAAGGGGAATTAAAAGAAAGCCTAGATGAAAGACTTATAAACATAAACACAGTTTTAAGACTTAAAAATGAATCAGTGGTAGCGGAGTTTAAAAAATATTGCTATACAAAATCTTTAATGCCTTATTTAATTGATACGCAAATTCATCTTATAAGTGGCCTTGAAGCCTTGCTTGTAAGGGGTGGATTTAATCACGCTATTAAAGCAAAGATTATTGGTAGAAGCAGTAGTGGTGGCTTTTATATTGTGCCACTAAGCGTTGAAAATTTGCAAAGTGAAATAGAAAAATTAAAAAATCAAAAAGAAGAAATTTATTATGAATATGCTAAGAATTTCTCTACATTTTTGGCTAAAAATTTGCTTTTTTTGAAATTTATCAATAATGCTTTTGATTTAATCGATCATTATAGTGCTAGGGTAATGCTTGCCAAAGGAAAAGATTATGAGTTTGTTATGTGTGAAAATAGCGATAAAATCGTGCTAAAAAATTTCGCCCATCCAGCTTTAAAGAATCCAAAAAGTGTAAGTTTAGATTTTAGCAAACAGGTTTTAATCATCACAGGCGTAAATGCGGGTGGAAAATCCATGCTTTTAAAATCATTGCTAAGTGCGGCTTTTTTAGCCAAACATCTTTTACCGATGAAAATCAAAGCAGATGAAAGTAAAATCGGCACTTTTAAGGAATTTGACGCTATCATTGAAGATCCGCAAAATGTCAAAAACGATATCTCTACTTTTGCAGGAAGAATGCTGCATTTTTCTAAGCTTTTTTCTAGGAAAAATTTGCTTTTGGGTATCGATGAAATAGAGCTTGGAACAGATTTTGAAGAAGCGGCTTGTCTGTATAGTGTAATGATTTCAAAACTTATTGAAAACAAGCTTAAAATCATCATCACAACACACCATAAACGCCTTGCTATGCTTTTGGCAAAAAACGAGCAAGTCGAACTTATCGCTGCTTTGTATGATGAAGAATTTTCAAGACCAAAATACGAGTTTTTAAAAGGAACTATAGGAAAATCCTATGCTTTTGAGACGGCTTTGCGCTATCAAATTCCACCAAATTTGGTTAAAGAAGCTAAAAAGCTTTATGGTGAAGATAAAGAAAATTTAGAAGAGCTTGTAGGGAAAAATATCAACCTTGAATTAGAACTTAAAGCAAAACTTCAAAGCGTGGAGAAAAAAGAGCAAAAAGTTGATGAAATTTTACTTTCTTTAAAAGATCAAAAAGAAAAAAATGAGCAAGAATTCCGCAATAGTTTAAGAAATTTAGAGCTTAAGTTTCACAAAGCCATAGAAGAAGCTAAAAAAGGCATAAATTTAAAAGATACTAAGGAAAAGCAAAGAAGCTTAAATAAAGCCAATGAGCTAAAAAAAGAAATTATTTTACCAAGTATGGAGCAAAATGAAGAATTACGCGTGGGCGATTTTGTAAAATATGAAAAAATTAAAGGTAAAATTGTAGGCATTTCAAAAAATGATGCAATGGTTGAAAGCGATGGTATCAAACTTCGCGTGCCTTTAAAGCTTCTTAAAAAAAGTGGCGTGATACCTAAAAAAGTGGTAAAAACAAGCATAAGTGTGAGTAGGCCAAGTAATTTAAGCGTGAGTTTGGATTTGCATGGGCTTAGAAGTGATGAGGCTATCTCTAGGCTTGATAAATTTATTTCTGACGCTTTGATAGCGGGATTTGATGAAGTTTTAATTTATCATGGCATAGGCACAGGAAAACTTGCTTTTGCGGTAAGAGAATTTCTAAAAACACATAAAAGTGTGAAAAGTTTTAGCGACGCTCCTATAAATCAAGGCGGTTTTGGTGCTAAGGTGGTAAAACTATAAAAATAAATCCTACAAAAACATTTATCTTTTTAAAGCATTTTATGCTAAACTTTGAAAAATTCAAGGTTTAACAATGAAAAACATAATGATATTAAGCGGAGCAGGCCTTAGTGCTCCAAGTGGATTAAAAACTTTTAGAGACAATGACGGACTTTGGGAAGAATACGATGTAATGGAGGTTTGTTCCGCAACAGGCTTTAGAAAAAATCCCAAAAAAGTGCTTGAATTTTACGATGAAAGAAGAGTGCAATTAAAAGATGTGAAACCAAATCACGCACATTTTAAAATAGCCGAGCTTAAAGAAAAACTAGGTAAAAATCTCTTTGTTGTTACGCAAAATGTCGATAATTTGCTAGAGCGTGCAGGGTGTAAGGATGTGATTCATTTGCATGGTTTTTTACCAGAACTTCGTTGTTTAAATTGTGAAAATGTTTTTAATATAGGCTATGAAAAAATTGCAGATAAAAAATGCCCAAAATGCAAAAGTGATAATTTAAGGCACAATATCGTAATGTTTGAAGAACAAGCTCCTGCTTATGCTACGCTTTATTCTTTACTAAATCAAACTTCGTTATTTATTAGTATAGGCACAAGTGGAGCGGTTTTGCCGGTGGGACATTATGCATCAATGTGCGAAAAAAGCATTTTAAATATTTATGAAAAAGACGCAAATTTGCTTTCTTGTTTTGATAAAGCTTACATAGAAGATGTTATCAGTGCTATTGATAAAATCGAACAAGATATTTTGGGATTTTTAAATGATTGAGATTTTTTTAAGTGGTGTTTTGCTTGGTATGGCTGTTGCTGTGCCTTTTGGACCAGTAAATATTTTAATCTTAAATACTGCCTTAAAATCATTTAAAAATGCTTTACTTGTAGGTTTTGGTGCGTTTTGTGCAGATATGATATTATTGATTTTTATAAGTTTTGGCGTGCTAAGTTTTGTTAATAATGAAATATTTCATAAAATTTTAGCCGTATTTGGATTTTTATTTCTAAGCTATATGGTTTTTTTAATGCTAAAATCTAAAAAGAAAAATTTAAATTCAGAAGCTATTGATAAAATTCATCCTTTGAAATCTTTTGGCAAAGGCTTGTTTTTAAATCTTACAAACCCTTATGTTATAGGATTTTGGATTAGTGCTTCAGGGCTTAGTTTGCAAAGCGAGAATTCTTTATTGTTACTTTGTGGTTTGATAGCTTTTATTTTGTTTTGGGTATTTATTTTAGCTTTTTTTATTTCAAATTTTAAGTCATTTGTTAAAGAAAAGCATATATTTTATGTTAATATTTTTTCAGCAATTATTTTAGAGTATTTTGCTCTTTCTTTATTATATAAAGCTTTTATTTAAAGGGATAAATATGGAAGTAGTAGAAATTTTTAAAGAGTTGGTGAAGTTTAAGTCTATCACTCCAAATGATGATGGAGCATTAAATTATATAGCTATAGAGCTTAATGAATTTGAAGCTTTTTTTATTGATGAAGAAAATGTTAAAAATCTTTTACTTACTAAAAAATTTGGCGATGAAAATGTGCATTTGGCTTTTGGAGGGCATGTGGATGTGGTACCTGCAGGAGAAGGGTGGAGTAGCAATCCTTTTATTCCTGTGGAAAAAGATGGATTTATTTATGCAAGGGGTGCACAAGATATGAAAAGTGGTGTTGCTGCCTTTGTAAGTGCTGCTAAAAATGCCAATCAATTCAAAGGTCGCTTATCGCTTATTCTTACTAGCGATGAAGAAGGGGAAGCAAAACATGGCACAAAGGCGGTTTTAGAATGGATGAAAGAAAGGGATATGTTGCCCAATTATGCAGTAGTGGCAGAACCTACAAGTGATAAAAAGTTTGGTGATACTATTAAAATAGGGCGTCGTGGATCTATTAATGGAAAGCTTTTAATCCGCGGAAAACAAGGGCACGCAGCTTATCCTGAAAAATGTATCAATCCTATACATAATTTTGCTCCCGCTTTAAAATTAATAGCCGGTTTTAATCTTGATCCTGGAACAGAACTTTTTTCTCCTTCAAAGATAGTGATTACTGATATTAGAGCGGGTATGGAGGTTTGTAATGTCACAGCAAATGATTTAAAATTAATGTTTAATGTAAGAAATTCTCCAGATACAAATTTAGAAGATGTGCAAAACTATATAGAAAAAACTTGCGAAGGTTTAAATTATGAACTAGAGCTTAAGCAATCAAGCAATCCATTTTTGACTGATACTGGCAATAAAATCGTGCAAAAGCTTAATGAAAGCGTGCAAAAGATTATTTCTATAACTCCTGAGCTTAATACCAAAGGTGGCACAAGCGATGCAAGATATTTTGCAGAGTATGGCGTAAAGGTGGTAGAATTTGGCGTTTGCAATGATAGAATTCATGCTATTGATGAGAGAGTGAGTATAGAAGAACTTGAAAAACTTTATCTTGTTTTTAAAGATTTGATAGAAAATTTTTAAGGTTTTAAAATGACAATCAATGGAGAAAAATTTGAACTTAAAGAACTCAAATTTATAGACTTTTTAAAGCAAAAAGGTTTTAAAATAGAATTTATTGCTTTAGAATTAAATGGCGAAATTATCCCAAAAAGTGAATTTGATGGTTTAATTTTAAAAGAAAATGATAGAGCTGAAATTGTAAGCTTTGTAGGAGGTGGTTAATGAGAATTAAATTCAATGGCAAAATGTGTGATACAAATTTCGCGAACACTTTAGAATTTTTTGAAAGTGTAAGCAAAAATGATAATGATGTATGGATAGTCAATGGTTTTGCGACAAGGGAAAAAATAGAATTAAGTGAAAATGATGAACTTTTTTGTATAGAAAGAAATGCCCTGCCTCCAAAAGATGCGTTAGATGCAATGATGAGAGCAAGACACACTCCAAAACTTCATGATAAACTCAAAAAAGCAAGTGTGGCAGTTTGTGGCTTAGGTGGACTAGGATCTCATATAGCTATAAATTTGGCAAGAAGTGGGGTGGGCTTTTTAAAACTTATTGATTTTGATGTGATCGAACCTAGCAATCTTAACCGCCAAGCTTATCGCGTGAGTGATTTGGGTAAATTTAAAACCGAGGCTTTAAAAGAGCAAATTAGCGAAATAAACCCTTATATCAGTACCCAAATTTGCACTCTAAAAATTGATGAAGAAAATTTGCCAAATTTATTTAAGGGTATTGATATAGTTTGCGAAGCATTTGATAGTGCACAGGCAAAAGCAATGCTAGCACAAAATTTTCACAAATTTTATAAAGATACAATTTTAATTTGTGCTTCAGGGCTTGCAGGATATGGTGATAGCAATAGCATACAAACGAGAAAAATCGCAAAAAATTTCTATGTGTGCGGGGATTTAGTAAGCGGAGCTAAGGTTGGAAATGGCCTTATGGCGCCGCGTGTAAATATTTGTGCAGGACATCAAAGCAACCTTGTTTTAGAGCTTTTGGCAAATAAGGAGTAAAAATGCAAGAAAATTTAAAAAATGATAAATTAAAAATAGGAAAATATGAATTTAACTCAAGATTTATTTTAGGATCAGGTAAGTATTCTTTAGGGCTTATAAAATCAGCCATAGAGGAAGCTAAAGCAGAGATTATTACTCTAGCTTTGCGTCGTGCAAATACAGGCGAAATTGAAAATATATTAGATTATATCCCAAAAAGCGTGACTCTTTTGCCCAATACTTCAGGAGCTAGAAATGCAGATGAAGCCTTACGCATTGCTAGACTTTCAAGGGAACTTGGTTGTGGTGAGTTTATAAAGATAGAAGTTATAGGCGATAGTAAATATTTGCTACCGGATAATTATGAGACAATTAAGGCTTGCGAGCTTTTAGCAAAAGATGGATTTACACCTTTGCCTTATATGCATGCTGATCTTTATGCGGCTAGAGCTATGCGTGATGCTGGAGCAGCGGCTATTATGCCTTTGGCAGCACCCATTGGAAGCAATAAGGGTTTGTGTGCTAAGGAATTTATACAAATTTTGCTAAATGAAATTAATTTACCTATCATTGTAGATGCAGGTATTGGAAATCCTGCACAAGCTTGCGAGGCTATGCAAATGGGAGTGAGTGCAGTGATGGCAAATACAGCTATAGCTGAAGCAAAAGACATTGCTTTAATGGCTAAGGCATTTTCTTTGGCAATTAAGGCTGGCAGAGCAGGGTATTTAGCAGGTTTAGCAAGTGTTAGCGAAGCTAAGGCTAGTTCCCCACTTACTGGCTTTTTAAGGGATTAATTATGCAGGATTATATGCAACATTTACCCCATATGCAAGAGTTAAAAAGTGAGATTTTAACTAAAGTTTTAGATGAGGTTCAAAATTACAATGAGAGCAAATTCGGTGTCAAAGATGTTAAAAATGCTTTAAATTCCACGCATTTAAGTATAGAAAATTTAAAAGCTTTACTTTCAAGTACAGCGGAAGATTTTATTGAAGAAATAGCTTTTAAATCAGCCCAAATGAAGCAAAAATATTTTGGAAATTCCATTTCGCTTTTTACTCCGCTTTATTTGTCAAATTATTGTAATTCCAAATGCGTATATTGTGGTTTTCAAAAAGGAAATAAAATTGCAAGAGCAAAGCTTGATGAGAGCGAAATTCATGAGGAAATGAAAGCAATCGCTAAAAGCGGTTTACAAGAAATTTTAATGCTAACGGGCGAAGGTAGGGAATTTGCAAGTGTGGAATATATCGCTAAAGCTTGCAAAATAGCTAGGGAATATTTTAAGGTTGTAGGCGTTGAAATTTATCCTATGAATGAAGATGAGTATAGGATTTTGCATGAAAATGGTTGTGATTACGTGACGATTTTTCAAGAAACTTATAATCCTTTAAAATATTCTAAAATCCATTTAGGTGGAGAAAAACGCATTTTTCCTTATCGTTTTAATGGACAAGAAAGAGCATTAAGAGCAGGGATGCGTGGCGTAGCTTTTGCGGCACTTTTGGGTATTGATGATTTTAGAAAAGATGCACTTGCTACCGCACTTCACGCATATTTTTTACAGCAAAATTATCCGCACGCTGAAATTTCAATTTCCGTGCCTCGTTTAAGACCGATTATTAATAATGCTAAAATCCACCCAAAAGATGTGAGTGAAAAACGCCTTTTGCAAGTGCTTTGTGCTTATAGGCTTTTTTTACCATATGCTGGTATTACCATTTCAAGTCGCGAAAGGATAGGCTTTAGAGATGAGGTTATAAAGCTTGGAGCAACTAAAATGAGTGCAGGAGTGAGCGTGGGTATAGGTGAGCATAAAGGTGAAAAAAAAGGTGATGAGCAATTTGAAATTTCAGACGATAGAAGTGTAGAGGAAATTTTAACTATGCTTAAAAGATCAAATTTGCAAGCCGTGATGAGTGATAGTATTTATGTGGGATAAAAAAATTATTGCCATAAGCGATAGAAAATGTGTTCAAAAGGATTTTTTAAAACAGATTGAAAAACTTGCAAAAGCTAGAGTGGATGCTATTGTTTTAAGGGAAAAAGATTTAAGCGGATTTGAGTATTTTGATTTAGCAAAAGAAGTTTTGACTATTTGTGCAAAACACAAAACGACTTGTTTTTTGCATTTTTTTGATAAAGAATGTTTAAAGCTTGGACACCGCTTTTTTCATGCACCGCTAGATCTTTTGAGAAAAGAACCAAAGCTTAGCAAATATTTTCATACACTTGGAACTTCTGTACATAGCAAAGAAGAACTTTTAGAGGCGATGAGTTATAAGGTAAATTATGCTTTTGTAGGGCATATTTTTGAGAGTTCTTGTAAAGTAAATTTAGCCCCCAAAGGACTTGATTTTTTAAAATCTTTATTGGATTTTAGCAAAATTCCCCTTTATGCTATAGGTGGGATTAATATGCAAAATATCGAAGAATTTAAAGATTTAAGTGTAGCAGGAGTTTGCATGCGTGAAATTTTAATGCGTGAAATTGATCCTAAAAATTATCTTTTAGAATGTAGGCGAAAATTACAATGAGTGAAATTCTTTCTTTGCCACGAGATTTAAAGCAACTAAAAGGTATAAATTATAAAAATTTTCAATCTTGTACTTTTGCTAAATACACACAAACAAATACTTCACATTCCTCTTTTGTCAATGTAGGAAGTCATCTTTTAACCTTTGTTCGCAAAGGGTATAAAATTTTACATACCGCATCAAAGGATTATAAGATAGATTCTTATGAAGCTTTGTTTTTAAAAGCAGGAAATTATACTTTGAGTAATGTAGGGCTAAGTAGTGGAGTTTATGAGGCTTATTTGTTTTTCTTTGATAATGCATTTTTAATTGAACTTATTTATAAATATAAAGATTTTTTTAAGCTAGAACAGAAGACCGATAATTGTGAAATTTTTTGGGTAAAAAACGATAAGATTTTGCAAGGAATTTTAGAAAGTTTTTCGCCTCATTTTGAAGAAAATACGCAAATTTTAGATCCTATTGTGAGTTTGAAATTTGAAGAGATTTTTTTACATTTGCTTTTGAATAAAAATATTTATTTTATCAGCTTTTTGGCAGGAATTTTAAAAGAATTTCGCCTTGATCTTTCCTTGCTTTTTGAATATTGTGGTAGGGAATTTTTAAGTGTAAATGAAATGGCTGATTTTGCAAAATTAGATTTGGCTACTTTTTCTAAGGAGTTTAAAAAATGTTTTGGGCAAAGTCCCAAAAAATGGTTGGATGAAAAAAGATTGCAAAAAGCAAAAATTTTACTTGAATTTTCTAAAAAAAATGTGAGTGAAGTGGCGAGTGAGTGTGCTTTTTCTTCAGTAGCTTGGTTTATCGAAAGATTTAAAGAACAATATAATCAAAGTCCAAAACAATATCAAAAATCAAAAAACTTGTATTTTTTATCAAAAAACTGATACGCTTTTTTCTTTTTTCTTTTTATAATGTTTCAAAAATTTATTATAAAAGGAAAGAAAATGAAAAAATACATTTTAAGTTTGGCGCTTGGGGCAGCTTTGCTTGGTGCAAGTGAATTGAAATATCAAGAATTTGACGGCTTTAAAAGTCCTGAAAGTGTCTTTGTGGATAAAAATTTTGTTTATGTGTCAAATGTGGGTGAAAAACTCGAGCCTTTAGCGAAAGATAATGATGGCTTTATCTCAAAACTCGATAAAAATGGCAAGGTGCTTGAGTATAAATTTTTAAGCAATTTGAATGCACCAAAAGGTATGATGGAGCTTGCTGATACGCTTTATGTGGTAGATATTGATGTGCTGCGTGGTTTTGATTTAAAAAGCAAAAAAGAAATTTTTAATCTTCCTATAAAAGGTGCAATTTTTCTAAATGATATTGAAAAATTAGATGATAATACGCTTTTAGTGAGTGATACTGGTACAGGGCTTATTTTAAAAGTTGATTTAAAAGAAAAATCATATGATGAACTTTTAAAACTTGATTTAGTCAAATTTGGCGGACCAAATGGACTTTATTTGGATCGTAAAAATAATAAGCTTTTTATAGCGGGTTATCATCCTGATGGGAGTGGGGGTCTTGTAATGAGTTATGATTTGGCTAAAAAAGATCTTAGCGTAATTAAAAATGAAAAAGAATCTTATGATGGTATTGCACCTTATAAGGATGCTTTACTTGTAAGTTCTTGGGGTGAAAATTTAAATGGACTTGTGTATAGTTTAGAAAATGGTAAAGCCGTAAAACTTGATCTTCCTTCTATGAAAGGTCCTGCGGATATGTTTATTGATGGTGATACTTTATGGATTCCTAAGATGGTAGAAGGTAAAATACTTAAAGTAAAACTTCAAAACTAAGGTTTTTATTGGCTTCTTTTAAAAAGATTTTTTGGATTAATGTTGCTATTGTTATTATTGTAGCTTTTAATCTTAGGGCTCCCATTACTGCAGTGGGGCCTATTATTGATATTATTAAAAATGAATATTTTTTAAACTCAACTTTTGCAGGAGTGCTTACAAGCCTTCCCTTGATAGCTTTTGGAAGTATTTCTTTTGTTGTAGGATATTTTTCTCCTATTCGTGCGATTGTTTTTGGAATTTTTTTGATCTTTATAGGTGAAATTATCCGTTCTTATTTTGGTGCGTATGGATTGTTTTTAGGGATGTTGATAATGGGTTGTGGTATAGCGATTGCTAATGTTTTACTTCCTAGTTTTATCAAAGAAAAATTTCCTAAAAAAATGGCAAGTATGATGGGGATTTATAGTCTTATTTTAAGTATTTCTTCAATCGTTGGTATTGCTTTAGCTACTCCTTTGCTTAATATTTTAGATTTGAAATTTTCAATGCTATTTTGGGCGATTTTTTCTTTTGCTGCTTTGATGATTTACTATCCACAAGCTAAAAATGGTAGATTTTTCCGCACTAAACAAAAAGAACTTAAGCAAGTTACTATTTTTAAAAACCTTACCACATGGAAAATTACTCTTTTTATGGGCTTTCAAAGCTTTTTGGCTTATTCTTTATTTTTTTGGTATGTTCAGATTGTTATTGAGAAAGGCTTTAGTAAGGAATTTGCTACAAATACTATACTTTTTGCACAGCTTATTGCCGTGCCAGTTTCTTTGTTTGGTCCTTTGCTTTTGGAAAAACTTAAAAAAAGTTTACATACGCCTTATATAGCGACTTTATGTTCGATGTATGCTTTATCTTTTGGTATTTCACTTGTTTTTAATAATGAAGCAATGATTGTTTTTAGTGCTTTTATTATGGGATTTCCTTGGGGTGGAGTATTTGGAATAGCTTTACTTTTTATTGCACAAAAAAGTTCTAATGCAAAAATTGCCGCCAAACTTTCTGCATTTGCTCAAGGATTTGGATATTTAATTGCTGCTCAAGGACAATGGATTATAGGGCTTTTACATGATTATTTTGAAAATTTTACAAGCTCTATTTTTATGCTTTTTATGGTTGGAATTTTAGTTAATATTTTTGGATATTTGGCCTATAAAAGTAAAGTCATTAAATAAGTTCTAAAGCTTTTTCTAATAAAATATCCCCACCATTTTTTTGTGCTACTTCCTTAAGTTTTAAGGATATATTTTCTAAATCAATTTTTAATAAATTTTGTAAAAAAATCTCAATATCTACATCATCATTTTGTGTGAAAATTTGACATAAATTTTGATCTTGTAAAAATTTGGCATTAAAATATTGATGATTTTTAGCCGCATAAGGATAAGGGATAAATAAAGTTGGTAGTCTATTAGCGCATAACTCAAAAAGAGTGCTTGCACCCGCTCTTGATATCGCAAGATCTGCCATTTCCATTTTTTCTTCTAAATTAGGACTAAAATCAAAAATATCGGCTTTAATATTTAGTTTTTCATAAGCATTTATATAATTATCAAGTTCATTTTTTCCACATTGATGTGTGATTTTAATACCTTTTTCATCAAGTTTTGGTGCTAATTTTAGAGCCAATTCATTAATAAATTTGGCTCCTTGTGAACCGCCTAAAAAAATGATATTTTTTAATTCTTTGCGCACTCTAGCATTATCAAAAAATTTATTTGCCACAGGATAAGGGACAAATTCTTTTTCAAAAGCACTAAAGAATTGCTTTGCAAAAGGTTTTAAAAGTTTATTTAAAGAACCACTTTTTGAATTTTGCTCATGTATAAAAAGAGGTAAGTGTGAAAATAAAGCAGCAAAAGAAGCAGGAGCAGCACTATATCCACCTACGCTAAAAATGGCTTTTATTTCATAGTCTTTAAAAATTTGCTTACATTTTTTAGTGAGTTTAAGTGTGTGGATTAAAGAATTGATTTTTCCAAATTTATTTTGATTTACAACTCCACGAGAGCTTAGAAAAAATTTGGCTTTAAAGCGATTTTCATCTTCAAACCAAGCTTTGTCTTGCCCGTTTTGACTGCCTATATAAACACATTCTATATTTTGTTTTATGGCACTTTCTAATAAATTTCTTACTATGGCTAAGTGTCCGCCAGTACCGCCACCTGTTAAAGCTATTGTCATAATTTAACCTTTTTTGAAATCATTAAAACATAACCAATTCCTATACAAATTGCCCACATTGAACTTCCTCCATAGCTTAAAAGTGGTACTGCAACTCCTTTTAAGGGTGTAAGAGAAATAATACCAAAAGCATTCATAAAAAACGAAAAAAGTAAAAGTAAAGCTATACCAGAGCAAAAAATAAAATCTTGTTTTTCTTCACACCTTCCAGCAATTCTAAAAATTCTTAAAATCATCCAAAGATAAATAAAGCAAATTATACTAAGACCAAAAAGCCCTATCTCTTCTGTGATTCCTGATAGGACAAAATCTGTATGAACTTCACTTAAAAAACCAAGTTTAAAAGTACCGAGTCCAAGACCTTCTCCAAACATTTCGCCATGAGCTATGGCATTTAAAGAGTGTGAAATTTGATAAGGTTCGCTATTGCCACTTACCCTTAAAGCATTCGCCATCCAATCAGGAAGCATAGGTAAAAAAGCATCTTGGATATTGCCCCACCACGAAGCTATTCTTTGGATACGCCTTTGGTTGCTAAAAATAACCATTATGCCTATCATCATAATGATGAGTGTTCCAAAGGCAAAAAGTCTTTTACTAGCACCTGCAAAAAAAGCCAAAGCTAGGATTAAAAAGAAAGAAATAACACTTTGCCCTAAATCATTTTGCGTGACATAAATATATCCTATCACTATAGAAGCTAAGATACAATAAGGCAAAAGGATTAAAACTTCATGTTTGATTGCTTTTTTACTATCATCAATGCGTCTTGTATAACTCCAAGCAAGGAAATAGATTAGTCCTATTTTGAAAAATTCCACCGGAGAAATGGAAACGGGTCCTAAACGAATCCAACGCTTTGCGCCGCCACTAGCTGTTGCCAAAACAGAGGGTAAAAAAGGTAAAACAATAATACACAGAAAAGAAAGAATTAAAACAGCTAGAATAAGTCTTTTGCAAAGCGTTTTATCAGGATCAAGACGAGAGATAAAAAACATTATAAGAATGCCACTGATTCCAAAAAATAGTTGGCGTATAAAGAAATGAAAATCACTATAATTGAAAAAAAGCACAGTAAAAGCCGTAAGAGAATATGAAAATACCACACCTATGGTAATTAAAACACAGCTTAAATAAAATAATCTTTTATCGGCAACCATTAACCTACTTTTCTTCTTTTTGTGAGATAAAATTTAAAAAGTTTTATTATAGCTAAAATAAATTAAAATTTTTACTAAGTTTTTGTAAGAATAATTTGCTAAAATTTAATTCAAATAATAAATTTTTAAAAGGTAAGCAATGATACAAATTCATAAAATTCTAATTGCAAATCGTGCCGAAATAGCTGTTAGAGTGATTCGTGCTTGTAGGGATTTACATATTAAAAGTGTTGCTGTTTTTACAGAACCTGATCGTGAGTGTTTGCATGTAAAAATTGCCGATGAGGCGTATCGTATAGGCACAGATGCAATAAGAGGTTATTTGGATATAGAGAGAATTGTAGAGATCGCTAAAGCTTGTAAAGCTGATGCTATACATCCAGGTTATGGATTTTTAAGCGAGAATTATGAGTTTGCTAAAGCTTGTGAAGATGCCGGGATCATTTTTATTGGTCCAAAATCCGATGTTATTCATAAAATGGGAAATAAAAATATAGCAAGAAAATTAATGGCACAAAATGGAATTCCTATTGTTCCAGGAACTGAAAAATTAAATTCCTATAGTATGGATGAGATTAAAGTATTTGCACAAAAAATAGGCTATCCTGTTATTTTAAAAGCTTCAGGTGGGGGCGGGGGACGCGGAATTCGTGTTGTGTATAAAGAAGAGGAGCTTGAAAATGCTCTTGAATCTTGCAAAAGAGAAGCTTTAACTTATTTTAATAATGATGAGGTATTTATGGAAAAATATGTGGTTAATCCACGCCACATTGAATTTCAAATTTTAGGAGATAATTATGGCAATATTATCCATCTTTGTGAAAGAGATTGTTCTATACAGCGTCGTCATCAAAAAGTCATTGAAATAGCACCTTGTCCTGGAATTTCAGATAATCTAAGAAAAACTATGGGGGTTACCGCTGTAGCAGCCGCAAAAGCAGTAGGATACACCAATGCTGGAACGATAGAGTTTTTACTTGATGATTACAACCGCTTTTATTTTATGGAAATGAATACAAGAATTCAAGTAGAACATCCTATTACTGAGGAAATTACAGGAATTGATCTTATTGTGCGTCAAATTCGTATTGCAGGTGGAGAAATTTTAGATATAGAACAAAGCGATATAAAACCTAGAGGCTTTGCAATTGAAGCAAGAATTACAGCTGAAAATGTATGGAAAAATTTCATTCCAAGCCCTGGTAAGATTGGCGAATATTATCCTGCACTCGGTCCTTCTGTAAGAGTTGATAGTCATATTTATAAAGATTATAGTGTGCCTCCTTTTTATGATTCTATGCTTGCAAAATTAATTATAAAAGCTACAAGTTATGATTTAGCAGTTAATAAGCTTGAGCGCGCTTTAAAAGAATTTATTATAGAAGACATTAGGACAACGATACCATTTTTAATTGCAATTACAAAAACAAGAGAATTTAGAAGAGGATATTTTGATACCTCTTTTATAGAAACTCATATGCAAGAATTGCTAGAAAATACAGAAGATCGTCATCAGGAAAATAAAGAAGAAGTGATTGCAGCAATTGCAGCTACTTTAAAGAAAATAAGAGAAAGCAGAGAATAATGGATTTTTTAGATAGTCTTAAAAATATAAAAAAAGAAATGCAAACTAACGCTCACGTTCAAAAATCGGTAAAAAAATCGAGTAAAAGCGCTATGGGTATGAAAAATGATTTGAAAGATTTGGAGAATTTGGCCAAAGAAAATAAAATGAAAGCACAAGAAATAAATCAAGATAAAGAAATGCAAGAAATTTTCTTAAAGCAAGAAAAATTACAAGATGAGTTTTTAGAATTTATTAAAAATTCAGATATTAAGAAAATTTAATGTTAGAAATTGGATTTTGCACACTTGAAAATCAATGCCCTTATTTAGAAGATAAACGCGCAAGGTTAGAGTATAAATACATAGAAAACTGTTATAAAGAAGTTAATGAAGAGCTTGTTAGGCGTGGTTGGCGTCGTTTTGGCAGATATTTTTCTCGTCCCATCTGTCAAGGATGTCAAGAGTGTTTAAGTACAAGAATTTTAGCAAGCGAGTATCGATTTTCACGTAACGAAAGAAGGGTAATAAATAAAAATATCAATACTAAAATTTTATTAAGGACTCCAAAATTAAGTAATGAGCACTTGTTTTTATATGATAAATATCATCGTTTTATGGAAAATAAAAAATCTTGGAAAAGATACGATTTAAATTTTAAACAATATTATAATCTTTATGTTGATGGTTTTATGGATTTTGGTTATGAACTCGCTTTTTATATAGATGACAAACTTGTTTGCGTGGATTTAATAGATATCTTAGATGATGGAATTTCTAGTATTTATTGTTTTTATGATCCCGATTTTTCTCACCTTTCTTTAGGAAAATTTTCTTTATTAAAAGAGATAGAGCTTGCTAAAAATGAAAAATTAAATTATATTTATTTAGGATATTTTGTAAAAAAGTGTCAATCTTTATCATATAAAGCCGATTATACACCTAATGAAATTTTAAAAGGCACTAGTTCGTTTTTTGAAGATGAGCCTTTATGGGAGAGAGAAGATGCAAATTGTGCAAACTTTAGAAACTATCAATGTTAATACTGATGATATTAGCGTTTTTCAGTATTTTAAAGATTTAATTACCAAAAATTTCACAAAGGTAGTAGGGCGCAAAAATAAGATTTTTTCTTTTTTTGAGGAAAATGAAATTCCACAACGCCGTTATTTTTTAAAGGTTTTAGATCAAAAGTATCGTAAAAGCACTAATGAAAGCATAGAAAATTTAAAAGATGCGCATTTTAAAACCTTTCGTTTGAATTTTGAGCAAAATAATATGCTTAAGCCTATGCTTTTTATTAAGGTGGATTTTGTTTCGAATAAAATTTTACTAAGACTGAGTTCTAATGAAAAACTTTTTGTAACCTATGTGAGAAATTATTTTAAAGATCATAATATTGAATACGATGAAATGACAAATATTTTAATGATTGATTACAAGGATGAAAATAGCTTAGAACTTTTTGAAGCCTTTGCTGATGAGAGTGAGCATTTAAAATATTGCGTGAGCTTTGAGGTTGATCGCGAAGAATATAAAAAATTCCGCCAAAATATTCACAATAAAGAAAATATGAAATGGAAATTTAATGCCTTAGCTAAGCTTTTTAGTAATTATTTTAGCACACTTGAATGCACCCCGCAAAATGATCTTAGCGAGATCAGACAAAAATATTTAATTTTGGTTAAGCTTTATCATCCTGATTTTCATCAAGGTAAAAGCGCTATAGAAAAAGCATATGCAAGAGAGCAATTTGAAAAAATACAAATTGCTTATGATAACTTAAAAGCCCTTTATAAAAACAATACTTAAAAGACTATAAAATAGTCTTTTAAACCAATTTTTCTCTCTCATAAATTTTTCTTAATTTACTATCGATTTTAAAGCAAAATTTAAAAAGAGCTGGAACTACAAGTAGGGTTAATAAAGTTGAACTTATAAGACCAAAAATAATAGCGATTGCCATAGGTGAATTTGCTTCATATCCTGCACCTTTTGAAAAAGCAAGTGGAAGCATAGCAAAAATCATAGCAAAAGTTGTCATTAAAATTGCTCTTAAGCGAGATTTTCCGGCTATTAAAAGAGCCTTGTCCGCATCTAAACCTTCGTGGCATTTTTTATTGGCTAAATCTACAAGTAAAATAGCATTTTTCCCTACCATTCCAAAAAGTAAAATAATGGCAATTAGGACAAAAAGCGAGAAGTTGTGTCCTGTGATAAAAAGCCCTATACAGGCTCCACCAAAGGCTAAAGGCATGGTTATCATTATGATAAGTGGCAAGATAAAACTTTCATAAAGTGCAGCTAGGACAAGATAGATTAAAACAAAGGCTAAAATTACTGCCATAGCAAAGCCATTAATGGTTTCGCCTAAAAGATTAATAAAGCCTGAAAAAGCGTAATTAAGGTTGGTATCTTTGCCTAAAATTTCATTCATATTATCAAGTAAAAGCTTTTGCACGGCACCCAAGGAAAGTTCATTTACTCCAGCGGTAACTTTTATGGAGCGATTTTTGTTATAGCGATTAATAGTTTTTAAGTCTTTACTATAAATAAAATCCACGACACTTGAAAGTTCTAAAATTACCCCTTGATTATTTTTAATGCTGATGTGTTTTAAAGCTTCTATATCTTTTTTAAATAAAGGATCAAAGCTTAAGATAATATCATCTTTAGAGTTACCTCTATCCATACTTCCAACGCTAAGTTGTGAAAAAGAATAACTCAAGACCCCTGCTAAATACTGAGGATTTACATCTAAGAGTTTAGCTTTTTCTTTATTGATATGCAAGGCTATTTCATCTTTTATTGCATTGGCATTATCACTTATATCTACGATGCGTTCGTTGCTTTTTAAGATTTCTTTAGCACGAGATGCTGCCTGCTTTAAGCTGTTTAAATCATCTCCTAAAATCAAAAATTGTACCGGATCATCAATGCCAGCACCTTCTATTTTTGGAAGTTCTAGAACTTTAATTTTTAAATTTTCATCTTGAAATTTTTGCCTATATAAACTCACTATGGCACTTTGTCTCAATTTTCTCTCGTTTAAATTTTTAAGCTTGATATAAATTTTAGCCTTAGTTGCATCTTTGGCATCATCATAACCTACAAGCAAAAAAGCATAAGCAACATTTTCATCCGCTTTGATTTTTTCAAGGAAATTTAAACTTTTTTCACGCATAGCTTCTAAACTTAAGTCTTGTTTGCTTTCTAATAAAATTTGAATTTCGCTATCATCTTCCATAGGTAAAAAATCAAGTCCTATACGCGTTGCTAAACCAAAAGAAAGAATTGTAAAAATAAGAGTTGCTAAAATAAATTTTGTTTTATTTTGTAAAATTTTATGAAGCAAATTTTCATATTTTTGTTCTATGATTTGAAAAAATACTTCAGTTTTTTTATAAAATTCACTTTCTTTAGGATTTAAAAATCTAGCACTTAAGCTGGGTATTAAAAACACAGAAACCAAAAAACTCACGATTATTCCACTAGCTACGCTTATGCCTAGAGTATTGAAAAAGAGTCCAGGGATTGAGTTCATATAAGAAATAGGGATAAAAACACAAAGTAATACAATACTAATGCTTAATACACTAAAAGCTATTTCATTAATGCCAAAAAAGGCAGCTTTTAAAGCAGAATAATCTTTTAATTTTTTAGTGATATTTTCAATCACCACTATCGCATCATCAATGAAAATTCCAATACTCAAAGTAAGAGCAATGAAAGTAAGGCGATTTAAATCATAACCTAAAATATCAATGATAAAAAAGGTTGAGATAATCGAAGTGGGTATGGCCACACAAGCTATGAATGTTGCACTTAAATTTCTTAAAAACAAAAATACAATAACAAGAGTGAGGAAAATACCTAAAACCATATCAAAAATTACTTGTGATAAATGCTTATGAATATTTAAGCTTTTGTCATAGAGTGTATAAATTTCTATATCTTTAGAAATTTGATTTTTTAAATTTGGTAAAGCATTTTTAACATTTTTTATCATTTTAAGGGTATTGTAATTTGTGATTTTGCCCAGCTCTAAAAGTACACCTTCTTTGCCATTATAAATAGCATTTTGTTTTTCATCTTCATAAAGATTTGAAATATTTGCTATATCGCTTAAAAATACTCCTGTTTTAATACGAAGCTTAGAAAGTTCTTCTGAATTTGTAGCTTCAAAATAGCCCTTAATAATATAATTATTTTGTTTATTATTAAGTTCTCCTAAAGCTTGTTTAAAATTTTGATTTTTGATAATATTTGCAACATCAAGAGCGTTAAGGTCATATTTTCTAAGTTCATTAGGTTTTAATTCTATACGAATTTGAGGTTTTAAAAAGCCTTTGGTTTTGATTTTTCCTACTCCATCAATTCTTTGCAAAAAAGGCTTGATTTTATCATTGATTTCATGCATTAAATTGAGTTTATCTTTAGAATATAAAAAAAGCGAGATAGCAGAACCAGAGTCAGAACTGATTTTTTCGATTTCAACTTTACTTGGCAAGGTTAAGGTGCCTATTTTATCACGCACATCATTAGCGGCAACTTCAAGATCCTTGCCTAATTTAAATTCCACAACGCTAATGCTAAAATTATCATAGGCTGCTGAACTTATGGTTTTTACTCCATCAATTTCGCTTAAGGCATTTTCAATTTCCTTAGTGATTTTAGATTCTACGAAATTTAAATCCCCATTAATCTTGCTTGTGATTTTAATAAGTGGTATGGAAACATTAGGAAACAAATTCACACTCATGCTAAAAGCAGAAATAAGTCCAAAAATCATTAGAGCTAAGAAAAACATTAATATAGTAATAGGTCTATTTATAGCTAATTTAAACATTTTTTAATCTTTGGTGATGATTTTACCTTCGCCAAAAAGTCCAGGCGTTAAATTTTGTACTTTTACTTCGGCGTAAATCTTTCTTGTTTTTACTTCTATACTAGGATAAATGAGATCGATTTTTCCTCTAAATTCAGTGCCGTTTTGATCGACTTTATATAAAAACTCATCTCCTATTTTAACCTTATTTTTATATTTTTCATCAAAGCTTAGAACCAGCTTGCTTTGCGGATAGGAAAAAATTTCTATTAAATTTTGAGCTACACCGCTTACTCCTTCACCCACTTGTATGAATTTATTTGCAACAATAGCATCATAGGGAGCACGGAGTTCTTTTTTAGCTAAAATATTTTTATAGTATTCTATATTAATCCTTGCTTTGTTGAGATTTAAATTTGCCGCATCAAATTTAGTTTTCATATCTTCATAGCTTTGTTTATCAATTACTTCTTTAACGCTTTTTATTTTTTGCATTTTACTTTTGGTATTTTCATATTCTATAAGTGAGAGTTTGTAAGCTATTTGTGCGTTTTCAAGGGCAATTTTTTCGCTTTTTTGATCAAGCACCAATAAAAGTTCTCCTTTTTTAACTTTTTGTCCGATATCTACAAGAATTTGATCGACTAAGCCTATACTTTCTAGAGTGAGCTTGCTTTGTTTTGAGGCTTCTACATTAAAACTCGCATAAATTTCTTCGCCAAAAACAATATTGAATATAAAAACTAATAATAAAATTTTTTTCATTCTCTTACCTTTGAAATAAGCTCTACACCTGCATTAAAATAATAATTTGCCTTAGTGATTTCAAATTCGTTTATGGCAAGCTCTAAATCACTTTGTGCTTTGAATTTTGTTTCTACAGCCCCTAAATATTCCACATAAGAAGCAAGTCCGGCTTTGTATTTTTTATCTACACTTTCAAAAGCTGAATTTGCAGCTTCTAAACTTAATTTTAAAGCAGAAATTTGTTCTTTTAAAAAATTTAAACTTTGCCTAAGATAAATTAATTCTTCTTTATTTTTGCGCTCATTATATCTTGCATTGGCATTTGCAATTTGAACATTTAATCTTTCTTTCTCAATTTCTTTTGCCCTTGCATTAAAATCAAAAAGTTTCCATTCTAAGCCTAAAATAAATTGGTTGCTTTGAGAATGTTTTTCTAAAAATTCATCAGCTAAATTTATATAAGGGGCTGGAATTTTAGGGTTGTAGTTATTTTTATAAAAACCAAAATTATTTTGTATATAAAATTTAGGAAAATATTGTGCTTTGACCAAATTAAGATTTTCTTTAGCTAGATTGATTTGCTCCTTGGCTTTTAACACTTCATAGTTTTGACTTTTTTCTTGTATGGGATTATCTAAATAAGTTTCTCCTTCGGGTTTAAAATCGGTATTACTTAAGATTCTAATTTCTTTTTGAATGGAGACAAGTTTTAATTTATTTTGATTTAATTCTAATAAGCTTAAATGATATTTCGCTCTAATACTTTCAAGTTCATCTTTAGAACTTAATCCGGCATTATAAAATTTTTGCAATCTTTCAAAACTTGATTTCAAAAACTTTACTTTTTGCTCATTTGCCAGTAAAATTTTTTCAAGGCTTAAAGTATTAAAATAAAGCGTTATTGCATTTAATGCAAGATAATTTCTACTTTGTTCTTTATCTAAAAAACTTAATTTTTCTTTGCTTTGCAAAGCTCTTAAAGTTGCTTCTCTGGCACCCCCATCAAAAAGTAAAACATTAAGAGAAAGTTTAGCAAATAAACTTTCCTGAGGAACTATAATAAAATGATCTTTATTATTTGCTACATAAGCTGCATTTAAACCAAGGCTAGGTAAGTAGTTTCTAAAAGCTTGTGAATTTTCTAAAACCGCTTGTCTATTTTGCATTTGTTTAATGAGATATTGTTCATTATTTTGGCTTAAATTGATTAATTCTTTCAAATTTGAAGCTGATGCCGGTTGAGATAAAAAAGCTAAAAATACAGCTTTTGAGATTATTTTTAAATATTTTTTAAACATAAATTATATTTTATTATTTTTTATATAAATTTTTTATAATAAAGTAAAA